>JACCVY010000055.1 GCA_013697915.1 Blastocatellia bacterium | reverse complement strand
TCACCGGGTACTCCCTTCTAAGTCAGATTTTGAGTCAACCTGCAAAGGCCAAACTCGTTTCAATCGTTGGACATTATCCAACTTTCAAATCGACTTTGGGAGACCCGGCTTCATAGTTTCTGGGGTGGAGCGGAGCGGAACCCCAGGATCGTTGGAGTACAAAAGGAAGAGCCCGCGAGTGGGCGGCAGCCGTTCATCAATAGTCTTGAGGAGAAAGCAATGAAAAAGCGAGTTCGCACCAAGCTGGTACATGAAGGAAAGTATGTAGCCGAAGTTGATGTGGAGCTACTGGAGACTGGAGACGAATGGTCCCCATATCTGTCCCTGGACGACGCTTACAAACTTGATGAAATCAGGGATGCGCTACGTCGGGGTGATGTTAAATCAGCAGCCCGGCACGGCCGAGTATTCACCCTTACGGCCATAGCCGTATAACCGCAGCGCTCCGGCTATTTACTCTTCTCTGCGCATCTCATCGAGCATCTGTTGGATTCGTTGTTTCAGCACTGCCGTGACTCTTTCGTAAACGACTTCTTCATCTGCCTCATCTGCAGCTATCTTTCGCGTGTCGACGGGCTCGCCGAAGCTTATCTTCACCTTTGCCAGGCGAACGCGCCAGGACTTGCGCGGCCAGATGCGATAAGCGCCGTCCAAAGCAACTGGCACGATCGGTATATTCAGTTCTGTCGCGAGAATCGCCGCCCCCTTCTTGAACTCTTGCAGTTGGCCATCAAAGGAGCGTTGGCCCTCAGGGTATATATTTAGAATCTTACCGGCACGGAGTCCGGCGGCGCCGGCCCGCATCGCGTGCAGCAGTTGCACGTCAGGATCGATGGGTACGACGTTAATCAGCCGTGCAAGCTGAGCCATAGCGGCGTTGCCAAAGTACATGCTCGCCCCGACATGAAAAACGTTTCGTAGCACGCTCCGAGGATAAACTGAACAAACAAGCAAGGGATCGATGTAGCTCTGATGGTTTGGGCAGATTAGATACGGGGGTTCGAGCTGGGCGAGAACCTCCTTGCCTTTCACTTCCATGCGAAACAAGAGACTCGCGCCAAAGTGAATGAACCACAGCAGCACCTGCGCAAACAGCACCATCCCTGCTTTGCGCCTTAGCAGTTGCTCCACTTCCGGCAATTCCTCAGGTGTTCCCGCCAACACATCACGCCAGTGAAATGCCGCGGGTTCCACTGGTAGTGGCCCACCGCTGATCTTTGCGTTGGCTAACTGAACCAGCTCGCCTACTGTCTGAGCAGTGGATACTTCTTCTGGCTTGAGTTCGATGCCCAGGCTTTGTTCGACGCTGGCAACACATTCCGCGCGCGCAAGTGAATCAAGCCCTAGATCAATTTCAAAGTTCATCTGCGGATGAATTAGCTCAATATCGCGAACGTGCTGTTTCACAGCCGCAACTGTGCCGCGCCCTGCCGGAGAATCCATCAATGCCCGATCTGCTTCGCTGAGAACAAATGCTTTCGACTCTCCCCCGTTGCCTTCTCGCGCCCTCAGCGCCTCAAGTTGGTTTTGAAGTTCGAACCGCCGTATTTTGCGTGTGCTCGTGCGCGGTAGCGGCTCAGCGCGAAGGACGAAATCGTGGACACGTTGATACTCCGGCAATTCCCGTCCGAGATTTTCCAGCTCCCAAACAACCCACTCCCGGGCATTCGCAACATGCTGCGCTTTCAGGTGTTCGAAATTCGGCACCACGACCGCGCATAACTTTTCTGCTCTTTTGAACTGACTTGCTTCGTCCTTGATGCCGAGCACGCAGACCTCGCTAACAAACGGCGAGTGTTCGTAGTACGCTTCCACATCTTCAGGGAAGACATTCTTGCCAGATGGCAACTTGATCACGTCTTTCTTACGGCCAACAATGTAGAGGTGCCCCTGTTTGTCAAAACGCCCCAGATCGCCAGAGCGAAAAAATCCCTCGGCTGTAAATGCCTCGCTGTTAGCTTCCGGATTCTGGTAGTAGCCTGACATCACGACCGGTCCGCGGATCAACACTTCGCCGATCCCTGCTCCGTCCGGTTCGTCGATCCTGACCTCGACACCATTCAGCGGGGTGCCTACCGAACCAATCTTGTTATCTTCGAAGCGCGTGACCGTGGCCGCACCGCTGGTCTCTGTCAGGCCATAGCCCTGCAAGATTGTGAAACCCAACCGGTAAAAAGCCTTCGCAACATCCTCGTCGAAGTTGGCACCCCCAGAAACCGCCAAGCGTAGTTTGCCGCCAAAAGACTGGTGGATGGGTCTGAAGAAAAAGCGACCAGCATTCAACCCAAACCAGTCGCGCAGCCCGCCGTTGACAGCAAGCATGACTCGAAAGAGAACCCGGACTGGCGCCGGTCGCATGTGTACTGCGTCAAATATTTTTTTGTGAAACAGATACCACAGGCGCGGCACTCCAACGAGCGCCGTCGCACCAGCTTCTCTTAGACCGTGCTCAATTTGAGCACTATCCAGTTCAGTGAGATAGACGACACGGGCACCTACGATCGTGGCGAGCCAAAGATTGACGATTTGTGAGTAGGCATGAAATAGCGGTAGGAGACTCAGGATCACCTCCCGGTCGCTAATACGCATAACCTCCTGGACCTTATCGCTCTCCGCATAGATATTTCCGTGGGTGAGCGGCACGGCCTTTGGCACTCCCGTCGTCCCTGAGGTGTATATCAGAACCGCCAAATCTTCTGCCTTAGCAGGTGGCGGAGCTTCATTGAACTCCTTCGGCGTCGGGGTCTCTGCCCAATCTTCAAAACTTGCCAGTCCATTTGCTTTTGCGAGGTGCCGCAGGGCCACTGCAGGAATGCTGCGGCCGATTTGCTCGCAGGCTGCCCGAAACTTATCTAATGAAGTTGGTGAAATAAACGCGAGTTTCGCTTCGGAGCCTTTAAGAAAGGCGGCGAGTGCCTGCGTTGTCGCCGCCGGATCTAGCGGTGTAACTACCGCCCCTCGATAAATGATGCCGAGGTAGGCAATGGCCCAATTGGGATGGTTTTCGCCTATCAGGGCCACCCGATCGCCGACAGCGATTTTCTCCTGACTGAGGCGATACGCAATGCTGCGAACCTGCGCCAGCATGGAACCGAAGGTAATCGTCTCCTTACAGTGGGGCTCGATCACCATCATCGCTACCTGGTCAGGCCGAATGCTGGCCGCCGCTACGACACGCTGGCAAAAAGTCTGTTTTTCGCTGAGGGTGTACAGGTTCATTCCATTCGAAGCAATCGGCTTCCGGCGTCCCCCTAAATCCCCAAATAAGCCAGGTGATCTATTACCTGCTGCATCCGCATCGTCGCCCGAGGATGAGAAGCTTCTACTTGTGCTATCACTTCCCGGAGCCGGTCACCCAGACTGCTGTAGTGTTGAGTACTATCGTCTTCCCTGCTAAGGGCCTCCTGAACGTCTCTCGCCAGGTTCTGAAGCATCTCTCGTTCGTTAACGTCGAGTGATTCAACCTGCTGGAGTTCAGCATGTAACTCTTCGAGATGTCCACGAAGTGTTTGTTTGTCCATCGCCTTTCAACCCCCATTCCCTAGTCGTAAATCGAGTATTACATATGCCGAGTCAATGGCGCTTGCACCACAAAGTACTCCGAGCCAATTGGACAGTCCAACCTCCAGGGAGCAGAGAAACCCGAACGCAACAAAGGGCCAGGCCCAGTGTTCCCATCCCGGCTGACGATAGACCGACATTAGAACTGCCAGGCCGTTAAATGAAAGCATCGGCTTTGACGCCCACCACGAACCGATTTGATATTCTTTCAAAGCCATCGAGGAGCGGGTCAAAGCCGTCCGACTTGCAGATAGGTTAGTTCTCACCCTCTTAGTGAAAACGCCCACGCGCTGAGCGCATTTGCGCTTGCTCAGCACGTGGGCATCTGCGCCATTCTTGTTAACCCTTTACCGCGGTTTATGCAGCAGCCTTCGCTTAGCAGTCTCTTCGGCTGCTCTGATCTCCAGCCGGCGCGTCTGGGGTTCCCGCTTGCATCGGTATTCAAGCACTCCGTCAGTGAATTTTGCCGTTGCCGTCTCTCATCTTGGCGCTTTCCGGTAGCGGTATCTGGCGGTAGAAGCTGCCGTAGCTGCGCTCGCTGCGATAGGAGCCCTCCCGGTTCTCCTCTTTTTCTTCTTTCCGTTCTCCGGAAATCGCAAGCACACCGTCCGTTAATCTACCTTGACGTCATCTTTGTTCAGCCCGGGCAGGTCGACACGTACTATCAACTCACCGTTCAGCTGGAGCATCAATCTCCGGCATCCATCCGACCTCGTCGAATTCCTTTCTGAAGAAACTCGGTAAACGAAGAATGTCGAAGTCTTCAAACATCCTCTCCGTGCCCCGGCAAAACGGCGCACAAAGCCTGGTTTTAAGGAACCAGGCCTTGTACCCATTCGCTACCTTACGGCATTACGGCGATTTGATTGCTAACTTGCGTTACGCCGGGCGCGGCCCACGCTGCGCTTGCGGCTTCATCCTTTTCGAACCAGGTATGGACATCACCCGACAATGTCACTTTACCGTCGTAGGCTTCTACTCGGATTCGGCGGGCGTCGACTTCGGCGCTGCGTTTCAACGCAGCTTCGATCTTGTCTTTGACCACAATCGTCGAAACCTGTGGCGCCACCTTGATGTTGTCTGTGATGCCTCTAACTCCTGAAAGGTACTTGACCGCCAATTCAGCCGCGTTTTTCTTGTAGTACCAGTCGACATTGCCTTCGAGCGTGACCCAGCCGTCTTTTACTATCAGCTTGATCTTCTCATGCGGCACGTCGACACGTGACTCCAGCGCGCTCACGGCGTAGGTGGCAATCTCCGTATCCGTTTTTTTGAACAGCGGCTTGACCTGAATGTCATTAGCGACAGCCTTGACGCCATAAGTCCGTTTCGCTATCTGCTCGCCAGCCAACTTCTCGGCGTACGTGTTTACAAATCCGGTCAACGTCACGACGCCGTCGTCGGTCCCGACTCCGATCTCAGTCGACGTAACTTCCGGTTGCCAGTCGAGCTGTTGCTCGACTCTGTCACGCAGATCCTTGTCTGCGCTATTGCTCTTAGCTCTAATGGCTTCCATAACTCGTTCCTCTCTTTTCCAACGGCATTCTTGCATCTAGAAGCGACTGCGACTCAACAGAAGAGCTTCTGGCTAGTGGCGCTTCTTTCTTTTTCTTGCTTGTAGCTTCTTTTAGAGCAAACGACATGCCCGCAAACACATTAAGTGCGTCTTCGTTGTTGCTAGCAAGATACGCAAAAGAGCAGTCGGCCTGGAAGAGACAGCGCACTTTCGCGCATACGCTTGAGGAACCTTACGCAGTCGCTCTCACAAACTTTCCAAGTTCTCTTCACGTGGAGAAGTTCCCATCTTCAGTCAGTCGGTAGATATCCAGCTTGAGGGCGGCAAGCGGAGATTCAGCGAAGAACCGTACCAGACTCCGCCGGCCACCGCCTACAACACAGCCTTTTTGAAGACCCTCGGGTGACTATCAGCGGCTCGTCACGCGTGAACCACCTTGCTTAATTCGCGCAGCCACAGCACCGTGCTTGCCACCGCCATACAGCGCAACCAATCCCAGAAGCTCAAGCTCGCGGTCGAGAAAGCCTGTTGCAGAAACGGTATGTAAATCACCGCCAGGTGCAAGGCGAGCGACAACAGAATCGCTCCCCACAGCCACTTGTTAGAGAACATCCCGACGAACGCGCTCCGCTGATCTGAACGCGCATTGAAGACGTTGAAAAGTTGGAACATGATCAATGTCGTGAACGCCATTGTCTGCGCATAACGCATACTGCCCGAGCCTTCGATCAGACCACCGGGAAGTGAAGCATCGAGCATGAGCAGTGTCCCCGCTGCCATCACCACGCCGACGAAGAAGATGCCCGCCCACATCCGGCGAGTGATCACCCTTTCAGCTCGCGGACGCGGCGGCTTAGTCATCACGCCTGCGTCTGCGGGGTCAACGCCGAGTGCGAGCGCGGGCGCGCCGTCCGTCACCAGATTGATCCACAGGATTTGCGTCGCCAGAAGCGGCAGTACTACGCCGCTGCCTTCAGCCTTCAGCCCGATCAGGTCTGCCAGCAGCACGCCGAAGAACATCGTCATCACTTCGCCGATGTTCGACGAAAGCAAGTAACGCAAAAACTTCCTGATGTTCGAGAAGATCGCGCGCCCTTCTTCGACCGCCGCGACGATTGAAGCGAAGTTGTCATCCGCAAGCACTATGTCGGCGGCTTCTTTGGAAACGTCGGTGCCTGTGATGCCCATCGCCACGCCGATGTCGGCGGTCTTCAAGGCGGGCGCATCGTTGACGCCGTCGCCGGTCATCGCCACGATGGCGCCTTCGCGCTGTAACGCTTTCACGATTCGCAGTTTGTGTTCCGGATTGACGCGCGCATAGACCGACACTTCTTTGATTGTTTGAATGAGCGTTTCATCCGACGACTTCTCAATCTCCGCGCCCGTGGCAGCTCGTCCGTTAGTGGTGATGCCGAGTTCGGCAGCAATCACGGCGGCGGTGACGGGATGATCGCCCGTGATCATCAACGGTCGTATCCCCGCCGCCTTCGCGCGGGCGACGGCCTCCTTTGCTTCTTCGCGCGGCGGATCAATCATGCCGATTAGCCCTGCGAACACGAGGTCATGC
>JACCVY010000052.1 GCA_013697915.1 Blastocatellia bacterium | reverse complement strand
GCACACGGTTCATAACTTGAATCGCTGCCTCACGACTGCTTATACCCACGTGGACATGGCAACCGAAGATCAATTGCTCTCGCGCTAGTTGCTGATAATCCTGCGCGATACTGATGTAACGATCCTTTGGGGTGAGTTGTTGGTCTTCCCAGTGCGAGAAGGGATGGGTGCCGGCGGCAGCAAGGCGACTCCCGTCGCGCTCAGCGGCTGCGATTACTTCACCGCGTAAGCGCACCAGTTCGGCGCGTACTTCAGCAAGCGTATGGCAGATCTGCGTCCCGATCTCAATCTGAGAGAGGTAGAGCTCGGATTGCACATCGCTACCTACAGCCTGCTCTGCTTTCAACAAGATGCGCGCGGCCCGCGAACGAAGCTCGCGCGTTTCAGGGTGGATGATCTGATATTCTTCCTCGACTCCTACAGTAAAATTTTCTTGATCTAACATGCGAGTTTGATTCCTTCACCCACCGAAGGTGCGGAGCATTGGCAAGGCGGATGCGCGCACGTATCTGATGTATTCTCTGACATCTCCGTTTAGAGTCTAACAGCCAGCCTCAGCTCGCGCCTTTACCTTCAAAGGCCTTCTCCTTGTCCCACGGCCACCTTCCGCTTATCTCCACCTCGAGTGAAAAGCTCAGAAAAGTCCTGATAACTATAATCAGTCCTAACACACTTAGGTTTCGGAAGTTGGGTTCTACTGCCACAGTCCCGATAATGTCGGCAGCAACTAGTAACTCTAGTCCAAGCAGAATTGCTCGGCCAAGATTTGCGCGATACCACTTATAGCTATTGTCGAACTTCTCTTTCCGAGCGAGCCGCGCAAAAAACGCCGCAGTCGCGATTAGAGCGCCTCCGACGATAATCGAAATGCCTACTGCTTCAATCCCTCCTGACAGCCAATGCACTATGGAATTCATCATGAATTTAGTTTACGCACGGACGGTCACTGCGACAAGATGACCGCCGCTGGAGTTTCCGCTTGCAACTCACTTCTGATTATTTACGCACTCATCTATTTGAGATGATACTCACACGGCTCTATGAGGATAGGTGGGATCTTCGAGCGAAAGATGTCTACCCTCGCTCGGAAGTTTTTGGACTCTACTGCGTAATCAAAGTCCGTTGCGTAGCCCAGACTTGCGAACGCTCAGCGGAGCACCGCTTCGCGTTTGAGTTTGCTTATCCCGCAGCCGCCAATTTGGGTGGCTCTATCAGCCCGAGCTGCGATAAAAACATTCCAGTGCAGTCTCACAGCGGGGGCAGGAATTTACAAAGAGTAGGGTGCCTCAAGGACTCGCCAATAACGCCTAAACGCAGTTCGGCGCGCTTCCCGTCCATATTCACTTTCCAATTCCGATCACCATCGGGATTTTCGTTTAACCAAACCCCCAATAATCCAAAAATTCATAACGTGAACAGAATTTCGGATAAGCTGGTGGGGTTTCCCGGCAGCAACGCTTCCCAACCCTTGAAATCTCGCGCTTTCCCAAGTTCTTAGGAGGGCATTTTTTGCGGAATAGTAACTGCAGGAAAAATCTTGTAGCAAAAAATATTCTTGGGCCCGTTCAGGCCAGCATGCCTCAAAAACTTTATTCCAAACAGGGACTCCGGCGGTTTTCGGCGCATATGGGAGAAACATTCTCAGTTTCTCGACCAGCCAAAACACGCTTCATCGCAGCTAAGGAATCCGAAATGGAAAGTGGTCTATATCGGCTGAAGCGCTAGCGGTGCTCACCCAATAGATCAGAGTGCTCAACATCTTTTACTGGAGGAACCCATGAAACGACTGTTAAGTTGGCCGACTCTCGTACTAACGATCCTGTTTGCGGTATCGCTACATGTAAATGTAAGTGCGCAACAGGCGACAGGAAAGATAATTGGTGGAGTAACGGACCCGCAGGGAGCGGTAATTCCCGGAGCCAAGGTGACGGTGACCACCACTAGCAGCCAGACCGCACAGGTTACGCGTGACACAACGACTGATCAGGATGGAAGCTTTCAAGTCCCGTCGCTGCCTATCGGCACCTACAAAGTAACTATTGAGCGTCAGGGCTTCAAGAAATTCATTAGCGAGGGCAACAAGCTGCAAATCAATCAGGTGCTGCGCATCGATGCGCCCCTGGAATTGGGCTCCCCATCCGAGGTTGTGGATGTAGTCGGCCACACCGCGGCAGTCGAAACCGTGAATCCGACGCTGGGACGCTCAGTTACGCTCCAGTCGATTTCAAATTTGCCGAGCAATGGTCGTAACGTTCTCAACCTGGCGTTGCTCCAGCCGGGCGTTTCCGAAAATAACAGCAGCGACACTGGCGCCGGAACATTCAACATCTCAGGCGGGCGTGCCGACTCGGTGACCTTCCTGCTTGATGGCGGGCTAAACAACAATCTACTCAGCAACCGCGTAGTGTTCAATCCAAATCCCGACACCGTTGCGGAATTTCGCATTCTGACCAGCAACTACACCGCGGAATATGGCCGTAATGGTGGTGGCATCATCAGCGTTGTGACGAAGTCTGGAACCAATGACTTCAGCGGAAGCGTATTCGAGTTTGTGCGTAACTATGCCCTCAACGCTAACTCTTTCTTCAATAAGCGGGAGGGATTGCCCCGCGAACTGCTTAAACGCAATCAGTTTGGCGGCACGGCCGGGGGCCCAATTATTCTACCCCGCTTCGGTGAGGGTGGCCGCAGCATCTGGAATGGCCGTGACAAGGCTTTCTTTTTCGTCGGCTATCAAGGTCAGCGACAGACCTCGACGACAACGACCTCCTTAATCTCCGTTTTCACACCGGCGGAGTTGACCGGCAACTTTTCGCTTTCAAACACCAGTCTCACCGGTCCCGACGCGGGGGTCGTCAGTTTCTTGAACGCGAACCCGCAGTATCAACCGAATCCGGCCTTGCGCGCACAGGGCATCATAGATCCGACGCGGATCAATTTTGTCGCTCAAAACTATATTAAGGCGGGTTTAATCCCGACCTCCACCACTGGCCGGCTTAAATCACAAGGCGCCGCGGCCAGTAATTTTGATGAACTCACAATGAAGTTCGACTTTAACGTGAGAAAGGAGGATAAACTCTCGATCACCTTGGGACGGACTAAGATCGATACTTTAGTTCCGTTCGCCTACGCAAACGTGCCCGGATTTCCTGTCGCGACAGGCGGCCCGCGAAGCTATGCCAACATCGGCTACACCAGCGTTTTCTCAGCCAGCCTGATTAATGATTTCAGGTTTACGGCACAGCGTGACGCGCAAACTCAATCGGTGCCTGCACGCACGTTGCCGACAGGCACACAACTCGGTATCAATTACATCTCCGATCATCCCACCGGCCCGCCAAACCTCAATTTCGCTAGCGGCATGGGTATAGGATTCAGTGTGCAGGGGCCAACTAACCTCATCAACAATACCTTCAACTGGCAGGACACGGTCTCGTTGATTAGGGGCAACCACAGTATGAAGTTTGGTGGCGATTTTTCTGACTACCAAAACAACACCGTCTATGATTTTTACGTGAACGGGGAGTTTACGTTTAGTGGGGCGGCTAGTTCGGGTGGAATTGGCTCGGGCAACGACCTTGCTGACTTTTTGTTGGGCCTACCGGACGAATACTTTCAATTCGGCGAAGCGCCTTCAGATATTCGCTCCAAGTCGGTGGCTGGGTTCTTCCAGGATGAGTGGCGAATGCGCAGGAATCTAACTCTGACTTTGGGTCTGCGCTACGAATATAACCAGCCCAAGTATGACACTCGCGGGCGGTCGTTCTCGATTGTCGCAGGTCAGAAGTCTACTCGCTTTCCCAACGCGCCCACTGGGCTTCTCTTTCCAGGAGACGCCGCCGCGCCAAAGGGTTCGAATTTTTCCGACTTCAACGATTTCGCTCCTCGCTTTGGCTTCGCCTGGGATCCGTTTGGCACAGCGAAGACGAGCGTCCGCGGCGGCTTCGGTGTCTTCTACGATGTATTAAAGGGGGAAGATAACCTGCAGTTTAATGGCCAGGCGCCGTTTTTTGGCTTTGCCGATCTTTTTCCGGATCCAGGTCCTGATGCCTTCAGCGATCCCTTTGGCAACGTCGGCCAGGCGAATCCATTCCCGTCCAGGCCGCCCGCGCGGAACATCGATTTTGATGCCTCCGGATTTTTACCCTTCGGCGGTGGCGGCGTCTATTTCGTTGACCCCAACTTGCGCACGCCCTATATTTATCAGTACAACCTCAGCTTGCAACGCGAGCTTCACAAGGACCTAATTGGAGAGGTCAGCTATGTTGGCAGTTCGTCCCATGGGCTAACGGCACTCGTTGACCGAAATCCGTTTGTTCTCGGCACACTGCACCGCACTCTGAACACGGCCTCCGGGAACGACGATTTCTCGTTCAGTTACCTGGATGAATTTCGCAACGCGGGCGTGGCAAACTACAACGGTTTGCAAGTGAGCCTGACGAAAGGTGTTTCCGAAACTGCGTTCCTCGGAAAAACTTACTTCACGCTCGGTTACACTTGGGCGCATTCCATTGATACCGCCTCGGGATTCCGTAACCGCAACAGTCGCGTTCCCACTTACAACAATGGTTTGTTCCGAGCGAGTTCTGATTTTGATGTTCGTCACCGCTTTACGTTCAGTGGCGGATGGGACTTGCCCTTTGATCGCACTTGGAGCTCTGGTCCGAAACGTCTCACGCAAGGTTGGACACTCGCGCCCATCTTTACTTTTCGAACTGGTTTTCCTCTCGACGTGAACGGAGGCTTGAGCCGCAAACGAACTCGTCCCGGACCGTCCGGCGCTGGCGACTCGAACCTGATACACGCCAACCTGACTGGGCCATTGGCTCTCCTGGATCCACACACTGCGCAAACCTTTAATTCGCGCGCCGGTAACTATTATTTTAATCCGGCACTTTTCACTCAAACCGGACTCGGTGGCTCAACCTGTACAGCTTGCGCCACGAATCCAGCGATACGAACCTACGGTTCGCTGCCGAGGAACTCCTTCCGTGGTCCGTCTCGCACCAATCTTGATCTGGCTATCGTCAAGATAACTCCGCTGTGGGGTGAGAAGGCGAGAATGGAATTCCGCGCCGAGTTTTTCAACATCCTAAACTCGGCCCAATTTAGAGACCCAAGCACAAGCATTACTGGTGGGACTTTTGGTCAGATAAATACGACCTTCGATCCGCGCATTATTCAGTTTGGGTTGAAAGTCCTGTACTGAGTTTCCACTCCGGGGCGGCTGGCGCATGCGCTCCAGTCTTTCCTGGAGAGAGTTCACTACGAGAATTCCCGGTGCTTCCAATGGAATTTTGGGGTCGGAGGCTTTAGCTTTCGGCCCCATTCCTTTTCATGGATTAAATCCCGAATGATAACCCCGCTGTCTTGGTCGATAACGCCTCCACGATTTGAAGAGGAACAATCTTCGCAGAATTTCCTACTCGAGTAAGGACTATGAAGCACAGCCAGATGAATGGTTTCAGTCGCACGTTCGCATCCAGTGCTCCATTCAATGGTCTCTTGCAGGCGGTCGCACTAATTGTTTTGTTAACGTCGGGTGCTTTGGGCCAGGGAGGCGGCAGTAATACTCTTTACGGAGATCTGAAGGTAGATGAAAGCAAGGTCAGTGGACTAAAGCCGATGAGTTTTGACGTTGTCCTGACGGGCCGCAACCGTAGTGCTATTGGGCATCAGACAGTGGCGAAAAACGGGCGCTTTCGCTTTGAAAACCTAGCTAATGGTACCTATTACATTTCCGTTCGAATGGATAGTACCGAGATCGCAAACGTGCGCGTGACCTTGCTCGGCGGTTCCAGTACTGACAATCGTATCAGTAGCGATTATCGCCAGGACATCGCTTTAGAGTGGCGCCCCAACCCATCGGCGAGGGAGGAGAAGGGCAGTGTGATTTCCGCGCTGAAGCACTACCAGCGGACTCCGCCGAACGAGTCACTCTTTGACAAAGCTGAGAAATCAATAAAAGACAAGGAATACGCTCGAGCCATCACTATGCTTCGCCAGGTTGTGAGCAATGACCAGAAAGACTTCGAAGCCTGGACTGAACTCGGTACCGCTTACTTCCTGACAAAGAACAGCGACGAGTCGGAAAAGTCTTATCTACAAGCTTTGGGACTGGAGCCGAATTTCATTTTGGCTCTGCTGGATCTGGGCAAGCTGCGGCTCGAACAAAAGAAATTTGAAGGCGCTGTTGAGGTCCTCAGTAAAGCCGCCGCACTGCCCCCTGCTTCTGCCGAAGTAAACTACTTTCTCGGCGAAGCCTACCTAAACCTGAAAAAAGGTTCTAAGGCCGTCGCCTACATGAACGAGGCCCTCAAAATTGATCCCCAGGGGAAGGCAGAAATTCACTTGCGCATTGCAGACATTTACGACGCCGTGGGATTGAAGAACCTGGCGGCGGTCGAATACGAAAAGTTTCTGCAGAAGAGGTCGGATTATCCCGAGAAAAAGAAACTCCAACGATATATTGCACAGAATAAAAATAGTAAGCCGCCCACACCGTGAGATTAAGCGTCCCTCTTTATAGCCAGCGTTATCCCAGCCGAGGTCGACTATTCGTTTTAGCGTTCTATGACTCAGTCGCAGCCAACTACCAGCAGATATATGGCGAGGAATTCCTAGGCGATCTTATTCACGATGTCGTCCAGACGATCAAACGAAACCTCAAAGTTGAGTGGACAGACCGCACCGCGAGGATGTGAAGGCGGCGGTTTCATATCTTATTTGAGTCGCTTTTTTGTCTAGACAATGGGGAGTACCTTACTAGCCTTGATATAACGGCGGGATTGTTGGAAGAAATTTTAGAGAATTCGATGCCAGAACAAATTCCATCGCGTTCCCAGTCGATCACGTGTTCAGAGATGCTGATGTAAAACAAAATAGAAGGGGTTAACAGTCTTTTGCTCGGTCGCCCCAATCCTCTCAACCCGCCCTCGCTCTTATTCCGCCGGAGTTGCACAGCTTTCTGTCCGTTCGACAACTCGGAGCCTTGGCACGCGGAAGGCGTTTGAAAGGCCTTACTTTCTCACTTGGAAATGCGAGCAATCATTCTGAACGGCCTCTCAAACTGACCTTCCATCTTGAGTGAATTCCGATTTATGTACTTCAATCGATATGGTACCAGAGCCTCTTTTGTGCGGATTGTTCAACGAACACGCATTCCTTACCTGGAAGCTTTGTGGCATACGGGATGATATGGCTAACAAGCGTGGCCTACTTGGCGCACGCCACTTCCATCAGGAGAACAACATGAGAATCATTTGTGACCACTGCGACCATCCAATCTCCGGAGCCGTCAAGCTACTGGCGGGAAACCTCAACCTCCACCCTGACTGCCTGGCTGAACTCAGTAAAGAAACGAACATAGCGACTTGGGGCACATTGCAGGACCGCCAGGCTTCGGCGAGCAAGTTAAAGCGTAACGCAGGCGCTGTGCGAGAGCCAAACTAGCGTTCTCGTTTTGAAAATCAGCTCTCCGCATGATTCTGTGTGCCCGCTATAAGACTCTTGAGGTAAGTCTCCTTCGATCCCGCTGATGCGTTTCTGGTGCTAACCTATCAAAAATATGAATCCTTCCGCGATCAATGTCATCTTAAGTCTCTTTGCTGCACTCGCGCTTCACGAGTGGGGACACTATCTTGCAGCTCGCGCCTGTCGAGTTGCTGTCATCCAGGCCGGATTCGGATGGGGACCAAAGCTTTTCGGATTTCGGGTCAATCGCGTCGACTATCAACTCCGTCTATTACCGATTGGCGCTTACATTCGAATGGACATGTCGAGTTTGCAAAAGCGGCCCCTACTGCAGCAATTGTTCGTGCTGTTAGCAGGTATTGCGGTGAATTTCATTCTTGCTGCAATGGCTTGGGGAACTTTCTTTGGTGCTCTTAATTTCCTGCTGGCAATCGCTAATCTATTCCCTCTATACCAACAAGACGGATGGAAAAGTGGCATGGTTATCTTTCGTCGCGCCTTCAATCGGACCAGTCCGCTAGTAGAGTGGTGCTTCACGCTCTCTGCCGGATTGATCGGCGCGGTTCTATTTGCGCGCGCTCTCCTTTAATTCCTTCACGACAATCTAACCGGTAAACACTTCGGGCGCGGTACCGAGCATGCCATTATGCACGCAATATCCTAAGCTAGTGGTCCTTACGGAAAAGAGCGACGAACAATCGAGCGGGCTCACCGCTCTCGGCCCGTATCCAAGCGACCTTGTTTGTGCATGCGGATTATTTAAGGACTACTTCCCGCATGAACTTCGTACCCACTACCTCTCGAATCTTTGAGCGATCCATGTACCCTTGCATTCCTTTTTGATCGTCTATACCAGTGGCCTGACGAAGCGCTTCATCTGCTTTCTCTTCATTTTTCTCCAATGCTTCGAAACTGGCATATTCGCGCAGGATCAGCATATTCCATTCGGCGTCATCTCCCTGGGAGCGCAAAATCTTGTAGGACTTCATGAACCCACCCTTTATCGAAATCTCTGATTCTTTCTTCAGTTGTGAGTCCAGGTATTCTAAATAGGCCTGGTCCATACCAGGATGGATTCTGATCATGCTTACACTCCAGACCGAGCCTGGGGTGAAGTACTTGTGAACTTGCCCATAAACTGAGACACCCAGCACTAGAAGGGCCGCAACGAACGCCGAGAGAATCAGTTTGTGTTTGCTTTTCATAGGTCGTTTTCCTTTCCGCTAAGGGGTTGAAGGCTAGGAGCCAAGAATTGCTACAAGGCTCGGTGACAAAACATTAGATTGTGGTGGCCAACAGTATAACGAGTACCCCGCCCGCTGAGTCAATTGCTTTCCAAGTTGACCTTAATTATCCGAGACATCCGCGATTATCATGCAGCAGGATGAGTACTAACTGGAAGATAGGTATTGTAAACTGACAGATAAGGATAGAGAGATTTATATTCGCTCTTTTAGTGATCCGGCGCAACGGCTGACCTGAATCCGCTATCGCTTTTCACCACGTTTCCCTCAGAATCAATTTCGACACGTGAGGCAATAGGAACTACAGGTTGCCGGAAGGACATGGCGAGGCTGAGAACTTCTATCTCCGTAAGGCTGATGCCGCCAGATTTGCGGAGCTTAGGTAGATTCTGCTCATGCCCCTCACTATAATCTCTCTCCTTATTGATTTAGCGATTATTATTCCGACAGACTCCTAGCAGGCTGCGGAAAAACCGGTGTTTGGGAGCAGTTTACTTTTCATGGATCATTTTCGTTTGGATCTAACTTCTAGCGGCGAACTTTAATGATTATGTCTTGTTGTTTTGATTCATTTTTGC
>JACCVY010000051.1 GCA_013697915.1 Blastocatellia bacterium | reverse complement strand
GGCGCGTTTTGTTTTGGCTTCTGCTCTCTTCATCGTTCTCTCCTTGCGTCACCATGCACCCACCAACGTCTAAGGGATCAGATTCGCTTTCGAATCCAATCGGCCAGCTTCTCTTCCGTAAGAGTCCCTTGGGCCAGTCGTAGGAAGGTCAGGTATTTCTCATCTTGACTAGCTTCAAGGTTGACGCCATTCAGTAGGAGAAACGTGCGGGCCGCTACCAGTGCAGTGCGCTTGTTGCCATCTACGAACGGGTGGTCGAGAGCAATTCCATAAGCGTAGGCCGCAGCTAAGGCTGCCACGTCGGGCTCAGGCTGAGCATAAGCCAAAAGGTTTTGTGGACGCGCTAGAGCAGACGCCAGCAATCCTTGATCTCTCAAGCCTTCGCCTCCGCCGTGCTCTGATATTTGGCGGTGATGGATCGCTATTACCGTCTCATCAAGAAGCCAAACGATTTCAGCCATGACGACCTATTCCGCCAGCTTCTTCAACGCATCTCGATCCTCGCGCATTACACGCTCGGCAGCCTCAACTTGTTGGGCAAACGCGGGATCATACGCTGTAAGCTGGATCCCGTTCTTCGTTTCGACAACGTAGAGACTGTCCCCTTTTCCCACCCGCAGTCGTTCCAGGATCTCCTTGGGCAGAATTACCCCAACGGAATTTCCAACGGTTGTGACCTTCAAGACATTCATCCTTTTCCCTCCGTGCCAGCCCGGAACCCATCTCTGTGGGATTATAACGCATGTTATAACCCAGGCAAGGCATGCCTTTAGCCTCCTGCATCCCGGAGCCAAGTTGTAGAGCGGCCTGTGGACTTGCCAGCCGGCGTGACGGACGGTGTCCCCACCTCTTATTCTAGAAATCGTCTCACTAGTGTCCCAACGTTTTCGATCTCGTTGGCTGTAGCTGATTGAAATAGAGGAAGTTAAGTCCGATGTTGGTCAAAATCGATTTGAATTCAGAACCGGCCCAGCCGATGCTTCCGCGAACTTTGCGGAAGGAGACGGCTGATGAATGTTGGCAAATCGATCTTTTCACAACTGATGGACTTTCTTCCCTCCCAAGAGTTTCGCCGCTGTGTCGAACGATACAGAGGCGACTACAAACTCCAAAGCTTTTCGTGTTGGGACCAATTCCTCTGCCTGGCTTTTGCCCAACTAACTTATCGCGAGAGTCTGCGCGACATCGAAGCTTGTCTGCGGGCCCAGCAGACGAAGCTCTATCACCTGGGCATTCGCGGTCGCGTTTCGCGCAACACTCTGGCGCACGCGAACTCGGTGCGCGATTGGCGCATCTACGCCGACTTTGCGCAGTTGCTGATCACTTGGGCCAGAGAGCTTTATCTCCACGACAACTTCGGAGTGGCGCTCGCCGAAACAGTTTATGCGCTCGACTCGACCACCATCGATCTTTGCCTGTCGCTTTTTCCCTGGGCCAAGTTCCGCAAACACAAAGGAGCGGTGAAGCTGCACACCTTGCTCGATCTGCGCGGCAGCATCCCAACTGTTGTGATCATTACACATGGCAAAGTCCACGACATCAAGATTCTCGACCAGATTCTCTTCGAGGTCGGCGCGTTCTACGTGATGGACCGCGGCTACCTCGATTTCGCCCGCCTGCACAAGTTACATCTGGCCTCCGCCTTCTTCGTAACGCGCGCCAAAAAGAATTTCAATTTCAAACGTCTCTACTCGCAGCCGGTCGACAAACAAAGTGGCGTGTTGGGCGATCAGATTGTGACCCTGCGCGGCTTCTACTCCCACCAAGATTACCCGGACAAACTGCGGCGGATTGTTTACCGCGATCCGGAGACGAACAAACGGCTCGTCTTCTTAACCAACAACTTCACTTTGCCCGCGCTCGTCATTGCGCAACTTTATCGCAGTCGCTGGCAAGTCGAGTTGTTCTTCAAATGGATCAAGCAACACTTGCGCATCAAGAAGTTCTACGGCACTTCCGTCAACGCGCTGAAGACCCAAATCTGGATCGCTATCTCGGTTTACCTACTCGTGGCTATTGTCAAAAAGCAGTTGAGCCTGGACGGGAGTCTCTACAGAATTCTACAGATCTTGAGCGTCACTCTTTTCGAGAAAACCCCGATTTTACAGGCCCTTTCCTTACCAGACGACGAAACTGCATTAATCAATACTTGCAAACAACTGATTCTATTCAACTAACGTTGGGACACTAGTGAAGCAACCTATATAATAAAGGAGAGGTGGGCGCACTTATCCGACGATTAGACATGTTTTGTTTTGCCACGATTTTGCCACGACACGCTGACGAGTTGTACGGTTTATGCGGTCTAAATTGACTTCTCTGGCCGCCGAACCTAATTTTTGCGCCGTAAAAACGCATTATGCTTTATACGCGGCGCCGGTCCGCGGATTGACACGGTATAGGTCCGCGGTTCAAATCCGCGCGCGCCTACCATTTTGCTAGGAAATTCGCGCTTTTTTTGCGAAAACTCGAGTTTTGCCCCACAGTTTTGACAAGGTAGGGGGTCTAGCAGGCTGCGGAAAAACCGGCGTTTGGGAGCAGTTTACTTTTCATGGATCATTTTCGTTTGGATCTAACTTCTAGCGGCGAACTTTAATGATTATGTCTTGTTGTTTTGATTCATTTTTGC
>JACCVY010000044.1 GCA_013697915.1 Blastocatellia bacterium | reverse complement strand
GCAAAACAACTGCTTATGCAGGGCCATTACGAGCTCAAGGAGCAGATCGATTCGTCGCACACGTTTCTGTACGGGCATCGTTACTGGCCGCAGGTCAAGAAGACGGTAGAGGCTTTTGCGGAGAGCTATGACGCAGACAACGTGCAGCTTTCAGATCGGATTCTGGAAGTGGCGCGCCAGACTGCGACAAGCTTGAAACTTGACGTGTCGTTGCTGGTGGGCATCACCGCCATTGCGTTCATGACAATTCAACAGGCGGGCCTGGCTGCATTCAAGAACGCCTCCGGCGCGATGCTGCTCGATAAGAAACACGTGAAGAAGTCCCCGGCTCAGATTCTCAGCGAGCGCGCGAAAGATGACAGCCAGGGATTATTTGGCTTTCTTAAAACAATCGATAAGAAATGGACTGTCACTTACGACGAGAACGACGCGGCAGCGACATATAAGATGAACCACGATCAGGATATGGCCTGGGGAGCGTCAGACGATCGCACGCGCAACTGGCGCGAGATCGATCCGCGACGTCCTGAAGGTCCTATCCCGGTTGAATGCCGTTCCGCATCCTGCGGCACCTGTTGGGTCGGCGTGTTGGGTGGGGCGGAAAAACTCTCTGACGTGGCAGTGCGTGAGGGAAAGAAGATTAAGGAGTTTGGTTACATCGACACCACCGAACCCAAGCCGCTGATTCGGCTTGCCTGCCAGGCCAAAACCTACGGCGCCGTTTCCATTGTCATCCCGCCGTGGAATGGCGTCTTTGGTAAGTATCTAAAATCCGTGCGGGAATCCAGCGAAATCGAGTAAAACAAAAACTGTTTTGGCCGCGGATTTACGCGGATTTCACCGATCAGAAAAGCAAAAGATTTTTCAGTTCCGATTCGCGTTCATCTGCGCAAATCCGCGGCGAAATTCCTACTGCTCCTTCAGTTTTCCTCGACAGACAATAACGTGTTCGTCGCCCGGCGCCACAATGCCGGGCTGACTGCTGACCGACTGAGAACGAATGGTTGTTTCGACTTGCAGTTCGCCGTCGGCGATCGCGGTTTCTGTGCCGACTCTTGAACGACTTTGCGTCAGCGTTTCACCGCTACTGCTTTCCGTCGAGAAACTCATCGTATGGCTAACGCGATCGCTTGAAACAGCGAGCGAATCGACGCTGGCACTCGTAACACCGCCGCCGGGCGGAACAAACCGAATCAACTGTCCAACCTCGGCAAGTTCGACCGATCGCAAGCCGCTCTTGGTTTGATATTCGTAGATCGGGTTTCCGGATTCGGCAAACTTAAAGACCATCTCGAGTTTGTCGCCGTCGTCGCAGTTTGAAGTGCCCGACCAGGTAGTCCCCGCCAATGTTCCCGATCCGCTACTGCTTTTACCGGACGACCGCCGCGAATCATGAGGCTCCTCGCCATCAGTGCTGGCAACGTTCGAATTAGTGAAGCTCGACAAGCCGATGAGTGCTCCGCAGGCAACGCAACCGCCCATGACAATAACCAGGACGCCGATAACGGATCCGAGGATGATCCACTGCTTCTTTATTCCTCTTGACTGCGGCAGTAATGGCTGCTGCGGGAAGTTGTCCATAACAATCCTTGCTGGATATTAGTTGGACGTCTTGTGTCCTGAGCGCCGATAACCTTACGCTCTCAATAATGGACGGTCAATCAAAAGCAGGCGACGCCAGGAGCCACGTGCCACCACTCTTGTTCGTGCTCGCCGCCGCGTTGTTATGGAGTACTGGCGGGCTCTTCATAAAGTGGGTCACGCTGTCCGGGCTTGAGCTCTCATTTGGCCGGTCATTGCTGGCGGCAATTGCTGTTGCCATCTTCACGCGACGCGAAGGATTTGGCCTGAATCGTGTGACGGCGTTGGCTTCGGTGCTTTACGCGGCGCTGTTGCTGCTGTTCGTATTGGCAACAAAAGAAACCACGGCTGCCAACGCGATTTTTTTGCAATACACGGCGCCTGTCTATCTGCTCATCTTTGAACCCCTGTTTTACAAAGAGAAGTTTCGATCACGAGATTTGGTCGTTGTGATTTTTTGCGTATTGGGGATGTCATTCTTTTTTGTCGGCAAGCTCAGGCCGCAAGATGTCACTGGCAATCTACTGGCGCTTGGTTCCGGCTTTTGTTTTGCCTGCTACTTTCTTTTGTTGCGACACACCAAAGCGCGTGCCGTTAACCGTGCCTCTTCCGTCATCTACGGCAATTTATTACTGGTGATCATTGCAGCGCCCGCGGCGTGGAAGGTGCTGCCGCATATTTCCAAATTTGATGCTGCCGGAATTGTCTATCTTGGCGTTGTGCAGATAGGTGTTGCTTACACGCTGTTTACTTTAGCGATGGCGCGCGGCGTTCGCTCGCTTGATGCCGGCATAGTTGGTTACGTTGAGCCAGTGCTGAATCCGATTTGGGTTTATCTGGCAATTGGCGAGCAGCCAACTTCGTGGGCCATTCTCGGCGGGGCGATCATTGTCGCGGCAGTCGTCTGTCACATGCTGCTCGAGGCGCGCAGTGGGAAGCGGACGGTCGATCTTGGTTGACCGATCAATATCCGCAAATTACGGAGATTTCACAGATTGAAATCGAGAGGGGTATTGAATTGATAGAGGTGTGGTTGCAAGAGGCAACCAGTATTGCAATTGGGGAGCGCGGCCCGTTCTTGTTTCTGCGTAATCTGTGTAATCTGCGGATAATGTTTTCACCCGCCGTCCGCGCGCTGCTTTGCTGCAGCTGCGAGCGCCGTCAGACGCGCCACCTTCTGTTCGAAAGTTTCGCCGGCAATTGGACCAGTATCCGTTACGTCGCAGTAGGTTGATCGCAGCATGAGACTGCGATCGGCTTGCCCGGTGGGCTTGTGCGCTTCACCCGTTGCCGGGATCGCGGAAACAGCAGGAGCGGCAACTTCCGGCGCCGCGACTGATGAAACTTCTACTGGCGCGACCTTAGCCGGCGCAGCTTCCACGAGAGCGGCCGCGGGAGCGACTGGACCACCGCCTTCTTCAGCGCGGCGCTTGGCGCCTTCGGACACTGCTTTTAGGCGCGCAACTTTCTGTTCAAAGGTTTCGCCAGTTACCGGCCCTGTATCTACCACTCCTGAATACGTTGTGCGGTGGAATAGCTGCCGGTTTGGTTCCGCGCCGGCCTTGGCTGCGGGCTTTGCCGTCTCCGGGGCCGCCGGTTTTGCTGCGGCAGGTGCGGCCGGCTTAGCGGCAGCAGGTGCTGCGGCTGGCGCTGCTTGGGTCGTTGCAGGTTTCGCGGCGGGCGCGTGCGCAGCGGTGGTTTCCATGATGAAAACGCCGCGCGCATCTTTTTTGATCACCGGCAAGGTCCCGCCGGCAGCTTGCAGCAATGCCGACAACTCCGCCTCTACAAAGCGATGCTGCTTTTGCGGATCGCGTACATGGCCCAGCGGCGGGCCCATGTAATAGGTGCCGCACGTCTGGCATTTGAACAACACATCATCGCCACGCAGATGAACTTCGGCGGGCTCACCCGCCGTCTTCAACTGTTTGAGGTGACCCCAGCAGGGTTTCCCCTTTTCGTTTTTCTCATTGCAGACGGTTTGCGCGTTCGTAATTCGTTTGGGAACTGGCGCAGTGGTGGCCGACGACACCTGTTTGTCTGAACTTGCTGCGGAGGCAGTTGTAGTCATAAACGTTTCTAGATACGCGATTGGTTGGAATGCTTGCGCCTGAATCTTACCGAGTTGAGTAAATCGCCGTCAATGAAGATAACGAACCGCTCGTTACAATTTTCGCCGTGGTATCCTGAACGGAAATGTTTAAAGACCTGGCCGGAGCGATTTGGCGGCGTACGCCGGCAAAACTAAAGAGATGGGGCGTGCGTTTCACGCAGACGCGCTTCACTGTCACTGCTGCGGCTATCATTACAAACAGCGAGGGGCGTGTGTTACTGCTTCACCATCGGTTTCGGCCCGGTTCCGGATGGGGCATCCCTGGAGGTTTTGTGGAACGAGGCGAACAACCGGACGAAGCTTTGCGGCGAGAGTTGCGTGAGGAAGTTGGCTTGGAAATCGAGAATCTGAAATTATTCAAGACTCGCGCTTTCGGGAAAGCAAAACAGATCGAGATCGTTTTTCGTTGTCGCGCGCAAGGCGAAACTGAACAACTGAATTTCGAGATCAAACGGCTGGGCTGGTATGACCCGCACGAATTGCCGAAAGAGCTACCAAGCGAGCAGGCGGCGTTAATCAAACTTGCGGTCGCCGATGGAGCAAAAACGCATGATTGATGTATGCTGTCGGCGAATAAAAGTACTGAGTTATGAGTACTGAGTACTGAGTACTGACGCGCCACGACTTACGGAGTTGTATTAACTCAGCACTCAGCACTCAGTACTCAGTACTGATTCCTACCTTTGGAGAATAAAATGGTTGATCTGATTCCGTCGTCTGACACTGTAATGCAGATGCTGAAGCGCACCGGCGCTTTTCGCGAGGGCCACTTCGTCTATCCCAACGGCAAGCACTCGCCGCATTATTTTCAGATGCCGCTCGCGTTTCGTTACTACGACACCGCGCGCGTGTTGGCCGTCGCGCTGAGCAGAAAATTTCGCATTGATCGTGATGTTTCCAGCCAGCTGCCAAAAGTGTCGATCATCAGCCCCAGCTCCGGTGGAATTCCGGTGGCCTTTGGCGTGCGCGACGCACTGAGCGCGGAGCAGATTTACTGGGCCGAGCAGGAAGGCGGCAAGCGCATGTTCCGCCAGTACATCAATAAGGGCGAAGTGAACCCCTGCATCATCGTTGACGATATTATTCGCAGCGGCCAGGCGATTGAAGAGACGGTGAAGTTGGTGGAATCACTGGGCTCAAACATTATTGGCTGCGGCGCAATTGTGCGGTTTGACTCAGCCCCGGAAACCGTCCAGGGAGTGGCCATAAAATCCCTGGTCACCTTTGATGCGCCTATGTATGACGATGCGGCGTCTTGTTCAGATTGTAAGAAGGATGCGCCAATTGAGAATGTCCGCTTCTAAGTTACCAACCCGAACCTATCATATTTACTTTGCCCCGGCACCTGCTTCCTGCACGGTGATAGGTTCTTATTTAATACGTTTGCTCCCTGGGCCCTGCCCAATTCATTTTGTGCCCGGGGACAGTTGCAGTCTGATTCGACAACAACAGTTTCCTGACCGGTGTTTTTGATACCAAAGTAAACAATCTCGTGTAGAATCCCGCCACTTCAGCCGGAAGAGTAATACCAAACCCGCTACGTTTGCGGTCGGTCAGTTACTTCAATCCTTTCGGCACGCAGTCGAAGGTTTAACTGAGTTCCGACCCAGGATTGTGCGTTACCGATCGACGCACGCTTTCATAAACCAGCCAGCCCAGAACTGAGACATGGCCGCAGCGATTGAACGTACCCTTCGTGAATTGGTATCCCAAAATCCCCAGGAAGCCTGGGACGAGTTTCTGCGCGAATATGCGGCCCACATACTTCAAGTCGTGCGCCAGTTTGAAAAGAATTCCGATCAAGCCTCGGACTGTTTCCAATTTGTTTGTGAACGCCTGGTCGACCGTAAATTTCGGCGTCTGCGCAAATTCGAAATAGACGGCGCCGCAAAATTCCTAACCTGGCTGCGTGTCGTCGTGCGCAATCTGTGCCTTGACTGGCAACGCAAGCAATCGGGGCGCACGCGATTGTTTGCTTCCGTTTCAAGGCTTTCACTGCTTGACCAGGAAGTGTTTCGTCTTATTTACCAACGAGGTAATACGACTGAAGAGAGTTTGCAAATGCTGGCTCCTCGTTTTCCGCGAATAACCGAGAGCCGAATTACTGAAAGTCGAGGACGAATTGAAAAGGAGTTAACAGTTAGGCAGCGTTGGTTGCTGGCACAAAAGGCGGCGCAAACGACTTCGACGATGTCCGCAGTCATTGAGGCTCCCGAAACCAAGGTCCAAGAAATACCTGACGCCAAGCCCAATCCAGAAGAACAGTCCATCCAGGACGAGAGCCGACGAAGACTTCGACCCCTGCTGCGCCGCCTTCCTTCTCAAGAGCGCCTGCTGCTCCGCCTGCGTTTTGAGCAGGAACTAACGCTGGAGCAATGCGCGCGGCTGACGGGACTGGGTAACGCGCAGCGTGTTGATCGGCAACTGAAAGAGATTTTGACGCGCTTGCGAACTGAGTTGGACCGATAAGAATGCGGTTGCGGAAAATTCAGAGGCGCGTCCGTGAAATAAGTGGGAGCGAGGTCGAGGCCAGGAAGTTTAATGAACGAGAAAGAAAAATACTTGTCGCAGTCTGACCTGCATGAGCACTTCAAACGCGGTTGGCGATGCCCCGACGACGTCAAGCTTGCAGCGTACGCCGATCAACTCTTGCCCGGTGAATTGAAGCGATCTATAGAACGTCATCTTGCGGAATGTGATTCGTGCCTGGCCCAGGTGACTTTTCTGGTGCGGTCTTCCGATACGCCCGACCCTGAGCCAGTGCCTGCCCATATTCTGTTAAAAGTGCAAAATCTCGTTCCGGCTGGGCCCGGGTCAAACTCCCACGCGTGGCGTTGGGCCTTAGCCACAACGGCGGTTGCCTGTTTGCTATTTGCCGCAGTACTTGGAATTGCTTTGCAAGAAAGGCACACGAAGAAGTCTGCCGATCCGACGCTGGTAGCCAGGAACGAAGCGCCCCCCGCGGCCTCGTCAGTTGTTCTGCCACATGCACCGGTAGAAACTGCGCCTGTTCCTGGTCCAACTGATGCGCCTAAACAGGAAACTCGTCCAATACGAACACCGCCACCGAGCGTACGTGGTATGTCGAACCCAGGATCGGTATCGCCCAATCTGGTGTTCCCAACCGAAGGCGCAAGCGTGTCTTCGGGAGACTTGGTGTTTCGCTGGTTGCCAATCCAGGACGCACAGTTCTACGGCATATCAGTAATGACGGCAGCCGGCGAATTGGTTTTCTTCGGTCAATCGGAAAAGACACAAGTCAGATTGCCGGCCGCATCGAGGCTGAAATCTGGCGGCAAATACTTTGTGCAAGTTACCGCCAATCTGCCGCAAGGCAACACGATTAAGTCGCCGGTTGTAAGTTTCCGCGTTTCACGTTGATTAGTTAAACGAAATGCTTTCCTCCAAACCAATCCTTTGCCTGGTGTTGGCACTGCTCCCACTCGCGGCGAACGCACAAGCCCCGAACATTGCGGTCAACCCTAATGCCAATTCAACTACAAGAGTGCAAAAAGCTGCGGACGTATTGAACGCAGCTCGCAAGCTCTATTCTGAAGAGGGACCTAAAGTCGCCTTCCCGGAGTTTGAAAATGCGTTGACGCTTTTTCGTAATGAAAAAGATCGTTTGGGCGAGGCGATTACAATCGGTTTAATCGGAAACTGCTATAAGAAATTTGGTGACTTTCCCAAGGCACTCGAATTTCTGCAACGCGCCCTGGCAATGAAACGCGAACTTGGCAATCGTGCCGAAGAAGGTAAGACGCTTAGTCATCTCGGCTTGCTCTACTGGGAGATGGGTCAATACCCGCCCGCGGTCGAACATTTTAATCAGGCGATTGCCCTTGGCGCGCAACTCAATGATCACGTCCTCGAGGCTTCTGCGCACAATAACCTGGGCCTTGTTTATGACGAGCTCGGCGAATACAGGAAATCGATCGCTGAATATACGCGGGCGCTGGAACTCTATCGCGACACGGGTTTCGAACGAGGTATCAGCGACACGATTGGAAATATTGGCGGCAAGCATCTGCTCCTGGGCGAATACAGCGAGGCGTTGCGCTATTACCAGCAGGCCCTTGAAATCGATCAGCGCGCGACTCTTAAACCGGGAATGAGTTTGGATTTGCAGAACATCGCGCTGTGTTTTGTGGGAATGGGTCGGCTGCCGGAAGCACTGGAAACATTTGATCGCTCAATCAAGTTGGCAAACGAGGCCGGGCTCAAAAAAGAAGCGGCCGACTCGCAAAAGGGAAAAGCCAGCGCTCTCGTTCAGCTTGGCAAATACACGGAAGCATTGACGCAGGTCGCTTACGAGATCGCGACAACGGCAACTTTCACGGGTTCAGTGACACTCGCATTCAAAGTTCCTGGACCAATCTCGGAAGCGGACTTCAACAACCTCGCAATCCTGCACAACGTCAACGGCACGCTAGTTGACGTCACGGCGACTAGCCCCGCGCGCGACTACGCGAACCTGACGATCTATGCAACCACAACTTCGTTCAGTCCGTTCTACCTGGCGCGCCGGGGACCTCATATCAAGTCGCTCTTCGATCAATCGAAGGCTTACAAACGTGGCAGCACGATCCCTATCAAGCTGCAAACTCTAAATACCAACAACGCAAACGTGTCCTCCTCCAGCACTGCTCTGGTAGCTCGTGACCTGAGGTTGATGAGTGGGAATACCGCCGCACCGGTCGTCGATTCAGGCAACGCGAACCCCGATTACACCTTCCGCTATGACGCAACACTCGGCGGCTCGGGCGGCGGATACATCTTTAACTTGAGTACGAAAGGTCTCGCGGCGGGACAGTATGTCTTGAGCTTCTATGTGGGAAGTGATCGCTCGTTCTTCTACACCGTGAAGTTCGAAGTCAAGTAGCGGATGAGATTCAACGGCAAGCACCGGCAGGACTTCGGTGTTCTGGAAGGAGCGGAGCATGTCGCAAGCCAAAGCAGAATCAGTCGAAGATAACGGTAAGACTGATTTGAAATCCGCTCGTGGTTATCGGGAGGTCGACCAGAAGTGCCGAGTCGCTTTCGGCAAGCGTGGTTTGGACAGAGACTGTCGAAGTCCCGTTGCTAAGAGATATTCTGCGTTTCCTACTTGAAGCATAACGTTACGGCTTTTTCGCTCCAGCGGAGCGAGTGGTTATAGTTTTGATGATTCCCAATTTTAGAAGGTCTGGAGGAGTGCAATGACGGGTAGCTAGATCTCATGCCGGTTTGAGAGCGCTTTGTCCATTGTCACTTCATCAACGTATTCCAGATCGCTTCCCACCGGCATGCCCATGGCGATGCGTGTGACAAGCAGGCCGAGAGGTTTCAGCAAGCGACCGATGTAGTTTG
>JACCVY010000007.1 GCA_013697915.1 Blastocatellia bacterium | reverse complement strand
AAAACGCTATGTCTGGACCGCCAAAGGCGAAGACATTCTCCGCAAAATCCAATCCGCCCGAAGGGCGCTTCAAAAATGTAAGGCTATTTGAGAGACTCTACACTAGCATGGGAAGTCGAACGGTCTAAGAGGCCACTGCATGGGCATTAGGCGCTTTTACACATACTATTCAAAATTTATTTCTTATAATAAAGCCAGACGGGAACGGTCTATACTAACACAATACCTTGATAAACAATTTTATATATCAAACTATCCAGAAATATCAAAGAGTGGGCTTGATCCGATTGAGCACTATCGTACCAAAGGGTGGATCGTAGGGTTCAACCCGCGTCTTGATTTCGATACTTTATACTATAGAGGATCAAACCCTGACGTAGAAAAAGCCGGAGTAAATCCTATCGTGCACTTCATACTTCACGGGCGTGAAGAAGGGCGCGCTTCTAGAGCTGTCGATGAACATGATCGACAGCTTGCGCTCGACTACCTTGCAATCTCGCCAGAGTTTGACAGTCAATACTATTTATTGCATAATCAGGATATCGCAAATGCTCAAATGGATCCAGTTAAGCACTTTATTGAATCCGGCTGGAAAGAGTCACGTAATCCACGAGCTGATTTCAACACAGGTTACTACTATTTTATAAATAAAGACGTTATTCCTTGCGGAGTAAATCCGTTCCGTCATTATATCGAAACTGGTCATGACGCGGGCCGCGCGGCATACAATCAATCCGGTTACGAGCCTCACCTCCGGCTGATTTATAATTCAGGCCTCACATGCGCCTTGGATGCCGTGCCAAGCCTTCGTCCCGTTGACGAAAATGATTACTGCATGGAGGTGCCTTTTCAAATGGAGATTAACACGATTTCTGTACATAGAGTTGCTGCGATCATACATGTGTACTATGTTGATATGTTTCCCAAAATTTTGGGGTATTTGAAAAACGTTCCATTTCAAACAGATCTATTTATATCGACGGATACCGACGCAAAGAAGACGACCATCCTTGAAACCTTAGAAGGTTATTCAAATGGAATTATCGAAGTTAGAGTTTTCGAAAATTGCGGGAGAGATATTGCGCCTTTTATCGTGGGCTATTCCGACGTTCTTAAACATTACGAATACTTTATACATCTGCATACGAAGCGATCGCCGCACGGCGGGGATCCGCTAGAACAATGGTTCGATTATCTGCTCACGAATCTACTCGGAAACGAGCAAATTGTAAAAAGTATATTTAAACTATTTTGTGAAAATAACGTCGGCATTGTCTATCCTCAGCACTTTTTTGCTTTACGTCCCATCCTCAATTGGGGTTATGATTTTGAGCTCGCGGCCTCCTTATTAAGGCGAGCCGGTTTCGTGCTCGACAAATCGTGCCTTCTCGAATTTCCGTCGGGTTCCATGTTCTGGGGTCGATCAGCCGCGCTCCGCCCCCTGCTGAATTTGGACTTGCAGTTTTCCGATTTTCCAGACGAGACAGGACAGCTCGATGGGACGCTAGCGCATGCAATTGAACGCACCTTTTGTTTTTTTGCGGAATTGGCTGGTTTTCGTTGGGCCAAAATCATTTCCGACTCGATTGATTATCCGATCAAGAACACGGTCATGAAAAATAAATCTGCCAACGATATTTCACGCAATATCGCAATAACCTATCGGCCGTTGGTCTTGAAACAACTTTCCGGCATTACGGCTACTGAAAAGGCAGTACCCGAAATCCGGAGAATTATCTATTCGCCATCAATGAACCAGAGACACGCTTGAATTTGTTAGTACCAACTATTAACCCGTCTCAGACGTTTGGCGGTATCTCGACTGCGCTGAATCTCTTTAGAGAACTTGAAAACCGTTACACTTCGGCAGCGGATTTCCGCATTATAATAACGGAGGCGCCCACAAGACCGGAGGCCTTGATCCACTTTCAGAATTATAAATACAGCAACCTATCCGTCCACGACGAAGGGCACCCACGCGAAATTGTCGATGCCTTGGAAAAGAAATTGCGAGCCGTTGCCTATCTGGGGGTGAGCAATTACCATTGCCTAGCAAGTGAAGGATTTCGCTGTTGCCAAAGACTGATGCCGTCGACGGCAAGTTCGAAGAGATTTCTGGTTACAGATGGACGGCCATAAAATAGAATAATTTTTTGTCTATCGACAATTCTTGACGAAATTAATTTTTGCATTCCTTTTGTAAGGCAGATAGTACACGTGGTCAAATACGCAATCTTTTAAGAGAAAATTACACAGTTCGCTCGAATACGATTTCGGCATTGAAGCGGCAAATCGAGTTTCTGACGACACGTGTCGCCGAACTCGAAGCCAAGCTCGGCCTGCCTCCGAAGACGCCGGATAATTCGAGCACGCCCCCGAGCCAGGGGCGAAAGGCCTCGGGCGAGGTGATGAATAAGCCCGAGCGCAAGGCGCATGTCGGGGCGCACCGGCCGCTGCATCCGAACCCGGCGCACAAGCGCGAGGTGATGGCGTCCTCTTGCCAGCATTGCGGCGCGGACGTTTCCGGCGTGGCGCAGACGGCCTGCGAAACCTATGATCACGTCGAAATCCCTGACATCAAGCCCGATGTCACCCGCGTAACGCTGCATGGCGGGGTCTGCCCCTGTTGCGCGAAAAAGTTTAAGGCCGCGCCGCCCAGCGGAATGAAGCCCGGCTCTCCATTCGGAGAAAACCTTCGCGCCCTCGTCATCTACCTGCGCTTTACGCAAGGCATCGCCTTCGAACGCTTGGCGCGGCTTCTGTCCGACATCCTTGGCCTCGAAATCAGCGAAGGCGCCCTCGTCAACATGCTGGACGCCGCCCGTGACGCCTTCGCGCGCCAGACGAGCCACATCCGCGCCCGTCTCATGTCGGGAACCATCCTGCAATCCGACGAGACCGGCCTGCGGGTCGGCAAACGGAACTGGTGGCTGTGGGTGTTCCACCATGACGACAGCGCCGTCTTCGTCGTCGAGCCGTCGCGCGGCAAATGCGTGGTCGAGGGGTTCCTCGGCGCGTTTCGGCCCGATTTCTGGGTCTCGGACCGTTACGGCGGCCAGATGGGCTGGGCGAAAAAAGACAATCAGGTCTGTCTCGCCCATCTCATTCGTGACGTGCAATATGCAATCGACGCTGGCGACGACATCTTCGCGCCCGATCTCCGGCATCTGTTTGGTCGAGCCTGCCGGATTGGCCGACGGCGAGACAAGCTCGCAGACGTGACGCTCAAAACCTATGCCGCGCGCCTCGAAGCCCGCCTCGACGAACTCATGCACCGCACGCCAACACATAAGGCAGGAGTCAAACTCCAGCGCGTGATCAAGAAAATCCGCCGCCACATGTTCGTCTTCATCACCAACCGGGCCATCCCGGCGACAAACAACGGCTCCGAGCGGGCGTTGCGCCCTTGCGTCACCTTCCGCAAAATCACCAATGGCTTTCGCACCGAGTGGGGTGCCCGGCTTTATGCCGGCATCCGATCCGTCATCGAAACCGCCCGCCGCCGCGCCATCACCGCACTCGAGGCCATCCGCCTCACTCTCGCCGGAAAGCCTCTCGCCACCGCGCCGTAGCCGGGGGGTGAGCAATTAC
>JACCVY010000269.1 GCA_013697915.1 Blastocatellia bacterium | reverse complement strand
TCTTTTTTCAAACTTCTTTAATGGCTTAGGAGAACCATGATATACAAGTTTCTGCCCCTTCACAAACTGCTCCTCTGTGAGACCGTCTTTGATAGCTTGTTGAGCCCCCGTTTCTGGGGTTCCTGGCACTTTAGCAAACCCAGGGCTAGCCGGTAGCCTGCCAGTAATAGGATCACGAACCATTGAAGCCTTAATGTTACCAGCTACTTCTTGCCCTGCCTTTTTAGTTAGTCTTGGTGATAGAACAGTGTTAGCCCCAGCACCTAGTAAGAAAGCGTTACGCAAGGCCTTAGGGTCAAGTTTTTTATCTATAGCCTGCTTGGCTCCCTCAAAAGCAGTGTTCTCTACTCCTCTTATAGCACCAGAACCTATTAACCTAACCAAGGGCGAAGCTTTAGCAATAGCACCAGGTATTCTTAATGATGCGATACCAGCACTTCCAACGTTTAATAAATCCTTGCCGACGTTCTTAAGGTAGTCAGGGGAAGCAATCTCTGGGGCAGCTTCTTGCAAAACATTAGGAGTTTGGACACTTCTGGCCAACTCCTGTAGTTTTATTCTTTTAACCGGATCAGCTTCTTGTCTGGCACGGGTAAAGATACGGTTACGTACCTGATCGTTCTGAGTGTCTATTTGAGACTGAACTCTACTTATGGCTGGTGTGGCGAAACCTTGACCGATACGGTTGATAACAGGCACTTTACCCCCATAAGCAGCGTCTACAAGTCTTCCGGCTAATCCGCCTACATTCTTTTTATTACGAAGAGTATTAGAGATAAGATCAATTAGTCCCATTTACCTAAAAGACGACTTTTAGTAAGTAGGCGCAAATGGATTCAAGTAACTGTTGACCGGGTTGCTAGAGGCAATGTCGGTATTAGGGCGACGGTTGCGGATATTAGATTGACCTAAGAAACTATTTATTTGCTTCAGTAACTGTGAAGTGTCGGTTATCTGAGTCTGACCGATAGCGGTATTAGCTTGGCGTTGTGCGCCTGGGTTAGCTACTAACTGGTCTCTAAATTGAGCCGCAGAGTTAAAGTTTTGACCACGGAGCTGGTTAGCCTGGTCGTAGATTCCTCTTTCTTGCTGATTCGTGCCTTCTAGGTATTCGGCCAGTGATCGGTCAATATCTTCTATGTTACGAGACTTTTCAGATTCAACTCGGCCTCGCTCTCGTCCAACTTCTTCACCTAAGGCGTTAAGGCGAACACCTTCTGAGGACTGATAGAGATCACCTAAGCCAGAGTAGTAAGCACCAATATCTTGGTTGCCCTTTTCGTGACTTTTGGTTAGGTCTCCGAGGATTTGAGTAACTTGTTCAAGTAAGCGAGATTTAGTTCTGCCAGTATTCTCACGGGCTTTAGTTCTACCACCCTCGAGCAAGCCTAGAGATTCTAGGAGCTTGGAGTCAATGTCTTGGTTAACGGCTCCGAAGTAATCAGCTTCGTTGTTATACTCCTGACCGTTATAAATTGTAGAGAATAGGTCGAGGATTGCGTTACCTCCTCCACCGCCGCCTCCACCGCCGCCTCCACCAGGTGCAGGTGCTTGGTTAGTTGCAACGGGAGTAGTGGTCTTGGCCTGTTGGGTAATTTGTTGAGGTGTCTGGGGAGCGGTAGTTTCCCGATTTAGGTAACTACCTCCGAGCAACGATCTTGTTCCGTAAGGAGCTGTACCACCAAGTAAATCACCTGGTCGTTGCTCAAGGTAACTAGCTTCTCTGGATGAGGGATTAAACAACCAGCGGAGAAGTTTTGATCCTGTGCTGTAATCTCTATTGCCTTCACGGCTTCTGATTGTGTCTAAGAGTCCCATTTACCTAAAAGACGGTTAGGCATGTTGCTCATTTTAAGCGGCTTCATAGAAACCTTGAGTGACCATAAAGTCGCCAGTCGTCCAAGTAAATGGAACGGTTGCTGTAGTCTGAAGATTTTGTAGATAGGTAGCAAGGGTGCTTAATGTTAAAATTTCAAAACTTTCCGTGCCTATAATTGAGAGTCCAACATATGAATTACTACCGGTATCTTCCATATGAACGAATCCTCCGATTCTAGGGGCTGGAGAGAAACCATAATTAGTAGAAGAAGGCGTAATAGGCGGGGCAAAAGCAGGGGCAGCACTAACCGCTGAAGTGGAACCGAGAGTAAATTTGAAATAATAGTAGACTCTGTTTCCTGTCCTGTGATATTTAGCTATTACCGTACCGTTGCCTAACGTCATATTCACCAGTGTTGGTACCCAGCTAGTCCAAGCCTCTTGTTTAACAGCTGCGGCAGGGATTCCCACAGAAGCTGTACCAGTAGCAAAACCTGTACCATTAGATAAAGCTGAGTAATGGGCGGGAACGAAAGAGTACCCTACCGCTGCACCAGCCGAGTGAACGACATCACTAGTACCAGATTGACCTCGAGTGGCAGAAGCGATAGCCGTTCCCGTAACATTACAAAAAATGACCTCTCTTTTAGAAGGGTTGTTGTAGTCTAAAACCAAATAGTCACCAGTAAAGTTTGTGAAGCCACCGGAGGAAAGTGTACCGGTGGTAGCGCCGGCCGCCATCTGGGAGGCTAGAGTATCTGTTTTTCCGAACTGCAATGAATAAGCTGCCATGTTAACTTAAAAGACGCTAAACCTCTCGGCTCGCCAGAACCTTATAAGGCCGGTCGCTGAAGTCTATATACCGCACCAGCGCCTGCTTAATCTCAAAGCTCTGTCCGACAACTGCGTTGCTAAACTTAAACTGGAAGGTTGTTCCTTCTTGTCCGTTCAAGTCGTGTCGGCGCCAGTCGTTGTTAATACCGGCGTCGGTCGAAGATACATCAGGGGAATTATACTCCAAGCCGAAGGGAAAGGTACCAATCGGTAACGAACCAAGTCCATCAGCATAGGCTGTACTGGAGCCAGAAGTCAGGGTGACGGTATCGACGACCACACCTTCTACTAGGAGGCTGATCGTTACTTCACCGTACACCCCACCGAACTGAACTGACCACATTTGGTATATCTTTTCAGTGTCAAAAGTCTTGCTGTCAAATTCCTTAGTGTAGTAGTAAGCGTTAATGGCTGCACCGTCGTCATTGGTTGTCTGATAAGCCTCGTAGACGTAAGCGGAGTCGTCGTTATCAGAGCCGAAGTAAAGATGTTTAACACTACTTGAGTCAATAAACTCTAACCAACTATTAACGTGCAGGCTATCCCATAATAACCAGGATTTATAGGCGAGGGAAAAGCCGATAACCCGATCGTTATAAGCACTCGAACCGACCTTGATTGCCAGTAGATAGGCTTCGTGTTCGGTCGAGTAAATCGCCGCTGCCTTAGCAATATCAGCTTGGCTCATGCCAGTGAAAATATTCGCAACCTTAGCTGAAACATTAGTAGTACGTAGTGAGGTAAAGTTAGCCACCTCACCAAGGGAATAGATAGTTGAGTCCAGGAAGTAAACATCGTTACCGACGTTATCAATAGAGCGAGGGGCACGACAACCGATAGAGTTAGAGATAGTGACAGAGGTATGTTCTAGCGTACCCGAATTAACAACTGGTTCGACTCGAAAGATACCCGTCTTACAGAATATATATAAGTAAGAAGACTGTTTGGCGAAGCCGACCACCTCATAGCCTTGACCGAAACCGAAGAACCCAGCGTCAGTCCCAGTAGTGAAAGTACCTGTATTGGTTGAGGCTCCTGAAGCAGCGACGATCTTCTGAGCGTAGTAAACCCGATCTTTGTTAGCCGTAGAGTTTATGTACTGTCTTTGGTTAAAGAAAATACCCTGCGCTGGATAGGTGGGTGCGCCTGTGACCCCAGTCGTCGAGATAGCTGTCCCGTTGTAATAGGAGAGGGCTGTTACACCGTCGAAGAAGTAGAGCCGATCAGCTACCTGAGCAGCGTTAACGTCGGCTGAAGTAGAAAAGGTTCCGCCAGTAATAGCTGTGGATCCGCCAGAGCCGTTGTACTTGTAGAGAGTCCCATCAGCGATATAAAGAATATCGTTAACAGTGCTAGTAATGTAAGAAAACAAACCCTGGATGTGGTCGTCAGCGTTCGGCTCGCTAGTAGTTAACTTTTGGAATCCAGTGCGTTTGCGGATAGAGCCGATACCTGAGAAGTCGACATTCATAAGATCGGGAGACTCGGAATCCTCCACCTGAGTAGCGTTTGAGTATTTGTTCAGACCTCCTGCGAAGCTGTCGATCAGTAAACCTTTTAATTTGCTGGCGATATTAGCTCCTAACCAGGAATGTTATAGCCTAGATTCACGTTGTACAGGTTTGATCTGATTGGTCGCAGTGGATTGGCTCGCTTATCGTTAATAATCATCTGACCAAGGCGTTGCAAACCGAGAGCGTTATCCCGATCATGGTTAGTCTCGTCTCTCTCCTTAGCTAACCAAACCTTGGCTGAGGCCAGCAAAGTGACACACTCTGAATCTGGAATAATTGAGGTATCCCCATCAGCAGAGAGAGCGGTTGGGATGATGTAGTAAGTAACTGTCAGGGTATTACTCTGCTCGGTTGACACGATCTCAAAACGGTAGCTACTCCAGCGAATGTAGTAGCGATAGTCTCCTGCAGCGTATCTGTCGAACATATCGACAGTTGTTTCAGTTAAGGGGATATCGTCGTTGGTACTAGCACGAGCAATTCTAACAAACCCAGGCTGGAGTTTATGGGTGGGATTGTAGTTAGTCGGCATATCAGCAACACCAGCTACCAAGACAACGGTTGCTGTCGCCTTTAACCAGCTGAACGGGTGAGAGTCAGCGATGGTAAACCGAATAACGTCGTTGATGGCGTTATCACGAATAGTGTTGGCTGTACCACCGTCTATGCGCCCACTTCTATTTGCGACTTGCGATTTGAGCTGTAAGTAAGTTGAAGCCATCTTGAATTAAAAGACGGCTAGAGGCGTATGTAAAACTGTGGGGTAACTCTGTAAGCTAAATACTTTCCATCTACTAGGATGGTTTTCGTCGCTGGTGGCAGGACGTTCGAGGAGATACTAGCTTTACCTGTTATTGTCTGGGTAGCAACTGAGGCGATCCTGGCCTTACCAGTTGTCGTTTTAGTGGTCGTAACGGTAGAGATAACGATATTGGCTTTACCGGTGATAGTCTGCTCGACTATCTTTGCTATCCGAGCTTTACCGGTAACCGTTTGGATAGCTGTGGTTGACACCCGTGCCTTACCTGTTTGAGTCTGTACCGTGGCTGCAGTAATTCTCGCCTTACCGGTGGTGGTCTGTGTCGATAAGACGGCGACCCTAGCCTTACCTAGTTGGGTCTGGCTTGCTATTGCGGTGATTCTAGCTTTACCAGTAACCGTTTGCGTTGCGGTCGCCGTGACCCGAGCCTTACCGAGGATAGTTTTGACAGTTGAAGCCGTGACACGAGCTATACCCGACTGCGTTTTAGTAGTGGATACGGTTACTCTGGCTTTTCCTGTTTGAGTTTGTGTAGTGATAGCAATGGCGTAGACGTAAAAAGCATGGTCGAAGTAATCAAGCCAATCAGTGTCGTAGGTGACTCCCCGTCCGGGATGAGTAGCGGAACTGTAGTCAATCCCGATCCGGACGCTGTCATCAGTGAGGGTTGCCTCTAAAATAATGAAATACTTAGTGGCGTTAGTCATCAGGTACCGTTCGGCACCTGTAAAGTTAAACGTAATGAGTTGGGAGGAAGCGGTTAGAGTAGTCGTAGAGACAGTATCGGAGGTAGCGAGTGCTGTGCCTGTTGGTTTACTACCGCTAGCACCGAAGGTTCCGCTATGAGCATAAAGTTTGGCAACCATATTAACGGCAGGGGTGCCGCTTTTTTTGAGATAGAACTTGGCTCGAGTGATAGTTCCCCCGATCCCTGTAAATGATTGGCCTTCTTTGCTGTAAGTGATGTCCAGGGCGCCGTTTTCATCAACATTACTCTCGCTGTAACTGTCAACTAGGGTATCGTTAGGGATAATGTTAGCTACGCCAGTAGTGGTCTGTGTAGTAGTTTTGAAAATATTGGCTTTACCAGTCTGTATTTGCGTTGTAGCTGCTGTGACCCGAGCTTTACCTGTTTGGGTTTGGGCTACTCCACCGGCAATATTCGCCTTACCCGTCTGTGTCTGGGTGCTGGTAATCTGGATCCGACTCTTGCCTGTTTGAGTTTGCAACGAGGTTGCCGTCAGGCGAGCTTTACCTAGCTGGGTGGAGGTAGTGGCCACCTGGATACGACTTTTACCGCCTTGGGTCTTTGTAGCGGTATTAGTAATACGAGCCTTACCTGATTGAGATCCTAAACCATGCTCTCCAAGTTTTAAGTACTTAATTGAATATGGCGAAGCTGTATTAGTTGAGTATGCTAAATCGAGGCTATCTTTATTAATGTACGGATATAAGTCAGCGTCAGTGGTAGCAAGAGCTTGCCGTATCGTCCACGATCCGTTGTATTTTCGACTGATATATATATTGCCTGTTGTTGGGTCCTCAGATGGGTAGGTTGCACCATCAGTGGTTTCGAACCATAGAACTGTTGGCTGTCCTTTTATCAAGCCAATATGTGGGAAAAATTGCCATACACTACCTGGGGACTGCGAGATTATGACAGGAGCGCTCCATGTGGATCCGTCAAACATTGAGTATCTTATCTGGCTTGTAGAGTTAGCAACATCTATCTGCCTGTAAGCCACGTGCAGACTATTGTTATCTCTTATTAAGCTTTGATGCCTAGAGTCGTACCCAGTGTCACCAATTATAGTATTAGATGACCATGTAGCACCTTCGTCGCTAGAGTATATATGTTGCCCCTGTATAGCAGAGTTTAAAGGTGACCCACTTGAACTGTAATAGACGACATGCAGAATGCCATTACCCGTCTTCGTTATGCCTGGCCGAGAGCCATTCGTACCGATATTAGCCCATGCAGACCACGTAGTCCCACCATCGGTAGATTTAGAAAACTTTACGTGCTGAGAAGACGTATTAACCGAGTCCCTACCTTCCCAGACTACATATAGGTTATTAGGGTTTTGACTATCTACGAATACGCAAGGGTGCTCTTGCCATAGCGTTTGGCTAGCATATCCGCTTACATCACCACCAACACTAACCCACGAGGAGTATGTCGCTCCATTATCTGTCGACTTGGCATATTTTATTTGTCGCTGATCTGTACCTGTATTAGACGGGTCTTTCCCATACCATACTACGTGTACTGCATCATCTGACCCAATAGCTAATGACGATACTCGCTGGTGGGCAGTAGTGATATCGGCTACTCGCACGCTTGTCCAAGTGCTTCCATTGTCTGAGTAATCTACGAATATCTGGTAAACAGCGGAGGAGTATTTCCTATACGTTATAAACAGTCTGCCACTGCTATCCTTGCCTATCTTTCTCTGATTACCACTGTAACCAAACCCTTTGTAATCTTCTGTAGAACCAACCGTGGAGCTTTGAGTTACAAAATATGGGTTCCCTGCTGTTTGTGTTATTCGTCCTCTACCTGTTTGGGTTTGGGTAGACGTAGCTGTAATTCTGGCCTTACCATCCTGGGTCCTAGTAGCCGAAGCCGTGATCCTTCCTTTTCCTGTTTGAGTTTGAGTAGTGCTGGCAGTCACCCTTGCTTTACCAGTCTGGGTCTGCGTACTTGCGGCAGTGATCCGAGCCTTGCCTAACTGAGTTTGAGTGACGGTAGTAGTGATACGAGCCTTACCGGTAATAGTCTGTGAAGCTGTAGCCGTGATTCTAGCTTTACCGGTAATGGTCTGTGTCGTCGATGCCGTGATTCTGGCTTTACCAGTGGTGGTTTGGGTAGTGGTGGTTGCAGGTTTACTAACCGTGATTCTAGGATTAGTTCGGTACCTGACGTCGACATAAAGTTCGGTTACTCGAACAGCCGTACCACTGTTGTTGTCACCGATAGCGACTACTTGCAAGTTAGCCAAGTCAGCAACAGTCCAGCTGCCACCACCTGGCCTGGAGATATCAGAAGATTTGAAACTGGTCTCTGTGATTGGGATAGCGGTCACGTTAGTACCTAAGCTGTTAGTAGAACTCAGCCGAACACCGACCTGGACTTGACCGACAGCCGAGGTTTCAGTACGAGCTTGGAAGCGAACGTCGATCCCGACAATCTCAGCTACCACTAGAGCGGAAGCGTCAAGGTTTAGGTCAGCCTCGAAAGGACTGGCGGTGTTGTTTCTAAGGTAGGTGGTAGTCAGGTCGTCGTTAGTGGCGACGTGAGCTGATGCACCCGTCACTGCCCAGGTCTGAGCATCACCGGCAGCGTTTGGCCTAAGAGTCTCAGTCCTGCTACCAGCAACAACGCCGTTAGTTAAGACTCTGAAGTCTAAGGTATCGTTGTTGGCTAAATCGGCTGAGATTAAGGTTAGGGAGTTGAGAAGCTCGGTGTAGTTGCTTAAGGTCAGATTGAGGTCGTCGACTAAACCGTCTTCAGATATTTCACCGGCGATAAAGGAGCCATCGGCCATTACCTTGAAGTCGTCAAACTGAACATTTGTGCCGCTAGCCTCTGCTGCCCAAGTCCCAACCGTTGTTTCTTGGTAGACCGATGTGATAGTTATCGGGTTAGCTTCGGAATGGTGGGTCGTCCAGGTAAATCTATCCGCAGAGTATTCCCAGTAGGTTGTACCTGATAGCTCTCTGATGCGTAAGTACTTATGTGTCGTTGCGCTAAATGTCAGATTGGTTGCTAAAGCCGTGGTCACACCGCTTACTTTCTTGTAAGGTCTGAGATTACCGCCAGTGATAAGCCAAAAAAGCTTGTTATTTGTGTCGGCTGTTTTGATAACCTGTATCGGGTTAACCTCTAGTGAAGCGAGTGCCTGGTTGCCAGCGTCCACCACCTGGATACTCATACTCGAACCCGTTAGATTGAATTGGTCGATAGTTGTATATCCACCATACCCAGCAGTGGTTGAAGTAGCATATTGTAGGACCGTCCCCGTTTCACTTGGGACGGTAGCTGTACCAAACTGTGTCCACTTTATCGTGTTTCTAGTGGTGTTGTTGAAGTTATCGCCAAAAAGTTCATTGCCGCCAGCTCCAAGGCGGTTAGTCGTTGCCCCACCATCGGTCAGGGAAGCCGAGTCGAAACCTTTGACGCTAGTAGAAGAGGTGGTGACATTAGTCCAGGCTCCGCCGTTCTTTGAGTACTGAAGTTGATAGTCGTCTGTCGAGGCTCCGGCTGCACCGGTTGTTTGTTGTAATCTGTCTCGCAGCTGTAAATTACTGTTAGCGGTAACGTTTCTGGTGATATTGGTGTCTTGGGCAGCTATCGCCGTTGACGCTGTTTCGGTACCGTCCTCATACAAACGGTAGGTATTTTGTGAAGGTGAGGGCTGGGTTTCTGCGACGTAAGCAACCACCGCCCAAAGGGCTGTTACTTGTATATCTGGTGTAGCGTCGATAGCGATAATACCGATCTGCATATTGTCGAGCGAGTTCGTACCGGTAACAGTCCAGGCAGCGGTAGTTGTCGGATCGGTATAAGATACTAACTTGTAGTTTCTTGGTGCACCATCACCGTTAGTTTTATAGGTCGTGTCATCGTGAGTAGTTGTCGCACTAGAGCTGACCGTTCCACCTGAAGCTGACTTAATCCTTGCTTGCCAAGACTCTGAAGCAGCCGTAGTCGCAGCTTCCCGTACTCCAACAGCAACAAACTTAATCGTATCCCAGGGGTCGATTCCATAGACCGAAGGAGCCTCGACGTTAACGTCTAAAATATCATTGTTAGCGTCCAGGATAGCGACAGTAGTAGCGTCGTCAGGCACTGTTTCGTCTATACTTGTGTAATCTCCTGATAAAGCCCCGTTGTTGTCTCCTGCAGCGTTAGGGCGTAGGTAGGCTAGCTTTACATCCCCAGGCATTCCGTTCTCGCGAGAGCCGGTATTGTCGTTAATAATTATGTCGTCGTAGAAAACCTCACAAGTCGAAGTATTAACTACCCCGAAACGAGCATTATCGGTTCTAACATTAGCTCCGGAAGTGTTTAAGTTCCCCGAAGCAAAGGAGGTCCCGTCTAGGTAAGCGGTAACAGTAGCGGTTGCCCCTGTGTTGTTGGTGTGTATTCCAACCCTGTACCAAGTATCTAAAGCCAAAGCAGAAGAAGCCGAACCAATCTGAACTGGTGCAGCGTCGCCTATCGGCCACAAGAAAAGAGTCCTATCTGCTTTTAATCGAATATCGACTTGGTTAGTTCCAGTATCGTCTCTCAAGAGTAAAATGATCGTATCCCCACCTGGAGCGGTTTTAATCCTAAACCGCATACTGGCGTAGACTTGGTTAGTATTGCCGTCCGCAGCAAAAGTCCTCGTTATATAAGCCGTGGTAGCGGATGGATTACACCGCATTGAAGCACTGCCACTGTAGGCTACCGAGGTTGAGATTGTAGGCGAACCCGTCACTGAATCAGCGTCACCAAAAGTCGCTAAGAGTTGGGTTTCAAAGCTCGTAAGCCAAAGGAGGGCCATCTAGTTGATCGCTATCGTTTGCTTAACTTTCTTGCCGAACCGATCGGTCGTCTCCCAGCCAATAAAGTACCGACTAATCAGGTGTGTCTGGGTGACCTGGTTGCTCTCTATGTCTACTCCTTTGTGGACCTGGGTCTCTCGGAAGTAAATCAATTTCAAGGGTTCATCCTTAACAAAAGACTGGTCAGTGGTGTCGAACGTAACATTACCAACAGTAAATTTACCCGTCTCTAGATCAACACTGGCTACAGTCTCATCACCCCTAACCAGGGAAAGGGTTTTAACCCTGTCTAAATGGACATCGTAAAAAGCTGACCTGGTTGGGTCAGTTGCGGATACGTCTTCTTGGGTTTGTTTGACGATCAAACCGTCGGTGTGTTCAGCTACGAATAGAAGGTCAAGGACTGGTTTCGTCAGCATTGTATTGCTCGTCGTCAATTTCATCCGTTGTATCGGATAGGCTCTCGATCATTTTCTTAGATTTATCGATTAGCTTGTTGTGTTCTTCGGCAGAGACTTGACCCGTATTAGCTTCCCCGTGTTTCTCGACGTAAGACCTAATCTGTTTCTCAGTCGAACCAGCGGGGAATTTCAAGAAGTGACCGCTCTTGGCAGTAGCGACAATCTCGCCGTTATGGTCAACGGTTAGTTTATGCTCGGCGTCTTTCTGGGTGAATGCGTCAAATATAATCATTTCAGTTCTCATTATACTGAAGCGTCAAAGTTACCGTCGCCGTGTCCCCAGCTACTGCTGATACGGTTGTCTGAAGCTGGGTAACTAACCAGTTAGTGTAGCCAGGATTGGCAGTGGCAGTGGCGGTCTTGCCCGTTGCTTCTGGTCCGGTTGCCCCAAACCAAACAGCTGACCCGGATGCGATAGCAATAGCTGTGGTCATGTTGACACTGAGGTTGGCGTTAGTTGTAGCCGCTGGAGTCGTGTAGGTTTCGTTGTCACCATCGGCCGTCATCGCAGTCGGTCCTTTCAGGGTTAGCCCTGTACCAAAAGAGGTAGCAGTGTGAGCGAACAAACCGGCGGATATCTCGTTGTAAGTACCAGAGAAGTGACCGAACTGCCATTTTTCAAAGGAATTGTTGCCAGCGGTTATTGGTGCAGCCGAATAAGCTGTACCTTGAGTACCGCTATTCTTCCAGTTAACGTCGGTTACACCAGCAGTCCGGGTTGTACCCTTGGTCGGTGATCCGGTAGCTGTCCCTGTATCTTCATCCCAAGCGAATGTTGCTGCCATTTACTTAAAAGACGTATAAGCCTACTGAGCCACCCAACCACTGACACTTGTTAGGTTACTCCCCGTGTAAGATAAGGTTTTACGATAGGTCACACCCTCAGAGACAGCGTCCATATATTGAATGTAATCCTCCCCACCTATAGAGACGTAAGAGAGAGTTTTAGGAGCGTCATACAGCTGGATCGTTTTAGACTTATCAAAAGAAGACCTGAAGGTAGGAATCGGGAATCGAAGGCTATTGATAGCAAATTCAACTGCTTTAGTTGCTTTAATCAGCGGCTCTATGTCAGGTGCTTCATCTTTGTTGACAATCTGTTCAGTTTTACCACTCAATTCGGCTAATAAGCTCTCTATGGCCTCCAGGTTGTCCACTGTGATGTTTTTTGGTGCTGGTGGTATGTTGATGTCAGGAAACTTTATATTTAGCTTAGAGGTCAATTCAGCTAGGGGTTTTTTCAACTCATCAAAGTTATTAACGGCAAAAGTCTTCGGGTGTTCAGGAATCTTTGTCTCAGGAATTCTTATGTCTTTAACGGCCTTTTCTAACGTACTGAAGTCAGCCCTCTCAGGCTTTAACTCCTTAGACAGTAACTTTGTATTCTCCCTACCTGTATCAGCGAGAGATTTAAGGTTTTTGACTACCTCGTCGAGTCCTAGTACCAGCGTCCGGATCTCTTTTAAGGAGACTGAGCCCTCTACCTGTTGGATTTCAGGAAGTGTGATCTGGTTTTCTACCTTAACTGAGTAAGTGTTCTTTTTAACCGCTTTAAGGGCAGCCCCTACCATCTGAGCCATAGCAACCTTTAGTCCTAAAAATAGACCCTTGTGGAAGGTGGTTTCTTTTACTTGGCTCTCTCTATTCTGAACACCAAGCAAAGCCTGCTCTGTTATTTCCTCGGGAGTTAGCATCTTAAACTAAAAGACGACTACTTCAGGGTTTAGGACGGGTAGTGCGTTCAGGATTGTGCTTGTTTAGCCACTCTGACCACTGAGAGTTTTTACCCCAGCGTTTCTCAAAGACTTTTTTACGTTCTTTCAACTTCAGTTCAAGGTCAGCCTTCATCAGTTCCCTGATACCGCCATGAGCTTCGTGATAGTAGAGAGGTTTATCGACAGCCAAGGAGACGTAACCAACTTCTCTTAACTGGTGATAAAGATCATCGTCTTCGTAGCCGTAGCCAGGTTCATTGTAAGGCGGTTCTTCGATAAAAGGATACTGCCTGAGTAACTCGGCTCTAAATAAACCGTATTGAGTCCATGCCATCGGGAACCAGTCAGAGATGGTGTAGCCTTCCTCCATTCGGGCATCGGCCTCGATAGCGTTCTGAGTGCCGTTATGACCTAGCTGCACTACCATCTCAAAAGAGTTTTGACCAACACAAGCAGCGTCAGGGTAGTCTTCAAGAATCTTCTGGTACTCCTTAACTGTGCCGGGTACGTAGAGAATGTCGCCATCAATTAAAAAGATATAATCGCCTTTAGCAATACTAATACCTAGGTTACGAGCGACAGAAGCTCCGGCGTTAACCGGCCAGTCGATAAAGATTAGTTTCTGGTTGCCAGTCTTAAACTCCAGCTTCTCTAAACCGTCCTTACCTGATGTCGCAACTACCCCAGCGAGTTTCCTGTAATACTCCTTAGTACCGTCAGTTGAACCGTTATCTACCACGATTACTTCGTCTATTTCAGGCTCTTTCAGGGCTCGCCTAACCGTGTCCTTAGACACCTCTAGCTGATTCCAGCAAAGATTGAGTAGGGTGACACTCATATCATTGACCTTTTTAACTCCAGGTTCTTCCTGTTCGTAGATTCAAATATAAACCTATCTAGTTCGTGGACTTCGTTAGGCGGTAGCCAGAAGTGCCACTCCTTCTCTTGGTAACCAAAGTCGTTGATATTACCGGCGTGGAGGTGGCCAAAGATATTACGTTTAGCTCTTAGGGGTAAGCTGAAAGCCGGCTCGTGAGTGAACCATATATGATCAAGCAGTAGCCCATCGCAAACAAAATCCCAAGCGTCTGTTGCCATTGTGTCGCCGTCGCCTCGTACCAGTATCTTCTTAGCCTTGGTATCTATCTCGCCTTGTACCCAGTCACCTAGACAAATTAAGGTATCCTGCTCGGTAGCTTCAAACTTAATGTTACCCGAATGGGTGTCGCATACGATGTAAATCAAAATCCGCTCCACTCTTCCCAGGGCTGGATCTTCAGCCACTTACGCCAAGGCTGCCCCCTATAAGTTTTTTTATGGGTCTTGTAACCAATCTTACGAATAATAGCGATATCACCTGGCTTGTACTTACCGTCGACGATATCTCTAACTACTTCAGCAATCTGTTCAGTGGTTAGGCGAGTCCTTGTATCTTCGCCAGGAAAGTCGCGCTCACGCATTTTCGTATTAACCCTACCAGGGGCTATGGCGTAGGCGTTGTAACCTTCGGCGGCTAAGGATTGAACAAGTGAGTGGACACCAGCTTTAGAAGCAGAGTAACCAGTATGGTTCTGTTTGCCGTGTAAGCCTGCGACAGAACCCATAAAGATCATTGTTTTAACTTTATCCTGGACGCTAACAATATCTGGAATACAGGCCCGAGCAACGTTAAAGCTACCTATCAAGTTAGTATTTATCTCTTCTAACCAGGCTCCTGGTTCTGATAACGCCATCGGTTGTGGCCAAGACACTCCGGCTAGGTTAATAACTACATTCGGTTTAGCTTTTTCCATAGCTATAACGACCTCAATCCAGTTGTTCACATCACATTCTTCGTGAGTCAGCCCCATCACCTTGTGTCCAACTAAAATATCTTTGATCGCCGAAAACATATCTGAACCAGCCCCGAAGACTAGTGCCTTCTTCATAATTCTATTGTACCCTTCCGCAGCTTTTTCAGGAACGCCTTGTACTCCTCGGGTGTACCAATCGCTTGCCAAGTCTCGGGTTTAATCTCGTAGGTGTTAACCGTCAGGTCGTTAGCGATAATCTCGTTAAACACTGGGCTGTTGTAAAACTCTCCGTTCACCCGTAAATCCTTATCGATCATCTGTCTGGCTCCTTCAAAGAAGTATTTAGCTTTCTTATAAAAGTAAACACCAGCTATCGCCTTATCAGAGATGACTTTCTTTTCCGCTACTTCGGTAACTAAATGGTCCTTACCAACTTTAGCGTAACTATGGTGAGGGTTGTCGTGCTTAGTGACCACTACCGAACAATCAGCCGACTTGTCTATAAAGTCCTGAACGTCAAAGCCTAGTAAAAGCTGATCGCAGTTAGCAATCAACAACGGGTCTTCTCGACCAATCAAATTCTCCACCTCAAGCATGGTATTAACAGCACCGTTAGTTTCATGGTTTAGGCAGATAACCTGACCGTTCTTAATACGAGGCCTTACGTCGGCTCTACTTATAAGCAAGAACCTGTGAACCTCTTTAGGGGTGATGTTATCTACAACCTGGTTAATCATCGGCTTGTTGCCGACATTCAGTAAGGCTTTAGGCACTTTATAGCCAGCCTCCTGGAAGCGCCTGCCCCTCCCAGCCATTGGGACAACGACGTTTAGAATCGAGCCAGGGAACTTGTCAGTCGGGATAGACTTATCCTTAACGGTTAAGCAGTAACCAGGCTCCAAGCACATGTAGTCTGTCGACATATACGGGTGAATTGTCAGCACGTCCCCATCTTGGTAGATCGTGTTATTAAGGGAGTGGACACCACCAGCGAAGGTAACGTACTCGGTCACTTCTTTATGGTAGTGACGACCTTCTGTGTCGCCCTTCTCATTCCAGCGTAAGCCAACCTCAAAGTCGGTTTTAGCAAGGGAGGGTTCGAACCTACCTAATATCCAGCCACGAGTGTAGTTTTTGAGGTTATCGTTTTTCATTCTTGTTAATATAGACCAAGTCCGCCTCTAACGGCCACGGTTGATCGTAGGAAACCTCTACGAAACCCTTATCGGTCATAAACTTATTAACCTCCTGGTAGTGGCTCGGCTCGTACTGCCTGTTGCCGAAGTAGAGCGTACCAGTGGCCGCTTCTGTCGCTATCGCCTGTATGTCATCAAGCATAGTGCCAAAACCTTTCAAGGCCGGTATCTCTGCGGACTGTACGTCCATCCAAACTAGGTCGATCTTCTCAATCTTATTCTGCTCCGCCCAAGTATCTATGCGAGTACACATAACATCGATCTTCTTCATACCTTCAAAGCGATCAACACCGACCACGTCCTCAGTAGGCTCAAAGATTGACGAAGCACCAGAGTTATCCTTCTGGTCTACAGCGTAAAAAGAAGTCATACCGTCGTAATCCAAAACAGCGTAGGGGTAAACCTCTATCCCTTCGACGGCTTGATCTAAGCATTTCTCGTAAGACTCGGGGTTAGGCTCAAAAGCATGAATGGTAGCGTTAGGAAATACTTTTAACAGTTCGAAGGACTGTTCTAGGTCTCGACTGCCGATATCGCATATCGTCTTTATAGAATTGAAATCGACGTGAGGCTTGATAGCTTCAATGAATTTACTAATCAACATTAAAGTTTTACTCCCCACTTACGCTCTAGGTAGAACCGTTGCCTCTCGTCAGGTGCACCGGAATCTTCGCCGTTATGGTGAATGATCTTGCCTGGTAGACAGTGGTACTTGTACCCAGCCTTCTTAACCTGTAGGCCAAAGTCTACGTCCTGGTAGAAGGGATTAACAAACTTCTCGTCTAACAGGCCAATCTTCTTCATCGCTTTTTTAGCAATACAGCAAAAGTAAGCATAGTCAGGGTTAAGGGATGGATCATTACAGTAGTCAGGTGGGTTAACAAACCCTCCCCAAGAGTGAAAAGAGTCGTTTCTCTCACCTAGACAAAAAGCCCCGACTTCGGCTAGTACGTTTGTCCAGCCTCTAGTTACCTCACAATCGTCGTGTAAGAAAATAAGGTAGTCACCTTTAGCTTGTTTTATGCCTTGGTTTAGCTTCTTGGCGAAGCCACCCTGACCATCGACAACGACTAGCTCGTAGTCGCTAGTATGTTCAGCGACAGAATCCAGGCAACGCTTGAGAGTCTCACCCTTACGCCTGGTCGGAATTATGAGGCTGAGCATCTTAGCACCGCTATGCTGCCTGCCGACTTCTCAACTTTTAGTTTGTGCTTATCAATAGCCTTCATCACCTCGTGTTCATGGTGATTAGAGTAAGCATCATGGAAGACAACAATCTCTTTCACTTTAGGCAGCCAGTTAGTTATGTCCTTGTCAACGTCATCCAGGTAATGGCCACCGTCCATAAAGAGAAGGGAGATATCTTTTACCTGATCTATGACTGCCTTATCACGACTATCGCCTACGATCAGCTTAGCGTTTGGGTAGTCCTTTATACGGTCTAATACTTTTTCGTTAGACACATATTTACAAACATCAACACCGATAACCTTATTTTCTCGTCCATTCATCTGGAGATACTCGGCTAGTAAGGCAGTGGTCATAGCAGCAAACACGCCGATCTCTACGATAGGCAAGTCAGTCTTAAGCTCATCTACTAGGTTGAGTAAGGCCTCGGCCTCTTCACGGCTTAGGTAACCTTCGTTAGAGTAGTTGTCTAGTAAGGCTCGACGTGGTCCACCTAACATTTCTTCCCTATTAATAGGTGGCTAAAGTCAGAGATAATCTTCACGTCTTCAACCTTAAAGCCCGCTTCTGAGAACAAGGAGACAAGATCAAACTGATCAAAATGATACATATGACCATCTATCCACTTGCCCTTATACTCAGGTATGTCCCTCCAGCTATCTAAGTCATTCCATAAGCCTGGCGGTTTGCCACCCATTTGAGCGTTCATACCAGCCGTCTCACCCCATAACTCTTTAGCAGGAGTAGAGCAGACAACATAGCCGCCAGTATCAAGAGCGTTATAGAGCTTCTTAACAGTAGGGAGGGGGTTGCTGTTCAAATGCTCTAGGATTTCGGTAAAGATAACTAGATCAGCCTTCTGCGTAACGGGCATAGCCTGCTTCTCTATATTCCACTTCTCGAACTTTATACCCTCCTTCTCAAACATTTCTAGGTTGGTGTACTTGGCGGTCATGTCCATCGCTACCACGTCATCACCTCGGAGCTTGCAAGCTAGTGACATGATTCCGTAAGCACAACCAATATCATAAGTTAGTTTAGCCTGAGGAAGGTGTTTGTATATCTCTTCGTAAAGAGGGGTTAGACCCTTAACGTAGTTATCAGCACCCTTAACCTGCTTGTAGTCTTTGAATATCTTGACGGCTTGCTTAATCATTTGTTAAATATCTCCATCCACTCTTTCGCAAGGGTAGAATAGCTCACGTCCGGGTACGCTCGCATCATTACCTTTCTCATAGCTTCTTGTCCTTTATGATCTCGCAGCACCTTGATTAAACCGTTGGTAAACTTTTTAAGAATGTGAGCGTTATCTGTACCCCGACCGTATTTGAGGCCGTACTTAACCGTTTCGCTAAGAGCTGCACGAGGTACGACAACAGGGATAGCTCCGCCTAGTTGGGCTTTAACTGCTGTAATCGCATAAACTTCGTTAAAATTTAGGCAGGGATACGCCCAGACTCCAGCTCCTAGCATCTCTTTGGCTACCTCCTTGTGTGAGATACGTCCTAAGTGGGTAATACCCTCCTGATCCATGTGAAACTCCATCTCTTTCTTGAAGCGTAAGAACTCCTCCATCGGTAACAACTTCTCTAGTGTCTGCCAGCCGTAGAAGATACGTAGCTTCGCTTCTGGTACTTCAGTCTTAATAGTTGGCCAGGCAGACAGCAGCTCTAGTAGGCCACGGTCGTAGAGCGAGCCGTAGACGATTGTGTAAGGGTCCCGCTCAACCTTCTGGTCAAAGTCGGTTAGATCAACAGCGTTACGAGTAACAATAAAGCGGTTACGCAATTCAGGTGGTGTCAGTTGAGTGTAGTAAGCCTTGTGCCACTCAGAGAGGACAAAGATGCCGTCAAAGGCAAAGAGGTAGGGAGTGACGCTGATCTGGGGAATGGTGTCGTGTAACCAGAGATACTTCTTGCCCTTAACCTTGTCTAGCTTATGAGAAAGGTACAGTTCAGGCGATCTCCAGACGATAAGTATGTCAGTCTCGGTCACGTCAAACTCGTCGTAATTCTTGTAGGTGACTCCGTCATAAACACCTTCATCATCGAGGCAACGGTTCCAGACGGTTACTTTGTTATCTAACTTGGCCAGCTCACGAGCAAGACCGATAACCATCTCTTCGCTGCCTCCTCGTCCTTCTTCAGCAGACTTGGGCGAAAAAGCCTCATGGCTAGGCCCGCAGTAAAAATCCACGGTCATAGCAACTCACGTTCAATCTTATCGTTCTTGTTGATTATGTGCTGACGAGTGTAACGAGAATTGTGAGAGTTAGTTACCAACTGGTCTAGGCGTGCGTGAGTTGCTACCAGCTTGGTCTCTTTCACCTTAAGCTTGTGCTTGCGACACTGTAAGAAGAAGTAAGTATCCTCACCAGCTGACCAATTAGCCCCACCGTCAGCTTGACCAGTATAGAAGCCTAAGCTGCCGTCATCAGTACGGTTTATTTTATATTGAGTTAGAACGAACCACGGCTGCCCCATCGTTTCAAAGACTGATCGCTTGACTAAGACAGCCCCTAGACCGCCAAAGGCGACTGACTTATCTTTGTCGTGAACAATCGTACCGCAGTTCTTACCGTCAACCTTGCCCTGCATTGGGTAGTTAGCAAGCGCCACGTCAGCGTTCAACTTAAGAGCTTCCTTCAGCCAACCTTCAGGCAAGATAACATCATCATCGAGTAGGAGGGCGTGAGTCCACCAAGTTTGCTTGAGAGCCGTTTCTACTAAAAAGTTACGACTAGCCGGTAAGGGTAAGTCGTGAGTGGTGATGATAGAGGGTGACTGAGTGTTTGAGTAAAGTTCCCTATGGAGGGCGGATATAGTCTCCGTTAACACGATTCCCCTAGTAGGCAGAAGCGTTAAAATCTTCACGTCGGACATTAAGTAGAGTGTAGCATATTTGATTTTAGTCACGCAATTTTAGGTTGGCGCGGTCAGCCCTTCTCTTGCGTTACTAATGCTCTGAAATCAGCCATATACCTGTAATATACGAAAAAGCCCCCTTGTAAGAGGGGACTCTTTCTACTCTATTGTACAATTACAGGCTAGCTGCGAGTGTACCTCAAGAGTGCTACGTGATCAGTACGGGCGATTGTAACTCCGTAGATATTATATCCGACCATTTTCATGCCAATATAATCTACTGAATACTCAGTCTTCACACTAACGTCCTTCTGCAATGCGATTGCAAAAGCGTCCTTGTGGAAGATCATACCAACTGCTGATGTAGCGGTTGGCTGCATGAGGTTGTTTGAGAACAACACCTTTAGACCGTAGATCTCTCCGATTTCACCTGTCTTGATAGCTGAAGGTTTAACACCACCAGCATCGTAACGAACGAAGTCATCGATTAAGAACAAGTCTTCACGACCGAAAGCGTCAACGACTAAGAAACGATCTTCCTGCGGTACTTCTGCTGCATCCAGCATACGAATACCAGTTAGAATTGCGTTCTTAGAGATTGAGCCAGCTGCCCATGTACCTGCCGATTGAGCAACGCCCATAGTTAGAGCAAGAACGTCGGTGTCGACGACCTGGGCTAACGCATTGGCGATCTTGTCTCGGTAGTTAGTGAACAGGTCGTAGTTAGACTGAACTTCAACGATATCTTCGATCAACTTACCAACGTACTTGTACTTGTCGATCTTCAGAGTGACTTTTCCTTCAGTGTTAGAAGAGAACGTGATCGCTGATTCAGCGGTCTTGTCCAAAGCTGTCTCATTCGTCAACCAAGGAATATTAACCGTATCGCCTTTCTTTAAGCCTTCCGGACGAACATGCATGATGTGGCTAACCATAACGGTCGCTTTATCACGCTGTTTCAATAGTTCCGGAGCCCAAAGCTCTGGTATATACGCATCGCCAGTTGTAACTGTTACTGCCGAGCCTCTTGATACTGCACCATCTAATGCCATTTTGTAGTCCTTTCTAGTTTGTTAGTTGTCTTCAGCGGGTGTCGAACTATTCACCGCTGGATAAGTTGCTAATAATCTGCGACCAGTTAGCCGCTTTGTCCTCTTCACTCAATTGATTGAGGTTAAGGGGAGCAGGTTCACCGGTGTTAACCTTCCTACTCTGTGGAGTAGATGCCTGAGCTTTCAGGTTTTGCTCTGCTTTACCTCTAGCTTGTTTAACCTGTTGAACTTGCCTTCCGATTACTCTTTCGGCAGCGGCGGTTATGCTAATTTGACGACCTCGTGCTACTGCTAATACGTCAGCAGCTAGGTCTTCATCGTCAGCTAGTTGGGGATACGCTTCTTCAGCTTTCATAGCATCCTGGAGCATATTCTTTCGAGCGTCTTCTTGACGAATAGTTCGATGAACTTCCTCAGCAGTCTGCCTGGCAACTTCTTTAACTGTAACCTCACCTTCTTCGCCTGACTCTTCAGGTTGACTAGGGGCAGGTGCTAAGTCTTTCCAATAATCCCGTTCGGCAGCGAGCCTTTTAATTCTCTCTTGAGCCCGATTGGGTTTGGTTTCCTCAGCAGTCGCTTCTTCAGTTGGCTGATCTAACGTGTCAGCTTCCGACGTTTCAACTTCTGGAGCCGATTCTGTTTCACTTGCCGAAGGTGCGGATGTCTCTTCCTCTTGTACGGGCGTGGATTCTTCTTCCATGTTCTCCTTTATCGAGTTATTAACGAGCGTCGACGCTCGTTGCCCTTCACGGATCAGGTGTCAGGCAATTAAACTAATACTCTAAGGTGCTAACTTGAGTTAAAAGACGTATTAGCTCTTGTTGTGAGCTTTTAAGAAGGTCTCGTAACGCTCTTCTAAGCTCTCGAACCTTTTAGCTTCACCCTCTATCTCAGAGACTAGATCAAGCCTAGACTTAGCCCGTTCAGCTACCACTTCCATGCGTCCAGGGGCTACCTGCATAGCGACTAGCGACTGACCAGTCTCTTCAGCTTGTTTGTTTACTTTTTCTTTAAGGCCAGCAAAGCCTGGTGAGGTAACTAGGTCTTTACAATATCTCGCCGACTCCAAGGTCGCCTTGAGGCTGACCAGTTGGGATTGGCGCGCCGTCGAGGCCAAGGCCTTGAAGTTGTCCAATTGCTCCTGCATTCTCATCTCCTTTTAAAAATAGACTTTCAGGGTCTTTCTCACCTGACAATTCAATCACTCGTTTAGTGTTCTCAATTTGGTTAATAAATGGCTTGGTGTCTAGGTAACCTGCTAGGTTGAAGGCTTTACGGAACTTAGCTTCCTCATCAGTCTCTAGCGTTGAACCGGACTCAGGTATAACGTCGTAGCGACCAACTAAGTCAGCCGGGGTGACTCTGACAAACCTTTCACCCTTAGTACCGGTGACACGAACGATCTTCTCGGAGGTAATGTACTGCTGGTAGAGACTGTAGACTATCTCGCCTAAGCGTTTAAGTGCCATCTCCTCAAAGTTTAGAAGCTTAGTAGAGAAACGTGCGTTAGCTTGGGCTGTTTTAATCTCCACTTCAGCTTTAGTTTGACCTGGTGTCTGTAAGCCTTGAGTGTAGTCTGTAACGCCTAAAGCTCTTTGAATCTGCTCGATAATTACACCCTGCTCTTGGAATGAAGAACCGGTCACATCGTTCTGACGGAGAATGTCGACGTCGTTCATGTCGTTTAAGTGAATAATAGAGTTAGGAATAAATTGGAGCTCAGTGTCGTCAACGTTACCTCGAGCTTTCCAAACAGGAGAGAGAATCTGGTTTAAGTTAGTAATCCGCTGGTTCATCAGCGTGTTAAGAGCGTGGACCATCTTCTCGACTGGTTCGATCTCACCTTTACCGTAGAACTCTAAGGTGTTACTTGAGTCGATAAAACGAATAAACGGAAACTTATCGTGCCAGTACGGTGACGGGCCTTCACGCAAAACTAGGTACTCGTCAGCTATGACACAGAGCTTGATACCGTCGTTGTCTCGACTCCACATCTCCCATATTTTGACCCTGCCCTTACCCCTAGTGTGGTCCGTGTTGGTGTAACCGGAGGCAGCTCGTCTCTCGTTTTCGTAAGCCTCTTGATCGCTGCGTGGCTTGCCATCAGCGTAGTCTCTAAGTTCTTTTAGAGATTTTTTGTCGTATACAGGCTTCTCTTCGTTTTGGTTAGCAGCCTCTAGTTCACTGACCGTCGAGTAGTACTGGTGAATAACCCACTCCGCATCGTCTACCGACGTAGCATTAGGGTCAAAGAAGAAGTCGTAGATGTTGACGTTCTGGATCCGAGGGTCGTCGTAGTCAGTTACCGTTGTCTCTTCAACGATAAACTCTCCGTTCTCGTCAAGGTACGCCTCACCAGTCACCTCGTCAGTAACGTAAGACTTAACTGTCCGTTCAGGAGAGGTGTACCAGTCAACTTTAAGAATGCCTGTGCCGTAGATAAGAGCTTGCTTAATAAAATCTGCCAGGTTGCCCCAAGCTGAACTCTTGTCAAACCAGTAGGAGAAAAGCTCTGAGAGTATATCTGACTGCCCTTCGTCGTCTCGCTCACGAGGCTTATAGGCAATGATCGGCTTCTTAGCTAACAGGCGAGAAATGATCGTCTCAATAAACGACCAGATGATTGGGTTAAACACTTTAGAAGCAACATTAGGGTCGTACTTCTTCAAGCGCGAGTGAAATATGTAATCAAAATCGTTGAATTTATCAAACTTAGGTCGCTGGTTCTCAATAGCTAAACCATAACGTTCACTCGCTACGGCAATAGCGTCGTATTTCTTACTCATTTTAGTAAAAGACGGCTAGCCTAGTAGTGTTGGGGCATCTCGTCAAACTCTTCAGCCTCTTCTGGTAGCCTGAGAGCGTGATTAAGTTGGTCTCTGTATTTACGTTTAGGTCGTGTTACTTGAGGGTTCTTCGGGTCAGGCTCCCACTCGGATTTATCGACGAAAGTCCTGGCTCGATAGAGGTCGATCAAAGTACGACGTAAAATAATGTCAACGTACTTTAGAAACCTGAAATCAAAGTGAACAATATCAGGCGGAACCTTGTCTTTTTTAACAACTTTGAGCCAAACGGCATACGTCAGTTCTTGACGTAAGTCCTCAACTAGAAGTCCTGGGATACCGGTCATATAGCCAATAGGCTTGTGCTCCTTATGAACGTGATAGCCTATCCGTCCGTCAATTAGCTTTAGTAGCTCTTCAAAGTCTAGTTCACGCCATTTGATTGGATTATCAGGGTCATAAAGACGCGGCTTCATTATTTCAGTTTAGCATATCAAGGGAGTAAGGGGTCATCGTAGACGGGACGCCTACCGAAGCCTGTGGTAGGGTCGCCACCCGTGTAGCCGACGATCTTGCGACGTACTGGGGGAGCCATCAGCTTCTCCATCCCATAGCGACCAGCATCTAAACAGTCGTCCTTACCGTCCTCGGGGATAGGTAGGATCCGTCCATCTCGATCAGTCTTCCACATATAGCCACGGTACTCTCTAATAAGATCAACGCTCGACTTAGTGACGGATATCCTCTGAGCTTGAATATAACTAATCCCATTCTTAACCGAGTCGGCACCCTTCTCAACAGGTTGTATGTTGATACCAAATGAGCGTATCTCATCGATCGCTTTCGGTTCCGCACTATCGGCCTTAATAAGTGTCTGGGGTAAGTCTAAGTTCTTTATAAAATCGGCCAACTGTCTGTTAAACATTCCAAGCTGGTATAACCTTTGATCCCAAACATAACCGCCGTTGTAATAATATATATCTACGAGAGCCGCGGAATCATGAGAGTAGCCGAAGTCCAACCCACGGCGTTCTAGACGCGCCTCGTGGGGTATCTCATCGATGATCGCCCAGTCTTTGTAGATGCGTCCCTCTACTGCACCCAGTTGTCCCAATCCGTAGACTGTCCACCAGTTCTTATTGTTCCTGTGGCTTTCAATCTCAGAGACAGTAACCGTATCCAGCGCTTCGTTATCCAAATACGTCAGAGTTATAAAGTCGACGTCAGTCCGGTTCGGTAACATCTCAGTGTAAAACCAAAACTCCTCTGACGGGTTCCAATCTAACCAAACAATCTTCCGAGTTCGAGTGATTAACTGATCAACAATATTGTAAGACAGGTTGTTGGCTTCATTCACAAACAAAACATCACGCCGTGGACCATGTGCTTTCCCGTAGGTATCGACACTAACAAACTCAATCACCGTTCCTGTGCCGAACGTATATTCATGCTTAGTACTATGCCAATTAGCATCACGCCAGTAACCCTGTGATTTCATAATGTTCATAAAGTCTCGCATTGCGCCATCCTCCAGGTGGGGGTAGGATTCTGAGACGACACTAATTAGCTCACCCTTAACGGTCTGAGCATAGTCGATACACCAAATTAGAATAGAGATTGTCTTAGAAGCAGAAGTACCGCCACTGACGGCTCTAATCCGTTTCTTTAGCTGGAAGATCTTTCGTGTCGCTGTCGTGTCCTTGAATTGCACTATTACCTCCGTAGATAGGGATTATCCGTTCACCATCAGGGCCAGTTATTTCAGTTCGTGGCGAGAAGTGATTCTTCATCACCCTTTCAAGTAACCACTCACGGCTTTTTACCCTGGCGGCGTTGGACCGAGCCCACTCGGATTCTTTCTCGAGCACTGAATCCGCAAACTTTTTATCAGCTTTCTTCCAGACAATAATCGTATCCTCGTTCCTGCCAATATAACCGGCGGCTAATTTCTGGATAGGTAAAGCAGCATAGTAATCAAGGTACTTAGCCTTAAGTTCTTCAATCGTTGGTTTCGTCTTATCTGACATCTAAACTTAATTCCTTTCCTGTTAGTTTCATTAGTTCGTCCAAAGACACCCCATAAAGATCGAAGGTGACTTCAGCACCATTCTCCGTTGGAACAATCTTTGGGTTGTCGTTAGTTTTCATAGCAATAGCAGCCTGGCACTTCATCAGAACTGAAACCAGGCCGTCAGGTTGTACGCCTGTACGTTACCTAAGTTAGCTAGTGCGATTAAGAACTTAAAGCCTAGAAACGTCGTCATTGTGGTAGCTAAAATACCTGCTAGGACGTTATTAGTTACTAGACGAGCAAGCCAGATAAGTCCTAAAAACAGCCCTAGAGCGAGAATAGAGGCTAAAGTAAAAGCCCAGTCGCCGTGACTCCAAATAGAGCGCATGACAGGGTTCTCCTCTAGGAGATAGTTTCGCTGAATGATCGTCGAGTACCAGTCAAGAAAGAAAACTACTGTCGCTAGTCCTAGCAAAACTACAAGTATCTTACTTTTCATATCCCTATTCTAACACATCACCTAAAGACTTAATTATGTAACTTGTTAAGGTTGAGTCTGAAGTCGTAAGTATAAAGAAAGGAGACAATATGGATAAGGAATGGAAAGACATGACAGAGGAAGAAAAGCGCGAGAGTAACCCTGAGCGTTTAGATAAAGAAGTAGCTAAAGCCGCAGAGACACCAGTTACACCCGTTTAGTGTATACTTAGTGAGAATTACTTCCTTCCCAATAGCGTAGTAATCGCAATTCGCCCTGGGCTTCCGTCCTGGGGCGTTTTGTTTCTATTGACATTCCTAGCAAGAAGGTGGAAAGTCTAGTTAGTATGCTATTAGTATCTAAAAACGATACTAGGTTCGGCTTTAAACACCGGGCTTTGGTTACTGATATACATACTGCAAGAACCCCGTCGTAAGGCGGGGCTTTTTGCGTACCTATGCGTACCTAAATAAACATAAGAGCAAGTTTTAGGGCATTCTTGATAAAAAGCCCTGCTGGCCACTAAGACCTCGACCTGGATGGTGATTAGGACTAATTGTTCGTTGACCTGGTGTTACCCCTTTTAGCTTTAATCATTGTCCAGGCTCCGAGAAACAGAACCGACTTTAGTGGTAATTCTGGAGCGTAAAGGAGAGAGGGAGACTCTATTCACATCCTTGTACGTTTGGCTTCCAGACAGTCTTAAAAAAGACTTTCAGATATCTAGTCTCAGCTACTTTTACCAGGTAGCATCACTAATTCTTATGTCGTTGGAGAGAATCACCATTAAGGTTCTGCGTGCAATAAAAAAAGTAGTTAGGGTGCTAAGTTTACAAGGTTGATTGTTTGTTACCCCTTGACAACTTCAATTATATTTGTAATACTACCTATATAAAGAAGTATAATTAAGAAAGGGGAAACATGGATAAGATAGTAAAAGAAATAGCGAAGTTAGCAGCAGAGACGCAAGAGATAATGGATAAGCCTGATGAATGGTGGAAAGTCCGGGCGAACATACTTAGGGCTACTCAGTGTTGTCTCTGTCAGGGAACGGGAGTTTATCACCAGCCTAACGGAGAAGACGACTTTAATAAAGAAGTCTGCCAGTGTCAACAATGAACGACTTAACTAGAAAATATCTAAAAAAGATACGCCCTCTGAATAGAATGGCGCTTGGGTTAGAGCCAGAAGGCAATCAAGCTAAACGGTATCTAGTCAAATTCCTACTATCGATTTTGGGTCTTGTCTTACTGATCGGGTTCGTCGCTTGGTACAATCATGCTCAGTTACCGACCTTATGCGCAGAGAGGTTCTGTTAATGCAAGTAATAGTCAAACAAATCCTAGAGACCCAACAGAAAACAAGTAAGGCTGGTAAGGCTTACACGGTTACGACCTTCCAGGGTGAAGACGACAAGCTTTATAAAGACATGTTTGGCAAGTTCGAGGTTGGTCAGTCGCTTGAGGGTGAATGGAAAGATACCGAGTACGGGCTGAAGTTCGAGGTTGTTAAGCCTGCTTTCAGCGGTTCAGGTGGCCGTCAAGACAACCCTGAGACTCAAGCTGCTATTATTCGCCAGAACTCTCTGACCAACGCCGTAAACTATGTACTAGGTAAGGCAGCTTACATGACTCAAGAAGAAGCTATAAAGTTTATAAGCGGTAAGGAAGTTATCGAAGTTGCCACTTACTTCGCCAAATATAGCAAAGGCGAGATAACTGTCGTCACAGAGAGCAAAAAGCCCGCTGCGGTTAACGTAGACACCGCACCGAAGGAGCATGACGACCTAGAAGGATTGGAAAATTACTTAAATGGCAAAGAAGACGAATAAATACTTGATCGACGGTGAGCCGGTTCCTTCCGTAACTACTATCCTGGGAGCTGCTATCGCTAAACCAGAGCTAATGTACTGGTACGGCAAGCACGGTACAGAGAAGTGTGAGCAGATACTCGAGTCTGCTGGAGAGTTCGGTTCGGCAGTTCACAGTATGCTTGAGCAAGACGCTAAGGGTCAGAAACTCACTCATACCGACCAGTTCAAGACGATACTGGAAAACTTTAAGTCTGTTACTGATGGTTGGGAGTGGCTGGAGTTTGAAAAGGTGCTGATCAATAAAGAACATCGCTACGGCGGAACGATTGATGCTATCGCCAAGGTTGACGGTAAAACCTGCCTAGTCGACTTTAAGACTTCATCTGGGGTTTACCCTGATTTTTACGTCCAGGTGGCTGCCTATCGAGAGTGTTTACCGGAAGTTGAGCGCTGTTTTATCCTGCACCTCGACAAAGATACTAACGGCTGGGAGTTGCTACACGCCGAAACTGAAGGGCTGTTCGAAGTGTTCCTAGCAGCGAAGAAAATCTATAACTGGAAAACAGGCAAATGAACACATTCAATCACATCATGGAAGTCCTGCGCCTAAGAGACAAAGGCTTAACTCTGCTAGAGATCGCTGAAAAGACTGGTGTTAACTACACGACAGCCAGATACCGTCTGAACACCGGCGAGAAGTGGGAGGAGGCTATGTTACGCAGGAATAACCAACCGCTGACGGTTAAATACAAGGATAGACTTAAAAAGAAAATGGAGGAGAATAAATAATGAATAAGAACCTACAAGATTATAAAAGAGAATACGATGCACTAGATACAAAATGTAATCTATCTGGAAAAGAGGCACTAGAGGCAGTTAAGCAGAACGGCTATGCCTTACAATTTGTAAGAGAGCAAACCCCTGAGATCTGCTTAGGGGCAGTTAGGCAGAACGGCTATGCCTTACAATACGTAAGAGAACAAACCTATGAGATCTGCTTAGAAGCAGTTAGGCAGGACGGTGGTGTCTTACGATTTGTAAACTCAAACATGTTCACAGAGGACGAAATCATAGAATTAAATGGAAAGAGATACAAGCTAGTGGAGGAGAAATGAAAAAGATAATAGAATGGATCAAGAGGATGTTTAACAACCCTTGCCCTAAGTGTGGCGGTGAGATGGAAGAGGTCTACGGTTGGCCGAAGGAGCAGTGTGTTAAGTGTAAGTTTACGAGAAACGTATGATGAAGACATTTACACAGACAATTAAAAAAACAGAAGGCTGGGATGTATGGGGCAACGAAGTAGAAAGTGATATAGCCCTCTCCTCCCTAGACAAACCATTAACAGATAAAGATATATGAAAAGTATAAAAGGATTAAAAGGAGGTAAGTAATGAGTAACAAGGCAAGAAAGTTTAAGAGAGTCTGGATAGTCACGGCCGAGGGTAAGTCTCGTGGTCAAGAAGGAGAGACGTTTTTTGAGAAGGGTTCAGACGGTACTATTAGGGAACTATATACAATAAAGGAATCGGGATTTGGTCGCAAGACGTAAAGGTTAAAGTAGAAACTAAAGAGGAATGACAGATCAAGTCTGGTATACAGTTATCGCGGCTGGGTTATTCTTTCCAGCCATCACCCTCTTGACAATGCTTTACTTCTTAGTAAGAAAGCTTTTTAATTAGGTTATGTTTGAGTTTCTTGTTATCACAATAGTTCTGGCTGCAATTGCATGGGCGTTCATCACCTACCTGCCAAAGTTTGGTGGGATAGTTGCTGCGGTACTCGGATTGATTTGGGTATTCATGTATTTGCTTCCTTTCCTCGGCGTTTCGCTTTAATTATAAGCGTAGCCTAAGAACATACTTATCGGGAGTGTCCTTTGGACTATCCAGTTTTTTATATAATTACTTTCGTGGATGGTAACCATATTCCCACTGATCGCCACCACTACTCCAGCATGGATACTGCCCTTAACAACTGCTATTGCTCCAACTCTAGGCTCATGGCCCTGTATCCCTGATCTTGCACCATTACCTAGCGTTCGATAGATACCTGTCTTGGCTTTAGCGAAGGCGACGCAATTGTTAGTTCGATCAGCGTAAAGTTTGATAACACTGCTAGATACTACGACCCTAGAGTTTACGGTCAAATTCGTTGCTGACGACGTTTTTATACCCCAGCACTGCTTAGAGGCGTTCCAAGGCGTTGTTCCGCTTCTCTGGTACGTTAAAAGTGCTTTCTCGTCTTGAATATGGTTAGGGGCGTGTTTAGCCTTCTGATAACCTTTGTAGTTAGCCCATGTCCCGTCAATAAACTGGTAGGCACCAGAGGCGGTAGACCGAGAGTTTTGAGCCTGGTAATTACCCCTAGACTCGCACTGTCTTATTTTTATTAAAATTGATGGTAAACCTACTGGTTGAGGTGGTGGTGGAGGAGGGGCTGGTTCTGGTTCGGGGATAGGCTCTGGTTGTTTTACTTTTGGCAAGGTAATAGCCCTGACAGGAGTAGTATAGATATTGTCGATATTGATCGAGATGACTTCGACTACCGGCTTGACGGATGCGGCTTCTACTTTTTGGGCGTGAGGAAAAAGAGTTGCTGTTAGCACTAGAGATAAAAGTAATCGGCCGAGTAATCTAAGTGGTCCGAATGTCAGCCAATCTCTGTCTTTATGGTTAGGAATACCGTTCCTTTTTCATCAGACAAAAACTAGCTTAACGTACTGACAAAGAATGTCAAATTAAAAAGTAACCGAGGGGAGGGGGGAAACCTTCTCGGTTACTACACGCTAATTAGTTAAAAGCGTGTAAAATAAGTATAGCACAATGAGCGAATTTTGTATTACTTGTGGACTACCAACCTTCAAGCGTTCCCGGAAATACTGTAACGACTGTCAGTACAAGAAGATGAACGGTCCCGAGGATAGGCATCTTCGTTACCAGAAGAAGAAACTAAGAGATATCGAAGAGAAGTCTGACAAACAGCGTCTTCTTGAAAGCTATCAATCAGAAATAACCTCAACTTGAGGTGTCCATTTATTCTTCGATTTATACCAACCATGCAAAACCAATTGACCGGCAGCGTTCAGCCATAAAGCCATAGCTGGTTCTTCTTTCATTTTCTTACGCCTGGCAGACATGTTGGCTTTAGAAGTAGTTTGAATACCAACGATCTTATCACCGTTCAAACAAACAATGTCTATGCAGTTAAAGAGGTCTACGCGACGATTGGCGAAGGGGTTCCAGTGTTCCACGACCTGGCAAGTATAGCCAAGAGAACGCATATACTTGAGTGAATTTTGAGTTGGGGAGACGCCTTTCATCACTTGTTTTATTATTATGGCAGGTTTTTAATTACCACGAGGGCGAGCATCACCGTCGATGCAGACAATAGATGTTAGCCCTCGCCACTTTATAAGAAGGAGAAAGCCATGCCAGAAGTAGAACTGTACGAGTGGATTCAGTGGGCGATGCAGATGGCCGACCCATGCTGTACTGTCCACAAAAAGACCAAGCTGGAACTAGTTTGGTTAGTCGATCAGGATGACGAATTGGTGCTGTGGTATATCCGTTGTCCGAGGAAGGATTGTAATCGTGAATATAGTATTCAGGTCGGAGTTGTGCCTATAATAATAGGCGAAGAATAGCGAACACTCTTCATTAGCTCCTCTCCCTCGTCCCCCGGCTCATCACCGGGGGGTTTTTTAGTCTAGGTGAATAAGGTAATCAAAAAGATTACTACTGCTAACCCAATTAGAGCTAGACAACCCATTAGCCGACTTCTGGAACCGGACTTGAGCTTGCTTTAGTTGTCAAAGTGTAGACACCAGATCCACCGATTCCGAGCGTAAAGGCTAGAACTGGATTAGTTAAAATCTGAGCTGTTTCACCTGTCAACTCAACACCGCTAAGACTCACTAGACCTGCCATCAATCCTGCGATCACACCGGAAGATACTGTCCATATTAGTGGTTTCCATGAACCACCCATTGCTTCACGAACTGCGTTTAACAACGCAACTGCTGAAGCCATAACTGCTACTTCAATAATCATTTATTCTCCTTAATAAGATAAATTGCCGCTCCAGCAAAAATTGCCTTTGGAGCTCTTTACCCATTTATTATTTCCACCTACATTATCACCGCTGACGACCTCAACTCCAGTGAACCTATCCCCTTTGTAGAGGATACGACTACCGGATAGTGGTGCATTCAAACGTGGGGCGTTGCGAACGTAACAAGTGGCGGTAACCGTTACAGTGAAGCCTGAAGGCGGAGGTGGTTGGTTGGGTTTAGTCCACAGCCAGTTATAGGTAGCAGGGTCAATGAACTGGTTAATGTCGTAGATACTGTGGGGAGGGTTAGAAATGTCTACGTGTAAGTGGGGAGAAGTAGATAACCCAGTCGAACCGACATAACCGATAACCGTTCCTTGGCTGACTGCTCCAATATCTCGTCCAGGTTGGACAAGGTGCATGAATCTCATCAATTTATTAGAGTCGTGATTAGCTCGGTAGTGGACGTAATTTCCTTGTACTGCTGTTCTGCCTGATGCGACAATCTTTCCTGCGAAGGGAGCATAGACAGGAGTCCAGGTAGAGGCCATTTTGTCTAGGCCGAGATGATACCTGGTGTAGAACGTACGTTGTCTGAACGTATACCCATTACGTAGACTGCCCCAGTTAGCTAGTAGGTACATGTTAGAAAATCCAAGCTAAGAGAGCTATAAAACCTATGATTGCCAGTATAGTAATCCACATAATCAAATAATCTACCCTTGCTTACTCTTTGTCAAACTATTTAGGCCTTGACTAATTTTATCGAGCTGTTGGGCAATCTTGGCGTTACCATCTAGTAAGTTAGAGTCTAAGGTATCGAGCTTTATACCTAACTTGTCGAGCATATCCTTACCAGTAACAAGCCCCTGTAAGACTTGAATATCCGCTTGGGCTTTCGCTATGGCCTTATCTTGATCGGCTGATTTAAGCAGCAAGGCAGCGTTTGCAGTCCTTAAAATACTATTTTCCTCTTTGAGCGAAACAATAGCATCCTTGAGGCGATCAATCGTTTCACCGTCAACTTTAGAGGTTGTCTCTTTCCAGGTTCTATAGGCAAAGGCGATAGCTCCAAGCAAAAGAGCTATCCCTCCGGTTATCTGTACAAACTGACCAAAAGTGTTGTCCCAGAAGCTCATCACATATACTTAGGTGTTTTCGGCTTGGCAGGAGCATAGCTGGAAGGCTTAGGGGGTACGTAGTTAGTCCCGTAGTCTACTCGACGATAAGGGTTGTTTCTTTCGTATTGGTCATACTGATAGCGTTGGTAGTTAGGATCGTTTTCGAGATTGTTCTGACGGAACTCAGCTTCTTTACGTCGGGGCGTATCTATAAACTGCCTGACCTTATTAAGAAAAGCACTTCCATCAAACTGACGAGCTTGTTGAATAGGTTTCTGCGCCTGTCCGGCAAGTAATCTAAGAAGTAAGCCAATCATTTACTTAAAAGACGAACTTCTCCATTTACTACTTCGTGAGTTTTAGGATCAAAGATCCTACCATTTATGCAATTACGGCACTTAGCTGCTCTGTAACCGTTGCCCTCATCGCCAACGTCTTCGAACTCGTGCTTCTCACAGATAGGCAACGGTTCAGGGGGGTTCGAGTAGGTAATCTCTTGACCGTTGATCCTGGCTTTAACTTCCTGACCCTTTTCTAGTTTCTTCAATAAGTCGCCTACTTCGCTTTCGTTCTCTAAGTCTATAAATTCGTCGTTCATCTTTTTATCCTCAGCTTACGAGCACCGATAGCCTGAAGTCCACTACCGCCTGATTTTCGTGTTCTAGCGGGAGTTACGGGCGAGCTAACCTTAGTCCTTATGCCGCTAACCTTCGGCTGCGGGGCATTGTAGCGTGCTACAGAGACGTTTAGCTTAGGGCGGGTGCTTCCACCACCAGCAATTGAAATACTTTTAGGCTTCTTGCCTTTTTTACCCTTCTTAAAGCCACCGTAACCAGCATACTTCTGCATATCAGCGATGAGTCTATCGGCTTTCTTAAGTAGGTCTGATTGTTCTAATTCGTCGAGAGTTGGTTCTGAAAGTTGTTTTTCTAAAATACCTAGTTGTTTGTTTGCAATTTGCATCCATCCCTTAAAGTCCTTATTAGTCTTTGCCTTCTGAAGGTTGTTGGTATTAAGAGAGTAGTCGTATTCGAGTTTGGGTGTAGATTTAACTGTACCGTCTTTATTAAGGCGAAGGACATTATCTTTATATACACCGCTAATCTTGCCAGACTTCTTGAACCTATCCTTAGCCATACCCAGCTCTGCGGCTTCAAAAGTATCGGCATATTCACGTTTATTGCCAATTCGGTACATGTACTTCCCATCATTGGTTTGAGCAATAGGAGAATCCTTAACAGACTTACCCTTATTTAATTCTTTTATTTGTTGAGCAATTTCTTTAGCTGCGCTCTCAGTGCCTTCGGTATAACGCTTAGGGAAAGGAAAGGCTTTGTTTTTTATATATTCACCCACCCCTGGGACGTAACCAGCCGCAAGCCTTTTAGCTGAAAGGAAGGCATCATCCTCTCGGTTGTATAGTCGATTCTTTTCGGACGTACTACCTGCAGACTCTAAAGCGTCAGCGATGGAGAATGCTTCTCCAACTGACGGCCCCGTAAAAGTTGAAAGAGTTCTACCTGTTTTCTTTAGCGGACTAGCATATTGATTATTATAAGTATCATAGAGAAACTTGCCTTGGATAACTAAGTCAGTTGGTATTGTTCCGGCGACTTTAAGGTACTTATCCCACTTCCTTACATCTAATCCAGCTGTTTCAGAAGACTCTTCTCGACCTGTTAGTTTATTGCGCACTGACTGAGCCAAGAATGAGACTGGAACACCCAGAGCTACCAGTCGTAGCATTGGCGTAAAATTACCGTGTTTAAAGGCTTCGGTTAAGACAGCATCCCTGACAAACTCAGATTGCTTGAAACTAAAGGACTTGAATTGCCCAAGAAAGCGACCAATATTTGTTTTCCAACCTGGGGGTATATCGATAGCATCGACCTTAAATTGAGTTGTTCTTGAGGCTTCGTACCCTGCCCCTAGAATATCGTCCTCTCGCAATCCACCTTGAGCGACTAATTTCTCTGGCTCTATTCCTAAATCACGTAAGCGACGCATCGCTGCTTTGTTGGTTGGGCTACTAAGAAGCTTTGCGGCATTTTTGGCAGCTACTCTCTGGCCGGCTATTGAAGCAATAACTCGGTTCTTCTTTTCAACAAAACTAAAGGGTTTAAGAACGGTTTCCATAATCCTACCCATAGATAAGCCCTCTGCTTTACCCATTGTTATCGGGTCATCAATCGCTCCTGATAAGCGTGCGACCCTACCGGCTTTCTTAGGCGTTGCGTAAGCTTTAATTATTCCCTCTAGGGTAGGTAGGACGCCGTATTTAGTGGCTGTATTAACTGGTTGAGTAGCGTTGGTGATAAAGCCTAGGTCGAGCTTAGTTATATAGTTAAATTTGGTTACCATGTCAACAGCCTTATTCTCATACCTTTTCTGACCAGTCATTAAATCGAAGACTTCTTGGGCGTAACGAGAGTCCCCACCTTCTTGGCGAACTCGCTCGATTAGATTTTTAGCTATCTGGTCTTTTTGACCGTAATTACTCAACTCTGTTAGACGCTTAGCTGCGCTCTCAACGTACTTAGCGCCAGCTTTTAGTGGATCTGCTTCGTAACCAGGTAAGTCAACGGTACGAGCATGCTCTAGGTTGCCAGCCTTCCGACTAGCATTACGAGAAATAAAACCTTCTAGTATCTTGTCAGCCTCAGCCACATCTTTTGCTTGACCGGTCTCAACAAGATGGCGTAAAGCCCCTTCTCTCATCTTTCCTTTGGCGAGTTTATCGAAGTTATAAACCCTTGGTATATAGTTATCACGCTTTTTAAAGGGGATTTCTTTACCGTCAGCAATTTGTATCTTAACTCCACCCGTTTCGGCCACGTCTCCTATTTTGTTATACAAAAAGTCTAGCTTAGCTGCTGCTGCTGTTATCTTCGGATTGGTACTGGTGGATAGACCTTCAACCATTTTGCCTGCCGTGATTCGTTCGTTTTTACTTAAACCCTTTAAGGCGTCTTGGAGCTCGACTTCGTAAGAACCCTTTAACAAATCCGCCTGCTTACGGGTTCCCATGATCAATTCTCTTAACTCACGCCCTGCTGCGCTCTTTTTGTTTAGTTCTGCTCCACCACCAGTAAATACTCGTAGTAACTTATCTCCGATAGACGGTTCATAAATACGGTAGTTGTCTACTGGTTTGGTTGGTTTTATTCCCCTTACTTCTAGCTTTCCTGGGAGCTTAACCATGCCTGGCTTAGCGGCTGCTCCTTTAGCCGCCTGATACTCTGCACGGAGTTGGGATTCATTGATGAATGACTTATTGGCATCAAATGGGTAGTGAATTGTCCCAGGTATTCCACCCTCAACGTCATCAACAACGTTGTCTATTACGTTCTTAAATACAACTCCATCAAAATCCTTTGTTTTTTCAGCATTACTTATTATTTCTTGAGTTGATTTTCCATAAGGAGAAACAATTTCATCCCATTTTTTACCCTTAGAATCAACAACTAATGGCTTCTTTAAATTCAAATATCCCTCATAAACATTATCTGGTGTTCCTGCAAAACCAGTAGCATCAGCATATTCCTCTGTAAAGAAAGCTCCTCTTTTTTCAAACTTCTTTAATGGCTTAGGAGAACCATGATATACAAGTTTCTGCCCCTTCACAAACTGCTCCTCTGTGAGACCGTCTTTGATAGCTTGTTGAGCCCCCGTTTCTGGGGTTCCTGGC
>JACCVY010000259.1 GCA_013697915.1 Blastocatellia bacterium | reverse complement strand
CCCGCTCCACTGCGGCCTGTGTCATTTGCTGCATCCCCGCATACTGGCATGCTGCTCTGACCCCCGCCGCTCAGATCGGACACTTCATGTGTTAATGAGACCGGACATATCATGTGCTAACGACACTTTACTTTGTCGCACGATGCGAACTCGCCATAATCGATGGTATAAACAAGCTCTGTTGATTGGGTATGAAGTCACGGATGGAGGTTACGCGATGCGTCTCACTGAGATGGTTTCGTGCTCTGGTTGAGCGGCTAAGCTGTCACCGAGCTTACTCGCTCAGGTGTTGAGCGGGCTACCACCACAGCCCAAGGACGAAAACGTGCTGGTTGGTTTTGACAAAGCCGACGACGCCGGAGTGTATCGACTGCGGGACGACCTCGCGATCGTGCAGACAGTCGACTTTTTCACGCCAATCGTTGACGATCCCTTTGTCTACGGTCAGATTGCCGCGCTGAATTCCATCAACGACGTCTGGGCAATGGCCGGAACACCACTGACTGCGCTGGCGATCACCTGCTTTCCGAAGAAGGGTGTCGATCCAGCAATACTGGGCGACATAATGCGCGGCGGGCAGGAGACATTGAATAAGTATGGTGTGACATTGATCGGCGGACACAGTGTTGACAGCGAACAAATCATGTTTGGTTATGCGGTGACCGGAGTGATTGACCCCGGAAAGATTGCCAGTAACGCCGGCGTGCGTCCCGGCGATGTAATCATTCTGACGAAACCGATTGGCACAGGAGTAGTTTCGACCGGAATCAAGTTGGGCAAAGCGTCCGACGACGTTGTCGCAGCTTCGGTCGAGACAATGATGACAGCGGGAAACTTTGCCGCTGAAGCCATGCGCGAATTCCAAGTGAAAGGCGCAACGGATGTTACTGGCTTCGCGCTAATTGGACATGCTTGGGAAATGGCCCGGGCCAGCAACGTTACGATATTGGTCGAACCCGCTAAGGTACCGATTATCGAGGGCGCATTGGAATTAGCCACGGCGGGAATGCTGACCAGCGGCGACAAGACAAACCGGGAATACATCGGCGAAGATATTAAAATCGACGACGTGGTTGATAAGAACCTGGTCAAGTTGCTTTACGATCCGCAAACGGCAGGTGGGATGTTGATTGCGATCTCGCCTGATCGAGCTGACGACTTGCTTGGGCGGCTTCGGGAAAATTATCCTCGAGCTCAGAAAATCGGACAGGCTCTGGCTCGTGGTGAACATTCAATCGTCATAAATTCTGTATAGGAACTCGTGATGGCTACCACAATCGGGGAAATGTTGGCTCCAAAGACGCGCTCAATTGTCGATCTATACAAGAGCGTTCGCGCGCGAACCATGCAAATTGTGGCGCCCCTGGAAATAGAAGACTACGTCATCCAGACCGCGGAATTCATGAGTCCGCCGCGCTGGCACATTGGCCATACTTCCTGGTTTTTCGAAACGCTGCTGCAAACCTACAAATCCGGGTATCAACCTTACTCGAAAGAGTTTCTCTTCTACTTCAATTCGTATTATGAGGGGTTCGGCGCGCGTATCGAGCGACCTAAGCGCGGCACTAAATCTCGACCGACGGTCAAAGAGACGGTCGCCTATCGCAATCATATCGACGAACAGATGCTGCGGTTTCTGGAAACAATCGAAGAACATCGCGATGCAACGACGGTTCTGTCACTGGTAAGGCTCGGGCTTGAGCACGAGATGCAGCATCAGGAGCTGCTCGTTTATGACATCAAACATTTGCTCAGCGATCAGTTTGACGCGGCGATTAAGGCCAGACCCGCCGCCGTGACAAGACTCGAAGGGATGGCAGAGATTGAAGGTGGATTGTTTTGGCTGGGTTACGGAGACCAAGTCCAAAGTCCAAAGTCCAAAGTCCAAGGTCCTTCAAACTACGATTTCGCTTTCGACAACGAAAAGCCGGCGCACCAGGTGTTCCTTCAGGATTTCGCCCTCGACCGCGCGCTGGTGAGCAACGGCGATTATCTCGAGTTCATTCACGACAATGGTTATCAGGATTTTCGCTGGTGGTTTAGCGAAGGGTGGGAAATAGTCAATCGTGAACAGTGGCGCGCGCCGCTTTACTGGGAACTGCACGACGGCGAATGGATGATTCGCGACTTCGGCGGCCTGCATCCCGCCGCGAGCAAAGCGAATGAACCCGTCTCGCACGTGAGTTTTTTTGAAGCGTCTGCATTTGCAAAGTGGACCGGCAAACGCTTGCCGACCGAAGCCGAGTGGGAAAAGGCTGCGACGTTTGATCCGAAAACGGGCGAACGCATCGCATTTCCCTGGGGCAGCGAAAATCCTGACGGCTCAAGGGCAAATCTGTTTGAGAACGGCCTCTGGGCGCCCGCGCCGATTGGCTCATTCCCGGCCGGCCAGAACACTTACGGCTGCCACCAGATGATTGGCGACGTTTGGGAATGGACCACTTCTGATTACGTTCCCTACCCCGGATTCAAATCGGAGTTTGACGAGTACAACGACAAGTGGTTCGTCAACCAGAAAGTTTTGCGCGGCGGCTCATATGCAACGCCGCAAATTCACATCCGCTCGACTTACCGAAACTTTTTTCACGCGCACGAACGTTGGATGGTCTCGGGCTTCCGCTGCGCGCAAGTTCTGTAAAGCAAACTGTTAGTTTGCGGTGGCTAGTTAGCGCTCAACTTGAATGGCCGGCAACGGCTTTGCACAAAGAGTCGAAGCGCCACCCACTTTTTGAGAAGACTCATCAGAAAATGGATAACGCTGAAAGCGTTCGCCAATTCCAGCCCCGGGTTGCGCTTTGGCAACCCTGGGAAAACGCATCTGATTTCTCGAAGACGCAACTCGGAAGGAGTTGCGTCGGGGTTTGTTGACCACAAACGGCGCAACCCCTTCAGGGTTGCGAACAATCTCCTCGGGCATTTTGAACCCAGGGTTTCAAAGCAAACCCTGGGCTGACATTAGCCAACGCTTTCAGCATTCCACCATTTTTGGAGGCACCTTGAATTTTCGACTCTTTGTGCAAAGCAGCTGGCAACCGACGCAAACTAACAGTTTGCTTTACGATTTAGTGTTCGCCAAAAAATCCAGGTAGACAAAATCATTGTTGACTGAACTAACTGACATCGAAGTTCGTGTGCTTGGCTCGCTGGTTGAAAAGCAGGTGACCACGCCTGAGTATTATCCGCTGACTCTCAACGCGCTCACGCTGGCCTGCAATCAGAAAAACAACCGCAGTCCTGTCACGTTATATTCCGACGACGAAGTGGCGCAGGCGCTGGAAACTTTGCGCGAAAAGAATCTGACTTACGTGTTCTACGGCAGCACCAGCCGCGTGCCGAAATATAAACATGTGATGACCGAAGTGTTGCACCTCAGCGCCGCCGAGCTGGCGGTGATGTGCGTGCTGCTGCTGAGAGGTCCGCAGACCAGCGGCGAATTGACGACGCGCGGTTTTCGACTGCATGAGTTTTCCGGATTGGAAGAAGTTGACGCGGCCCTGAATGCGTTGATAACGAGAGAGCCGGACCCGCTGGTTATTCGTCTACCGCGCCAGCCCGGCCAGAAAGAAGTCCGTTTTGCTCATCTGCTCTCCGGAGAAGTAGCGATTGAGACTCAAGTTACGGAGCGCGCTACTTCGTCCGTATCTCGCGCTACTTCATCTGACAGAGTTTCAAAACTGGAAAGCGATGTGGAAATTCTCAAGTCTGAATTTGAGAAGCTGCGCAACCAGTTTGAAGGTTTCAAGAAACAATTCGAGTAGACTACTGGGACCGCGGGCGTCCCGCCCGCATCGCCGAGGCGCAGCCTCGCCGAAGGGTTTTAGAAGGCTAGCCGGAAAGGCAAAGCCATTCCGCACGGACGGCGGCGAAGCCGCGAATGCGGGCGAGACGCCCGCGGTCCCAGAAAAGAGCAGCCGCGATCCCTTAGTAGACGGAATTAATTGAACTCACCAACGCCCAGCCCCTTCATTGCACCTCTAGGCCAGTGTTTCACGTGTGCAATTTTCCGCCTCTCAGGTTATAATCTCCTTCCCTTATGAATCTCGAAATTTTTCATCCAGCAGTAGCGCGCTGGTTCGGGAAGACCTTTCCTGACGCCACTCCGCCGCAACAAGACGCCTGGCCGGCAATCAAACAAGGGCGCAACACGCTGATTGCCGCACCCACCGGTTCCGGCAAAACGCTCGCTGCTTTTCTAGCTGCCATTGATGATCTCGTGCGGCTGGGAGTCGAGGGCAAGCTCGACGCTACGACTCACGTCGTTTACGTCTCGCCGCTAAAGGCGCTGAGCAACGACATTCAGCGCAACCTCCAGTTTCCGCTTGCCGGCATTCAGGAAGAACTCGCGGCGATGGGCTTGCCCGAAGTGAATATCCGCACGCTGGTGCGCAGCGGCGATACGCCGGCAGCGGAACGCACGGCGATGATCAAGCGGCCGCCGCACATCGTCGTCACCACGCCCGAGTCTCTTTACATTCTGTTAACCAGCGAAGGCGGCCGCCGTATGTTGCAAACGGCGCGCACCTTGATCGTTGACGAGATTCATGCCGTGGTCGGCGATAAGCGCGGCTCGCACCTGGCACTTTCGATAGAACGTCTGGAACAACTCATTTCCCAACCGAAACCCGAACCTGGAACTGCACCGGCAGAAACTGAACAACTAAATTTCCAACACCCGATACCCGAAACCCTACACCCTGATTTCGCACACCCGATACCCGATACCCTGATTTCGCACACCCTACACCCCAAGCTCGTGCGCATTGGTCTTTCCGCCACGCAGCGCCCTATCGAAGAAGTCGCACGCTTCCTGGTAGGCACGGCAAACATCAATGCGGATGGCAAGACGGACTGCGCGATCGTCGATAGCGGCCACGCGCGGCAACTTGATCTCGCGATCGAGCTTCCAGAGTCGCCATTACAAGCGGTGATGTCGGGAGAAGTTTGGGATGAAGTCTACGACCGTCTGGCCCAATTGATCCGGCAGCACAAAACGACACTAATTTTTGTGAACACGCGACGGCTTGCCGAACGTGTGGCCCGTCATCTGGGCGAACGCATCGGCGACGAAAACATTGCCGCGCATCACGGCAGCCTCGCGCGCGAACAACGTCTGGCGGCTGAACAAAGATTGAAGGCCGGCGAATTGAGCGCGCTGGTCGCGACCGCTTCATTGGAACTCGGCATTGACATCGGCGATGTAAATCTTGTTTGCCAATTAGGTTCGACGCGGTCGATTGCAAGTTTTCTGCAACGTGTTGGTCGTTCGAATCACACTGTCGCAGGCTTTCCGAAGGGTCGAGTCTTTCCGCTTTCGCGCGATGAGCTAGTGGAATGCGCGGCGATCATCGATTCGGTTCGGCGTGGTGAACTCGACCGCCTCGCGTTACCCGAACAGCCACTCGATATCCTGGCGCAACAGATCGTTGCGGCTTCGGCGCCTGAAGAATGGGGCGAGGATGAACTGTTTGCAATGGTCCGGCGCGCCTATCCCTACCGCAATCTTTCTCGGGAACAATTTGACTCCGTGATTCGGATGTTGGCGGAAGGTTTTTCCACCAAGCGTGGCCGGCGTTCCGCTTATCTGCATCATGACGCAGTGAACAAACGCATTCGGGGCCGGCGCGGAGCGCGGCTGGCGGCCATCACTTCGGGCGGCGCGATTCCCGACACTGCGGACTACGCCGTGGTGCTCGAGCCGAGCGACCTCGTTATTGGCAGTGTCAACGAAGATTTCGCGATTGAAAGTTTGCAAGGCGACATCTTTCAACTGGGAAACACCTCCTGGCGCGTGTTACGTGTCGAGCAAGGCAAGGTGCGGGTTGAAGATGCGCACGGTCAACCGCCGTCGATACCATTCTGGTTGGGCGAAGCGCCCGCGCGCACGCATGAACTTTCTGTTTCAGTTGCGCGCTTGCGTGAAGAGGTAACGAATCGCGTTGAAATAGTTGACGCCCTCAATTCGAGCCGTGACCCATCTGCTACCGTAGACGGTAGTGACCTCACTCTGAGTGATGAAGTCGGTACCCCCGGCGGTGGTAGGGAGGTCGCCGAATCGGGGCTCAATCTCGAACCTGCGATCAACTATCTGACAGACGATGTCGGGATTTCGCGCGCCGCGGCTGAACAAATTGTCGAATACCTGGCCGGCGCAAAAATTGTTCTGGGCGTAATGCCGTCGCAAGATAATCTCGTTCTCGAACGATTTTTTGACGACAGCGGCAGCATGCAACTGGTGCTGCATTCACCGTTTGGCAGCCGGCTCAATCGTGCCTGGGGTCTGGCGCTACGCAAACGTTTTTGTCGCAAGTTCAATTTTGAATTGCAGGCAGCAGCCACCGAAGATGCGATTGTGTTATCGCTTGGTCCAACGCACAGTTTTCCGCTCGACGAAGTTTTCCATTATCTAAACTCAAAAACCGTCCGCACGCTTTTGTGCCAGGCATTGCTCGATGCGCCGATGTGGAACATCCGCTGGCGCTGGAACGTGACGCGCTCGCTGGCTGTTTTGCGCAGGCGCGGCGGCAAGAAGATACCGGCGCAACTGCAACGTATGGATGCTGAAGACTTGCTGACTGCGATCTTTCCCGATCAACTCGCCTGTCAGGAAAATCTCGGCGGCGGTGAGCGCGAGATTCCGACACATCCGCTGGTGGACCAGACGGTCAAGGATTGCCTTGAAGAGGCAATGGACATCGACGGTTTGGAACAACTGCTGACGGCGATTGAGCGCAACGAGAAAAATCTTTTCGCCCGCGACGTGATTGAAGCGTCGCCGCTGGCTCAGGAAATATTAAACGCTCGGCCGTACGCCTATCTCGACGACGCGCCGCTGGAAGAGCGTCGCACGCGCGCGGTCTATCAACGTCGCTGGCTGGATCCGCAAACTGCGTCGGACATGGGCAAGCTCGATCGGGGCGCAATTGATCGCGTGCGCGATGAGGCTTGGCCGCGGGTGGAGAATCCAGACGAATTGCATGACGCGCTGGTTGAGTTGGGATTCATAACTCAAGCAGAAGGGGCTGAGTGGCAGCAGTTTCTTGGAGAACTGCAAAACGACCGGCGCGCAGCAGTGCTTCAAGTTAATACCGGGACCGCGGCTACTGGGACCGCGGGCGTCCCGCCCGCAATGAGC
>JACCVY010000253.1 GCA_013697915.1 Blastocatellia bacterium | reverse complement strand
CTACGACGCCTTTGGCAACCTCATCTCTCGCACCGGTACAACGTCGAACGACTACCTCTACAGCGGCGAACAGTTCGACGCGAACCTTGGGTTCTATTACTTGCGTGCGCGATACATGAATCCAACGGCCGGCAGATTCCTCTCGTTCGATGCGGTCGAAGGCCAAGGCAATGATCCAATTTCGCTCCATAAGTATCTATATGCCAACGCTGATCCTGACAATCGCATTGACCCTTCTGGCAATGTCTCCATCATAGAAACAATTCAGTCAGTTGCGATAAGTTCTCTTGTCTTTGCGTGTTATAACACCGCTCTCCATACCACACTGATCACGGTTGGGACGTTACTTAATCTAGCGGCTTTTGTCGGCAGCCAAGAGTATGCCTATGAGTCGGTGTCTGTGACACCCGGCGGGCCTGCCGCGTTTGCGGAAGGCATGATTGAGGGTGGTTTGGTTACTCTTGGCGTGGCCAGGAGTATTAGTAATGTGTTTGTGGCCACAGGAGCAACCACACGAACTGCTTCAGAGATAGCTGCCAGTTTTCAGGCCAGTGTTAAGTATCCGGGAGTAGATCGGTTTAGGAACATCGTGATCAGGAGGGGCACATTTCTCATATGTGGAGATCCTGAATGTTCAGGATTCTTCACAACTGAGCGAACCATCATCAGAGCAGGCGGGGATTCAACTCGCTTGTTTGAGGGACTTCAGGTGGCGCCTTATCAGGGAGAATATCGGCGTTCGGTTATTGTGTACGAGGTACTTGAGGATAGTCCCGCGGCTTTCGGTATTGTTCGCGCTAATCCTCAGTACGGAGAAGGTGGCTTTGCACAGGTATACTTGCCAAATTGGCAATCGAAGGTAAGACCGGTCAACACTATTAATCTAGAAAACTTTAGGATGAATGAATGAGTGACGATAGCCAGACCAACATGCATCAATCGGGTAAATCAATTCCTACTTTTCGAGAGTCTTTGGCCCGAGGGCAAATTCCTGCTGGGCAGACGACAATTTCAGCGAATGTAAACAGAGAAAGACTCCTGAAAGACTTCGCTGATCGTTTTGAGGGAAAACCTAAAGAGTGGAAGGTCAACAACGAGCACTGGACTAGGGATAAAGTGGTGATTAACATTTTGTGGTATCCGAGCCAGTCTGTCTTTTTTACATTTCGTAACGGAGACTTAGTTCTGGTCGAATTTCCTTGTCTTGGGACACCTGACTCAAAATGGGATTATTTTCTTGAAGTACAAAAATATTTTCGGACCAAGCGCGATGTGCTGACCCATTTAGGTGAGGAAAATTCTAGTAATGAATCCAATACTCAAAACTTGGAGACAGTTTGGGAATTTTCAGATTTGATTGTTTATTTGGCTTGCGATGCCAAGACTGGCGGCTGTGGAATCGGGCTAAGACCCCGACGACAGTCAAACCTTTCTACGAACGCGAGTGAACTCGCATGACGATTTCCAACAATTTGTAAGAGGGAGAACCACTGGAAAAAAGACTCGCGCGGTACGGCTTGGCCTTCTGATGTGCGGTGGCGCTTGCCACCCCAACGGGGCTGCCCCGCTGGGGGCCCCTGGCTTCGCCCCACTGAAGGTTGGCCAATAATTTGTGTGCTGCGCGCCGCATACGCTTGCGGGTTCGTGTAAAGCAAACTGTTAGTTTGCGTTCGTGGCCTACCTGAGGAAGCAAAGAGCAAGAGAAATATTAGGAGCGTCGCGGTTGCTCAGGGCGCTGTTCGCCGCAAGCAAAAGCGAGATGAAGTTTCATGAAGTGGATACCAGACAGCCACGAGCTCGCTTTTCGATTCAATGAAGAAGAAGCGACATTGCTGCGCTTCCAGCAAAAACGTCCTAGACGACGCCTATTGGAGGCTGATTCCTCGCTGCCTGGGAAGATGCTTGACCGCCCTCGACTGGATAAAAGCTGAACGCGAATCCCGGATGACGCGCGCGATACCGCAAGCATGAATTGGGTCCGCAGAAGTCTTGCTTGGTTGAACGCGTTTCGAAACATCAGCCTGCGTCCGTAACCGAATAGCCAGCATCCGATTTCCGGAAGAGACAAACATCAACCCCATTTCTGCTCTCACGTCGGGCGACAGCGTTTGCCGTGATCCCAAGGCTGTCGCCCGCTATCGCGGGCTGGTGTCTTGCGGTCCGCGGTTCCTGGGGTTCCGCTGCGCTTCACCCCACGCTTTAAGCTGTCGCTCGCTGCCGCGGGCTAGCGTGTCTCGGTAACCGAATACGCGAGCATGCGGTTGCCGGAAGAGACAAACATCAATCCCAGTGGTTCGTCGGTAATGAAGCGTTCGTCCAAGTCGCGCAACCTGATCTCGCGATCAGTTTCGCCGTTGTTGATGTTTACGCCCGCCAGGCCATTGCCGTCGCGGCCTTTTAGATCAGTATAGAAATACATCCATTGGCCACGCAGCGCGGCCAGGCGATCGCGATGCCATAAGAATCGCGAGAGCCGATCGAGCTGGTGTGCCGGGTCGAGCCGATCCAGCAAGCGTTCGTCAACATCAGAGGTGCGGTTGCGCGCCATATCTACTGTGCGGTCGCGCACGAGATCCCCCGCTGAAGGTAACGTTGGCGACGGCAGAGTAGGTAGGATTGGGCTGGTTGAGAGGGCATCTGAAAAATTTGCGCGGACGCGCGCGAGCGCACCGAAAGCACGGAACCGGGAAGTGGCGTAACGCGTTGCGTATTTACGAGCTGAACTGGTGGCGAGTGCCTGCAAATTGGAAATAGAAGTTCGCGTCACCAGCCCTGAAAAACTAAGACTGCTGGCAACTTGCGCGATTTGTATGCCGCGAAAAGCAGTTGAGGCCACTCCTCCATAACGGAAATACAGCGATGCCGCGCGCGCAGCCACGGCCGCAACCGTTCGCAGGATACCGCGGCCGGGTGGCGTGTGACGTGCGCGCCACAGTTCGCGACCGGAGGACGGATCAAACGCTGCGAGCTCGTTTTGACCACCGATCACTACGTTGCCGCCTTCGTTGAGGAGTCCAAAAGACGCGCGCTCAATTCCATGTTTGACGCGCGCGCGTCGTTTGCCATTATTTGCATCAATACTAATCAGATCATCGCGATCAGCAATCATGATCGTTTGCGCATCCGGCAACACAAGATTCGTGATGCCTTTGTCCGCGCCTTTGTAACGCCAGAGGACTTTGCCCTTGCGCGTATCGATTGCGCTGACGCCATAAGGCCCGCGCTCAATTGTCTCGCCGTCTTTCAGGCGAGTGAATTGGCCGCCAGTGCGAACATACAGCGTTTCGCCAACTAAAATCATTTCGGGAGTCAGACCAAGATCCCTGGCTTCCCAAACCGTGTCACCACTCTCGCGCGAGATGGCGCGCACGCGTCCATGACTCGAGCTATAGATGAAGCTCTCCGCGAAAATCGGATCAGCTTCCGTCAACGCCAATCCCTCTTCGTTCACGCGAAACTTCTCGCGCAGGCGCGACTTTCCTGTTTGCCTATCGAACGACGTCAATCCTTCATAGAAAAGATACAGCCGGCCGCCGGCAAAAACCGGAGCGTGATAGTTGTCCAGGGTGAATTCGACTTCGTTGTTTCCATCGGGCCAACGCGACGGCATCAACTCGACTTCGCTCAACTCATTTTTCCAAAGCTCATTGCCGGAACCAAGATCAAGCACATGCAAGAGCGGGTGTCGTTTGACGCCATCGTTCGCATGGCCTTTCGCATCCTTTGCAAGCACGATGGCAAGCAAATTGGTTTCAGGCGCAACTGCCATCTGCATCAGGCCGCCCTTCATTTTGTCGCTGCGCCAAATGCGGGTGCCCGTCGTTAAATCGACAGCTTCGACACGCGTGCGTTCTCCTTTTTCAAAACTGAGCAGCAGCAAATCCGAACCCGGCACCGGCGCGACATCGTTTTCATCAAGCTCGACATCCTTGCGCCGCCAAAGCACGTCGCCGGTCGCGCCATCCACCGCGTAAATAGATTTTTCGGTGCCGACGATAACGACACCCATGTCCGTGGTCTGGTAAAAGCGCACGGACTTATCGAGTTTTGTTGTCCAGGATTGAGCGTCCGCTTGCGAAGCGAATGAAAACATCAATGCTAAAAGGAATAAAAACTTGCGCATTGGTTAAGGATAGCAGGAATACTCAAACGTATTCCTTTCAATTTCATGGCGGTCGCGGCTCTGCCGCGTTCCCTGCGGTAAGCCTATGGCTTACCGCTAACATTTTAAACTAATCTTCGCGAGGAAGACTGTGGTGATGGGTGATCGGTGAGGCTTAGCCTCACCGCACGGAAGGCGGCAGAGCCGCGTGGCTTGTCTTGCCGCTAAGGTCACGTTCGGTTCGATGTTCAAATCTGATATTCTTGAGCGGAGTAATAAGAGTCATTAACTCTGAAGTCCATTTATCAGTCAATGCTTATGAAAAGAGCTTTGCAGGCTTACGAGATAGGAATCACACTGCGAACACTGTTGTTGTTTTCTTTGGTGACGCCCTTCCTGGTTGTGCATGCACAATCAACTGACATCGCCGCGCCGGTCCCCGTTCGCACAAATGAAGTGAGTGCCGCGATCACCGCGCGCGATCTTGGTGATTCGCGACTTACGGATCATTTTTATGCGTTTACCGGAACGCCGGGAGATCTGCTGATCACAGTGGACAGCCGTAACATGAACGGCGACGTGGATGTATTCACGGCGGTGGGTCTGCGACCACTCTTGAAATTCACGATCTATGCCGGTAGTTCTGCGCCAATTACCAAAAGCATTTATTTGCGGCAGCGCCTCGACCTAATCCTGCGTGTCGAAGCTCGCACGCCAAACGATGACGACGCTGTTTATCGCATTCATTTTGGCGGCGCCTTTGAGCCCATAGCCGGCGGACCATTGGTCGCTGAAAACGAAAATAATTCGGCGCAACCCGCGGCATCGGGCACGCGCGGTGGAAAGAAGGGGAGAAGAGTCTCCTCGGTCGGCGCGCGTATCGAAGAGCCGCCCGAGCCAACCGTTGCAAGCGCACCAACACCTGAGCCCACGCCAACGCAGCCCGCCGAAGCAACAAAACCGGCGACAGCAAAGACTGCGCGCAACCCGCGTAGCCGCCGGGGCAGCAAGAGCACTCCCGCTACCAAGCAGGAACAACCGGCAGGAATCGCCGTGACAGAATCACCGGCAGTTACTTCCAGCGAAACTCCGGCCGAGCAGCCAGCGGCTGAAAGTAAGCCCGCGCCAAGACGACGCGGTTCGCGGCGAGGTGCGACTGCAACTGCGCGCAAGACCGAACCAGCACCAGAGGCGGAACCGAATACCGGCCCGCGCCTGGTAATCGAAACCAATGACGGCACATTAATCGAACACTACATGAGCGCGGTGCGCCGCGTAACGGTGGAAAACGGTTTGGTTGTTATTTTGGGAAAGGATGGGAAGACTGAAAGAGTATTGCTGGCAAACGTAGTGCGGATGTCGATCGCGCCGTAGGCAGACTCTTAGCAGGATGATGGATCGTAAAAGAAAAAGACAACCAAGAAAGCTCTGTGTCTTCGACGCGTAGCGTCGGTATGAGTTTAGCCCGGCGTTTCAACGCCGGGACTAGATGTTGGCGGGTTCTCGTCGCGTAGCGACTGATTGAATTCGCGCTAATTTCAGCCGTCGCTACGCGACGCTAATACTTTGTTTATCTTTCCCGGCCTTAAAAGGCCGGGCTAAACTCATACCGACGCTACGCGTCGAAGACACTTGAGCACTACTTTGGCTTCTCACTTGATTTCAAACTCGCCAGCTTGTCGCGAAACTGCGGCAGATCCTGATTGCTCGGGTCTGCTTTCTCGAGATTCGCGATTGCTTTCTCGGCTCCCTTAGCATCGCCCTTCTGCAAATACATGAACGCGAGACTAGCGAGCACGCTGACGTCGCCAGGCTTCTTTGCCAGCGCCGCTTTGTACCATGTCTCAGCCTGATCATAGTGCGCGGCTTCCATATTTGCTTCACCCAACATCGCCAACACTTCATAGTCGTCGGGTTTGATCTGATTCGCTTTCAATAAGAACTCCACCGTTTCATCGTAACGTTGCACCTGATACTCGAGCTTGGCGGCGGTCACCTGAGAGTCAAAATCCTTGGGATTGCTGCGCGCTTTGGCGAGGGCCGCCTGCACTTGTGCTAACACTTGTTGCGGATTGTGCTGGTCGTCGCCGCCACCCTGAAGGGGAGGATGATCGGCGGGCAGAGTTTGATTGGCTGACAGCGCCGGCGTGGCGGTTGGTCCATAACGCTGGCTCATCGTGCTGGCAAAGATGAAGCCAACGATGAAACCGAGCAGCACGCCGATGATCGCAAAAAGAAGATTGTCTCGAGTCATTATTTGTCGGCGTCTTTCATAATGGTTTTTATTTGTTCGCGCAGCTCGGGACTATTTGTATGGCCGTGTGCGGTGATGGCGTGTTGCGTGGCCGCTTCCAATACTTCATCTTGCGTTCCTTCAATGCTCAGCGTGCAGTTCTTTTCGCTGGGATGAAGTCGGCAATCAACAACTTTTCGGTTTTGGTCTGACATCGGTATCTCCTTTGCTGATGGTATTGCATTGCTTTCGGTTAGCGTCGATCATGTTTCCAGGATACCCACTCGCTGCCGCGATGTGGTACTGCCCTCATGCCACCTTGCTGAATGTGTAATGGTTCTCAGAGTCGAAAACAGATCGGCATTGTCTCATGGTTAGGAAGGGGGCATGCCCCCGCCTGGCCGGGATGGCATTCAACGGGCGGGGGCAAGCCACCCATCCTGACCATGAGGTTTTCATTTTTGAATATTTTAAATCGATGCAAAAGCTGTATTACAGAAATCTTATTTAGCACCACTCTCAGCCAACTTTTTGGCCTGGTCAATTCTTTGCGCGATGGTCTGCGCTAATTCCGAACCAGCCGGGGTCTTCGCCAACAGCCGCTGCCAATAGTCAATCGCTTGCTTGTAGTTCTTTGTTTCAAAGGCGGCGCTGCCCGCGAGTTCCAGCCCCTTGGCATTGTTTGGATCCAACTGCAATGACTTCGCGATCAGCTTTTGGGGCTTTCCTTGAAGATGTTGGCCATTGGCCATGGCCGTCGCAAACGCATAGTCGGCCCAGAGATCAGCATCATCCGGCTTCAGCGCGGTCGCCTTAGCGTACGCGTCACTCGCTTCCTGATATTTTTCCATGCTCGTGTACGAGCGACCCAACATGGTCCAGCCCTGAACATCATTCGGATTTTGTTCAAGGCGTTTCGCGAGAGCGGCGACATTCGCTTGTATGTTCGGCTGCGTCATTTGCGAGTCGGGCTGGGAACTCTCAGCGGAGGGCGATTCCGGCGGCGGCTCGGGACGACCCTGTGGGGACAACCTCGGATTGCCAACTTGCAAGTAGAGCCCTATTGCAATCAGCGGAATAGCGAACGCGACTGCATAAGCTGGACGGCGATCCGAGCTGGCGAGTGCGGGTTTAGCCGCAGTGTCCCCGGAGGCAGATACATCCTCAAGCATGCGGCGCTCAATTCCATCGCGATCCTGCTGATACTGGTCCTCAGCGATGATGCCGTTGCGCAGGTCAGCTTTAAGTTCAGCTAGTTGATCGCGATAAACACCGACATTTGATTCTTTGCTTTCGTCCACCGGCTTGACGTTCTCGGTCGCGAGCAGCGGCGGCAGCACGAACGCCAGCGCGATGGCAACCATGACGGCGCATATCACCCAAAAAAGAATCACGCCGTTTCCTTTCCGCTTTCAGCAGCGAGCAATGCTTCCGCACGGCGCCGTTCTTCTACTGATAAAGGCGATTCCGTAATCAGGCCGCTGCGGTGTTTCACATAACGAAACAACAAAAGCAGCCCAGCAAGCAATAAAACAAAGGGACCAAACCACAGCAGGTAGGTGGTTGGATCAACCGGCGGATTGTAGAGAATGAACTTTCCATAACGGGTAGTGAGATAGTTGATTATTTCTTTATCGCTCTTGCCGGCTTTCATTTGCTCGCGAATCTGATTGCGCAGATCTTCCGCCAGGTCAGCGCGCGAATCCGCCAGAGTTTCGTTCTGACAGACGAGACAACGCAATTCTCGCGACAACTTCATCACGCGTTCTTCCAAGACCGGATCGGCGGCGGAAGGTTGTGCCTCTTTCGCTGGGACGCAAACCCAGGCGCCAAGAAGTACCGTGAAGAGTATGAAGATCCGTTTAGTAATCTGCATTGTCTAAGTCACACCACATCGTCGTCTCAGGGTTGGGAAGGGTGGCTTGCCCCCGCTGGT
>JACCVY010000245.1 GCA_013697915.1 Blastocatellia bacterium | reverse complement strand
TCTGACCGCTAATCTCTGACCTCTGTATTTCTGGCGGAGATGACAGGATTCGAACCTGTGAAGGGCTTTTGACCCTTAACGGTTTAGCAAACCGCCGCCTTCAGCCACTCGGCCACATCTCCGGCGAGCACGCGAAAAATTATTCTAGTCGGCACTTGCGGATTGTCAAGGTAACAAGTCTGCCAGACTGAGCCAGTCAGGATATTTGACTCACTGGCAAGGAGGGAATACGCTAATCATCCTGATTTACAAATCAAGAGTCTTGTTCACCCTGCTTCACTCTTGATAAACCGCCGAAGGCTCGACAACGAAAGAGATTCCGCCGCAATGAATTGGATCAGTTTTCTCTAACCTTGCGAACTTTCCTCAACCAAAGGAGCTTAAACATGAAGAAGGGACAAAGATCCTCATCTAACGATTTCCTCGCGAAAACAATCACGCTGGCGCTTTGCCTCGCCGCCTTAATGATTTGGCCGACAATCCCGCTTTCAACCAATGATGCCAAAGTAACTGCGCAACAAACTCGCCCAACGCACCCGGATTTGTGGCCTTCACAGGCGGAGCGCCGCGCTCGACTGGTCGAGAACTTCAAACCAGCGCGAGAATTACTTCAACGGCACGGCGTGCCTTTCGATCCAGACTTGCTGTTGAGCACGCGGTGGAAAGAATTACTGGGTCCAAAGCTCGCTCAGATGCCGGAGATGCACATGTCACGCCGGCTCGGCAACCGGCTGAAGGGTTTGCAGCTTGCCGACATCTTATACTTGCCTGAGAAGGTCGAGCTCACGGGAGACACGGTAATCCTGGCTAACCAGGTAGTCTTTGACGGACGCGATGCCCTAATCAAGGGCAACTATAACGTCTACTTTTTTCCGGTCGTAGCCGAAGGAGTTTTGGGCACGACGCTGGAGTCTGCCATGAGCCAGCAAGGGGTGAGGTTCTCAACGACCAGTTTGAACCATGCATCGCTGAAAGGGTTTGTTCCGAGTTTGCTGCAAGAAGGTTGGAGCCTCACGATCGATACCAGCGGTAAAGGTTATAAGGAATGGTTGGGGGAGCAACAGAGTGGAACCAAGGTTTCGTTTGTAAAGACGTCCTTTCAAGGCGGCACTACAGATCACAGCGGAGGCATCGGCAGCCTCGGGCAAACGGGCGATCTTGGATCACCAACTTGCAATGGAGCACCCGATCCATCAACGGCGGGAGTCAATGGACTTTGCGGCAGCCCTGATGGCATGCCCGGATTTCCCGGCAATAATGGCTGCACAGGAACTACCGGGTTTCCGGGAGGCAAGGGAGGGGATGGCGGCAATGCCACGCCCATCACTGCCACTATCGCTACCAGGACAGGAACTTATAACTTCTACGCCAACGGCGGCCAGGGAGGAAAGGGAGGGACGGGTGGCACAGGAGGATTCGGCGGAGCCGGCGCAAGGGGAGGTGCGGGCGGCAATGGAGCCGATTGCCCGTGTAGCCAGGGCGGAGCCGGGAGTGGTGGGAGCGCCGGCCATGGCGGGCGGGGAGGCAGAGGAGGCACTGGAGGCCAGGGCGGAGAAGGAGGGCCTGGGGGAGCGGGGGCTGATATTACCGTACTTCAACCCGATAACTTCATCGGAACTATCAGCGCTTCTACTTGGGGAGGAGGCGGTGGCCTCCCCGGTGACGCGGGGCCCGGAGGCGCTCCGGGAGTGTCTGGATCCGGAGGAGACGCCGGAAGAAAAGCGTCAACATTTAACTGTTCATCTTCCAACCCGGTAGACGGTGCGTCAGCAACTGCGTATAGCGATCTAGGATTTGGTGAGCATGGAACTCTGGGAACCTCCGGCACTTACAATACAATCAACCTGAAGGGTACTTTCACCCTGCAAGATCGAGGCTGCAATATGGAATCCGGAACTGGTCCATATGATGCTGGCGTTTGTGAATTTCCGCCGGAAGGAGGATGCCCTCTCGCTTCACACTGGAGTACGTCATGGTGTGAGTGTGTCTGTACTGGCAGTCCGATAGTAATAGACATAGAAGGCAACGGCTTCGACCTGACTGACGCAGCTAACGGCGTTAACTTTGACCTTAGCAGTGATGGTCTGGCCCAGCACATTGCCTGGACGGCGCCGGGCTCTGACGACGCGTGGCTTGCACTTGATCGCAACGGTAACGGCACAATTGACAGTGGCGCGGAGTTATTCGGTAACTTCACGCCTCAGCCCGCCATGCCCGATCCGAACGGATTCATGGCACTCGCCGAGTATGACAAGAGGGTAAACGGCGGCAATGGCGATCATGTGATAGATAGTCGAGATGCAATTTTCTCGAGCCTGCGTCTATGGCAGGACATGAATCACAATGGAATCTCAGAGCCCGCTGAGCTGCACACGCTGCCTGAACTGGGAGTAGATTCCATTTCACTTGATGTCAAACAATCCAGACGGACTGATAGCTTTGGTAATCAGTTTCGGTATCGAGCGAAGGTTGATGACGCCCGGCATGCGCGGGTGGGCCGCTGGGCTTGGGATGTCTTTCTGGTGGGCCAACACTGATCCGCTCGTAAAGGGCCTTTTGATGCCAAGATAAAACACCCGCAAGTTTCCGACAAGCTTGCGGGTGTTCTGATAGAACCGATGATCACCAGTTCAGTTACTCCTACGCTGAATTGCCATCAGTGTCAGATCATCGGTTGGTGCGCGGCCTTCACCAAACGCGCTTAGCTCGCGAATGCTCAGGTCAATCAACGCGCGCGGCGCGAGTTTTCCATTACCTTCCAGCAGCCGCGAAAGACGCTCAACTCCAAACTCACTGCCGTTGCCATCAGTCAGTTCTGAGTAACCATCGGTGTAGAGAAACAGCGAGTCGCCAATGTCCATTTGAAACTTGCTGACAGAAAAACTTTCGCTGCAAAAAACGCCGACCGGCAAACCCGTAGCTGCAAGAGTACGCACGTTGCCGTTCTGAATCAGCAAAGGCGGCAAATGTCCAGCGTTGCAAACTTCGACTTCACCATCGTTACCAACGCGGCCGCAAACCAGCGTTGCATATTGAGTAGGCAACGTGCTTTCGCAAAACACACGGCTGACGCGTTCCACCATTTGCTCAAGCGGCAGATTGATCGAGATTAGCGTGCGAAACATTGCCTGGAGATGGGCCATCAACATCGATGCGGCAACGCCTTTGCCCGACACGTCTCCGACCATGAACATCCACGAGCCATCGTTGCCGTTGATGAGATCGCAATAGTCCCCACTGAGCGCGCCGGCAGGCTGGTAATGATAAGCAACTTCCCAACCGTCACTGCTCTTGTACGCCGCCGGCAAAAGTCCGGCTTGAATCTGCGCCGCCAACTCCAGATCCTGTTCAAGCGCGCGTTGTTCTTTTGCCGATAAGTGATCTATGCAAACACGCGTCAACGGATCGGCAATCAACCGTTCGGTTTCGACTGTGTCATGACACACCTCGCACAACCCATAGATTCCAAGGTCCATGCGTTGCAGCGCGTCATCCACTTCATTAAGCAGTCGTGCTAATTCGGCGGGACGATGAAAACCGTTTGCTGCCGCCTGTAACTTCTCGCGCCGATCGACTAATTGATTGCGTAGTACGGGCTCAATTGCGGTAGCCATTTCGTGATTCCTTCCTGGTTCAGGCGGTCATGCTGGCGGGACGTGGAGCTCTCTGTAGCTGTAAGGGGAGTCGTGGTGCGCAACATATCTTTTGCAAGCGAGAACGATCGTTTTGCATCGCCGGATGGCCGGCCAGCCAGGTTCTCACTTCGCGAAAAATTCTGGCAGCGTGGGGGTCGCGCGGTTCAGTAATGCGATAATGAATCCACTTGCCGTCGCGTCGCGCCGAAACCACACCGGCGCGTTTTAAGTAAGCGAGGTGCCGCGAAATCTTGGGTTGATTGATTTTCAAAACTTCGACAAAGAAACAGACGCATACCTCGTCTTCGCCGATGAGATTGATCAGTCGCAAACGGGTTCGGTCTGCCAGTGCTTTGAACAGAAAAGCGATGTTGTCTTGGTTATTTGCCATGCGTCTTTTAGATGGTGTACTTGCAATTAAGTATTACGATTTTGAGCCACCAGGAGTTCCTTTTTCCACCTGAATTCCGGTCAATTTATCTTTGAACTTTACGGTGGAATCCAGCCAAACTCTATCCGGATCTTGCGTTCAAATCCCAGGTTCTGACAGATGGTTTCAATCGACCGTCGGCCTCCGAATCAGCAATCAGCTTTTGCAACAACGTGCGCCCCACACCTAAGCCGCGACTGCCCTCGGCGACGTGGATACTGACTTCGGCCTCGCCGGCATAAACCGCGCGAGTTGAAATCCTCCCGAGGGCCGCCCAGCCAATCACTCCCTTGGCTGAAACTGCTACCAGCCGGGGGGAAGGGAAATGAGTTAAATCCCAGGCTTCCCACGCGGGCGCCTCGGTCTCAAAAGTGGCATGGCCGGTTACGATGCCTTCGAGATAAATGGCCCGAACCGCGGGCCAATCGGCCTCACCAAGGTTCCTGATTTGAATTTCTCTGACCCGCCATTAATAAAAAACTATCATATACGGCTTGACAGATATATATGCCACCTGTATTCTGTCTTCACATGCGCTTATGCGAATATGAAATATAGAGGAGGATGACATGGAAAGCAAGCAAACTGTGCAGGCCCTGAAGGCGCATCTGGCGTTGAACGTGCGAAACGTCGAGCAGAGTATCGAGTTCTACAAAAAGATGCTGGGCATCGAGCCAAGCAAGGTGCGGCCGGGCTACGCGAAATTCGACGTGCAGAATCCGCCGCTAAACCTGACTTTGAATGAGGCGGCGTTTAGCGAGCGCGGTGCGCTCTCACATCTCGGCATTCAGGTGGGATCGACGGATGATGTTTTGCAAACGAGCCGGCAATGGGCTGATGCGGGATTGATCACGCGCGATGAAATGCAAACCAACTGTTGTTATGCGACGCAGGACAAATCCTGGGTGCAGGATCCTGACGGGAACGAATGGGAAGTGTTTGTGGTCCTTAAGGACAATTTGCAATCCAGCAATCTCTGTTGCGCTACCAGTGAGCCGCCAACTGTGAACATCGGACGCGATGCCGTCTCCGTCTAAGGACGGGAACTGTTCTTAGCTTGGTAGCACGGACTTTAGGAGACTCTGATCGAGTCTGAACATGATTTGTACCGCGAAGCGGTACAAACACCCAGGTTCAGACTTATTCGGATCTTCCTTTAGTCTGTGTGTTGTTGGGAGAGCACAGACTAAAGTCTGTGCTACTAATAAGAAAAGCCTGGACATATCAGCGTCCAGGCTTTGCTCTCGACTACTAAGCGACTACTTACTGCGGATTCTTGTTCTGAAATTCCTGTCGCTCTTTCATGCGCTGCTCAAACTTCGCTTTGCGCTCTTGCTTCAACTGCTCCAGTTTTGTTTTCTGTTCTGCAGTTAAGACTCCTTCCATCTCCGCGCGAACGCCTTCCATACTCGCGCGCATCTCCTGACGCAAAGCCTTCGCTCGCGCTTCATCGTCGGCGGTGAAGGTGCCGGCGATTCTTTTCTCGCGCAGCTTGAACAACTCTTCGCGCTGCGACTTCGTGCCTGCCAAACGCCGCTGCATGATGGCGTGCGCTTGTTGGCGCTGCTCGTCGGTCAGATTCAATTCGCGTATGAGGTGACCGACGCCTCCCCGGTGTCCCATTCTTCCACGTCGTCCTCCGGGCTCGCCCCGCTGAGCGAATCGCTCCGACGGTGTCTTAAGCTGAGCACCGGTGTCGGATGATCGCGTTTGTTGCGCGACAGCAACCGTGCCAAGCGCGAGCAGGATCCCCCAAATTATGACCAGGCTATTTCGTGAGTACATTTCTCCTCAAACTCCTTCGTTAATAATCGCTGGGCTTTACCCTTTTCCTTAGACGGCGCAGGTGGAGAGTTGGTCTGGAAAGATAGCGTTTGACTTTTATAAGCGATGCAGAGTACTTTACAATATAAAGGCAAAGTGAAGCAGTGCTGCACTTTTGTCGGGTCAAATCGTAAAAATTTTGTGAGTAGTAAAAAACGGAAGCGTCACGCTACAATACCGCGCCAATGGATCTTCTCGAAAAAATAAATTCTCCAGCCGATTTGCGCCGCCTGGCGGTTGAACAGTTACAGCCGGTTGCTGACGAGATTCGGCAATACATACTTGAGACCATGTCCCGAGTGGGTGGCCACACCGGAGCGTCGCTTGGCGCCATCGAGCTCGCAGTCGCGCTGCATTACGCGTTTGACACGCCGCGCGACCGCCTGGTTTGGGACGTAGGCCACCAGGCCTATGCTCATAAGATTCTTACGGGCCGTCGCGCCGAGTTGCCGACCATCAAACAATATGGCGGCATCAGCGGCTTTCTGCGCCGGGACGAATCGGAATACGACACGTTCGGCGCGGGCCACGCTTCCACTTCCTTGTCGGCAGCGCTTGGCATGGCCATCGCTCGCGACAAGAAAGGCGAGAACCATCACGTTGTGGCATTGATTGGTGATGCATCGCTCGCCGGCGGCATGGCGATGGAGGCAATCAATCAGGCCGGGCATTTAAAGAGTCGTTTGATCGTTGTCCTCAACGACAACGAGATGTCCATAGCGCCCGCGGTTGGAGCCTTGACTGGTTATTTGAATCGTATTCGCGGCGCTCACCAATATCATCGTTTCAAAGAGGAAGTTGAGGAGAAGCTGCTGGCCATTCCTTCCGTCGGCGAGCGCCTGCATCACGCTGCCAAGACAGTCAAAGATGCGATCGCTGCGGCGGTTTTGCCGGGGGCGCTGGTAAATGAACTTGGCTTCAAATATATCGGCTATGTTGATGGCCATAATCCGCGGGCGCTGGTGGCCGCCTTGCGCGAAGCGCAGCAGGTCAAGGATGGACCAGTCATCGTTCACGCGCTTACCACCAAAGGCAAAGGCCATCCGCGGGCAGAAAAAGATTACTATCGCTGGCACGCGACTGGTCCATTCGACTTAACCACCGGCGACGCCATTAAATCGAAGGCCGCCGCCCCGACCTACACAACAGTTTTCGGCAACACGTTGGCCGAGCTGATGGGCCGGGATGAAAAGATTGTTGCGCTTACGGCCGCGATGCCTGATGGCACAGGCATTTGTACCGCGCTGGAACAGTTTCCCGATCGCTCTTTTGACGTCGGCATTGCCGAGCAGCATTGCGTGACGTTCGCCGCCGGCCTGTCGTGCGAAGGTCTGAAGCCAGTCTGCGCGATCTACTCGACTTTCCTGCAACGTGGCTTTGATCAGTTGGTGCACGACGTCTGCATTCAAAATCTCAACGTTAAGTTTTGTCTCGATCGTGGCGGCGTGGCCGGTGGCGATGGTCCAACTCATCACGGGCTCCTGGATATTGCTTATCTGCGCGGCGTTCCCAACCTGGTGCTCATGGCCCCGAAAGATGAAGGCGAGATGCGCGATATGCTGTTCACCATGGTGGAACATGCGGGACCAGCCGCCATGCGCTATCCGCGAGGCAGCGGCATCGGCGTGGCAATTGATGCTGAACCTAAGCTGCTCGAGATAGGCAAGGGAGAAATACTGCGCGACGGCGGCGAGATTGCAATCGTTGCGTACGGCTCGATGGTCCATCCATCACTGCAGGCCGCCGAGAATCTGGCTAAGGAAAAGATCGAAACGACTGTCGTCAACGCGCGTTTTGTGAAGCCGCTTGACGCGCCACTCTTACTGGCTTTAGCCCAAACCAAACGGCTGATAGTAACAGTTGAAGAAGCTTACCTGGCCGGCGGTTTTGGTTCGGCGGTGCTGGAATTACTGGAAGAGAACGGGCTGCAAGACAAAGTTCGCGTAGTTCGCATGGGCATTCCGGATCGGCTGGTGACACATGGTGATGCGAAACTGCTGCTCGCGAAATACAGATTGGACGCCGACGGCATTTACATGCGCGTTAAGGAAAGCATCGACGTTCTGGACGATCGTCGCGCTAAGCCCCATAAAGTTAGCCGGTAGTTTGTTCGGACTCAACACATAAGCAAATCACGCCCGTACTGCTGAAACAGACGGGCGCGTTGTTTTAATGCACGATATGGTCGTGGTTAGTTCAGAATAGTGCCCACTCGATTTCCTGCTGGGCGTTTTTGCAACCACTTAGCTACCCCGACTTTCTTTTTTCTTTTTGGCCCCCAGCTTGCTACCACATAAGCGCCGCGACAAACGAGTGAGCCTTAAACGGCCAGCAAGCAGGGATTTTGGAGCAAAATGGAATCAGAAATAACGACCGCCGAAACCGGCCTCGAGTTACCTTTAGCCGAGCCTCACTTTGACGACGAAGCCACCGTGCTTTCGGCGCGGCGCGTCGTACCCCTTGACGAAGTGGAATCTTATGAGGCGCAAACACAGTCGCGCTTTCCTCGCTGGTGGGTGTTTGCCGCTACCATCGCTGGCGCAATGCTGCTGGGCGTTGTTGTCGGCGCGGCTTATTACTCGTATGCGAGTCGAGAATCTGAGCACGCATTGCTCGACACCGAAAGCATTGCCGCCGGAGTTGACGGGATGTCCACAGAATCTCCAGGTACGAGCGGTGCTTTCAGCGCAGCGCCCGCAGTCAATCACACGTCGGCTGCGGATCCAAATACTGACCTCAGCACAAGACAAACACCAGCCGCAGCGCCTCAACCAGAAGTTTCTGCTAATGAATCCAGGAAACCAACTGCGCGGCGCGTGGACGTGCTGACCTTTCCTTCGACTCCCGAGGAAATGCAAGCTCGCGAGGAACGCAAGATTCGCAGAGAAGCAAGAAAGCGTATACGCGAGTTGGAGCGCGAAAGCCGCGACCCTAAATCTCGTAATGATCTAACCCGCATTCGAGAAATCTTCGAAGGTCCACAAAGACCCTAAGAAGCAGTAAACTGCCCGGCGTGAAATCCGATCGATCCGATGAACCTGAGCGAATCGACAAGTTGCTGGTTAAGCGCGGTCTCGCTGAATCGCGCACCAAAGCCCAGGCGATGGTGATGGCCGGCATCGTGCTGGTTAACGAGCAACGCATCGAAAAGCCGTCGGACTCAATTCCAGCCAACGCCGAAATCCGTATTAAAGGTGGCGACGACCCGACGTCGCGCTACGTGGGCCGCGGCGGTCTGAAACTCGAGGCCGCGTTACGTGAATTTCAAATTGACGCGGCCGGGCTTAACTGTCTCGACGTCGGCGCCTCCACGGGTGGCTTCACCGACTGTCTGCTGCAACATGGCGCGAGTCAGGTCGTATCCATCGACGTTGGGCACAACCAAATCGACTGGCGCTTGCGAACCGACGCGCGAGTCGAGGTAAGAGAAGGTATCAATGCGCGCTACCTTAAGCCGTCTGACTTCGAAAAACACTTTGATCTGATCGTGATGGATGTTTCGTTTATCTCAGCGACGAAAATATTTCCCGCGATTGTTCCACTTCTAAAAGCTGATAGTCGTTTGGTTGTCCTGATCAAACCTCAGTTTGAAGTTGGCCGCGGCGAAGTGGGCAAGGGAGGCATCGTTCGCGATCCAGAAAAACACGCGCGGGTAATTGAAGAAGTAAACCAAGCGGCTAAAGAACTCGGTCTGGTGGAGCGAAATGTAATCGAGTCTCCGTTGCGCGGTGCTGACGGCAATCTGGAATTCCTTGCGCTCTATGAAAAAGATCAAGCAGCGGGTGCACGCCCACCTTCCCGACCCTGAGCTGATTAAGTCTGAGTAGTGGTCAAGTTTGGGTTGTTATATCGCTTCTTATTGGAACTGCGGGTCGCGGGGAACGCGAAACGATCTCATTAACACCGTGGCTTCAGCCCGGTGGTCAAGGTATAAAAATGACTCCTTGAACCGTTTTCAACGGTTTCTTCTTATCCGCCTGCTAACAAAAACCGTTAGAAACGGTTCCTGTCAATTCCGGTTTGCTTTCACCGGGCTGAAGCCGCGGTGCTAATGAGATGGCTTCGCATATTGCTCCGCAGTCACGCTTGCAGTTACCATTGCCGGCGTTTTCTTCAATCACTTCAGAACTAGTGGTCTAACTCAGAACGCGATGACGAACTCAATAAAACGCATCGGCGTAGTTCTCAAAGCGCATCAACCGGATGCGTTGAAAACGATGTGCGAGCTTGCTGTCTGGCTGGCGGCGCGCGGCCTGACGCTGGTGGGTGGGCCCGAAATTGAGCGCGACGCAATTGCCAAACAGACAGGCTGCACTGTTACCGAAGTTGAGCCCGAAAGTCTCGCTGCCAATGTGGATCTTGTTCTGGTTTTGGGCGGCGACGGCACGATGATCGCGACCTCGCGCCTGGTTGCTGACACTGAAGTGCCCGTGCTGGGAATTAACTTTGGCGGCCTTGGTTACCTGGCGGAGTTTCGTATTGAAGAGTTATACACCGCGTTGGAGTCGATTCTTTCCGGCAATTATCGCTTGGACAAGCGCGTCATGCTGTCGGTCGAGTTGCCCGGCAAAGCCCAAGCGGTTCATCGTGTTCTGAACGACGTGGTTATTAACAAATCCGCGCTGGCGCGCATCATCGAGATTGAAGCTTATCTAAACGAACAATTTGTTAATTCGTTTCGCGCCGACGGTTTGATTGTTTCTACACCGACCGGCTCAACCGCTTACAATCTTTCCGCCGGCGGGCCGGTAATTTTTCCTTCCATGAATGCGGTTGTCATCACCCCGATTTGTCCCTTCACTCTTTCTAATCGACCTATCGTCGTTCCCGATGACGCCACCATCGAACTGCGTCTGAAGACCGACAAAGAAGACGTGGCGTTAACGCTGGATGGCCAGGTCGGTTTTCCGCTGAAGGTTGACGATCGAGTTGTGATTCGGAAAAGTAAGACTACCTTCAATATCGTTCAGCCGATGAACAGAAACTATTTCGATGTGCTACGCGACAAGTTGCGCTGGGGAAGATAAAGAGTTTCGAGTTCCGAGTTTCGAGTTATTAGTTTCAAGCAAAACCCAACTTACTTTGCAGGGTGGCTCGAAACTAGCAATTGACTCGAAACCTGACACGCGAAACCCTGAACCCGGAACTCGGAACTCGAAACTCGGAACTCGGAACTCAAGAACCACATGCCCACAGACAACGACAACAGCAAACCGCCAATCGACGCCGATGCTTTTGAGCGTGAGGTAACTACGGACCTCGATGATGAGACGCCGGACAAGCCAAAAGGCTGGCCCCTGCACACGCGCATTCTCATTGGCCTGGCTGTCGGTGTGGTCGCCGGAGTCGCAGTCAATTACAAGTTTGGCGGCGATCACCCGCGCGTCGTCTGGTTCATCGACAACATCACGCAGCCTATCGGCCAGTTGTTTCTGCGCCTGCTGTTGATGATCGTGGTGCCGCTGGTTTTTTCGTCACTCGTCGTTGGCGTTGCGGGCATTGGCGACATTCGCAAACTCGGTCGCGTTGGCCTCAAGTCGTTTGCTTACTGTTTGGTGATTTCGGCAATTTCGGTATTAATCGGATTGACGCTTGCCAACACTATCAAGCCGGGAACGCGGATCGATGCCACAACCAAAGCGGCGCTCGAACAACGCTACGGCACTGACGCGTCGAAGCAGGTTGAGGCAGCAAAGAAAGCCGGCACTGTTCCCTCGCCGCTAATGCAGGTGGTGGAAACGATCGTACCTACCAACCCGATTGCCGCCGTTGCCGGCGTACCCGCGAATCCGAGTGCCGCGACTTCAGGCGGCACGCCAAACATGCTTCACCTCATGTTCTTCGCTTTGATCATTGGTATCGCCATCACACTGATTCCCATCAGCGTGACTGCGCCACTCCTGCGCGGGCTCGAAGCGCTCTATGAAATCACGGCGAAGATCATCGAAATCATCATGAGGTTCGCGCCTTACGCGGTTGCTTGTTTGCTCTTTAACAACACGGCGCGCTTTGGCTTGGATCTATTGCAGGCACTGGGTTGGTTTGTCGTAACCGTGCTGCTGGGGCTGTCGATCCACATGTTCGGCGTCTATTCGTTATCGATTTATTTTCTTTCAAAAATGTCGCCCATCGACTTTTTCAGGCGGATAAAAACCGTAATTCTGACTGCCTTTTCCACCTCTTCATCCAACGCGACCTTGCCGACCGCCTTACGAGTTTCCGAAGAGAACTTAGGTGTGCCGCAGGAAATCAACAGCTTCGTGCTGACCGTTGGTGCTACTGCAAATCAAAACGGCACCGCGCTGTATGAAGGCGTGACCGTGTTGTTTCTGGCCCAACTCGCCGGCATCGATCTTTCGCTGGGCCAGCAGTTGATGGTTGTGTACCTTGCGATTCTCGGGGGTATTGGAACCGCTGGGGTGCCTTCCGGATCGATTCCTTTCATCATCGGCGTGTTGGTCACAATCGGCGTCAATCCAGCGCTGATTGCTATTATTCTCGGCGTCGATCGCATTCTCGACATGTGCCGAACGACGTTGAATGTTGTCGGTGACATTACCGCGGCGACATACGTCGCACGTTCAGAAGGATATGAACTCTTGAAACCACACCAGCCGGCGATTGTTCATGCGGGTGTGGCAATGCCGCCCGGCTGAAGCTTGCCCGGGCGAACACTTGCACATGAAGGCCGATGAACTGGTAACAGACTTGCGGTTGACTACTCTGATTTTTCAATTCACACGGCAAGGAAGCTGAGATGCTTTTTCCACTTTACGACGACAACAGCGATCGCACCACAACGCCGATCGTCAATTACATTCTGATCGCAATCAACATTCTTGTGTTTGTGTTTTTGCAGCAATTGGGCACAAACGACAAATTCACTTACGCGTTTTCCACTGTGCCGCAGGAGATCGTTACCGGCCGCGACGTCCGCACTCCCGATCGCGTAGTCGAAGCGCCGGTCACAGGGCAACAGCTTCTCATTCCCGGCCTGCAACCGACGCCATTCTCGGTTTACCTGACGCTGATTTTTTCGATGTTCATGCATGGCGGCATTGCGCACATCGCCGGCAACATGTTGTTCCTCTGGATATTTGGCGACAACGTCGAAGACCGCATGGGCCACTTGAGGTATTTGATTTTCTATCTGCTGACGGGCGTGCTGGCGTCGCTGGCCCATGTGTTGAGCACCGTCATGTTTGCTGTCGATCAGAGTAGTTTGCTGGTTCCGAGTTTAGGCGCTTCGGGTGCGATCTCGGGGGTCCTCGGCGCCTACATCGTGCTGCATCCAAAACGCCGCGTGACCGTAATCATGTTTCGTTTTCTCACCGACGTTCCCGCCTACGTAGCTGTCGGCATCTGGTTCGCGTTTCAATTAATCAGCGGCCTGGGCGTTTTGGGAGGCGGTTCGCAACAGGGTGGCGTGGCCTACGCGGCACACATTGGCGGATTTGTGGCGGGCGTAGCGCTGGTCAAGTTTTTTACTATTGGCCGAGGCAGTACGCCGACCTAAAAGGGAGCGACAAGAAGTTCAGAGTCCAACCTTTAGGTTGCGTGGTTGCCAACGAGCAAGCTAAAGCTTGTACTCTGTACCGCTTGAACGCGTAGCAGAAGGCTGGTTTCGTTAATCTTGACGACACAATTGCAGTAGGTCTCCGCCTCAGTTAAGATCGCCTTTCCCTTTTCAGGAGCAACCCATGGCAACCGAGGAAAGCGCGATCGCGCCCGTTAATCAGCAAGGTCTCGATATCCAATCCGCTCCGCGCGCGGAAATGGAACTCTATCCGCTCGACACTTTCGCGTACGAGTTTCCCGGTAAGGAAATCAAGATCGACTTCGAGATTACTGAGTTCACGGCAATCTGTCCCTTTTCCGACTTTCCGGATTTCGCCACCATCCGCCTCGAGTATGTTCCCAACGAACGCTGCGTCGAGTTGAAGAGCCTGAAGCTTTACATCAATTCATTTCGCAACATAAAGATTTTTCACGAACACGTCATCAACGTTATCCTCGATGACTTTGTGGGCGCGTGTGATCCGTTGAGCGTCGAGATTGAAGGTGACTTTCACGTGCGCGGAAATATTAAAACGGTAGTGCGAGCGAGTTATAAGAAACAGTAATTAGAAGCAGAAAGTCACAGAGAGAATCACGCGCGGCTTTTGGAGCAACGTATGACTGAACAGGACTCCAAAAACATCGCTCCGCAAGGGTTGAAAGATCTAACCTTAAGAGCCCGCGCACATCTCCCAGAAAAGGGTCAAGCTATTTGTGAGAAATGCGGAGCCGACAATGTCTGGGTCTTCAAAGATTCAGCGAAGACAAATGTCTTTGGGACTCCAGGACGAACCATATGGGGACCATTGATATTCAATTGCAATAACTGTCATAAGCAAGATCGCATAATCAAACTCATGGACGTTAGATTGAGGGACGATGTCGCAGTCTAATAATCGGAGGTAGTCTCAATGACGCGATTCATATTCTGTATCTTGTACACGCTGTCAATCCTTTCTACCGCGACCCTCTCAACCGAAGCGCGGCACAAACGCGCTATCTCTCAGGCCGAACGAGATGAAGTCTCGGCGCGTGCCGCAGATATACCTCATCCCCCTTTGGGTGTGAGCAGAATCAAGAATTCGCACGTCAAGTATATGCCTTACTCTCAGATAAGAAAGTATCCTGTTCCTTCAGTCGTTTTTCAGAGGGAAGGTTTGGCGTTGCCAGAGGATCGCGGCGAAGTATTTGAGAAAATCATCTACCCGGCAATCAACAAGAGCGATAAGCCAATAGCGGCAGTTGTTGTGGAGTTTTATCCTGATCGGCCAGAAATGGGAGTGACGCTAATATGGCATGCTTCAGGTTCTTTCGGAGACAGTCAATACTCAAGTGCTTTGATCAGTCGAAACAAGATGGGACGCTTTGATAGAGAATCCTATTTGCGTCTGTTTCCTGAAGAGGAGCAATAATCGTTTGCCGAAAGGAGAAAACCAATGTCTGCCAGTAGCGAACAAATCCTTAAGGATGCATTAGCCTTACAACCACAAGAGCGAGCTGAGTTGGTTGAGCAGCTTTTGGCTACCTTTCAAGAGCCTCCTGATCCTCACATCGATGAATTGTGGGCGCGCGAAGCGGAGGACCGACTCGACGCTTATGATCGGGGTGAGCTCAAGGCTGTTCCGGCGGAGGAGGTCTTTAACCGAGTCAAACAGCGACGTGCTAAATGAACACGAGCTTTCTTGACGCCGCTCAATCTGAATTTGACGACGCGATAGACTATTATGACGAACAACGCCCCGGATTGGGTTCTGAGTTTGCGGAAGAAGTCGAAGAAGCGTTGGAGCGTATAAATCACTATCCTGAAGCCTGGTCCTCATTGTCGCCGCGGGTACGGCGTTGCGTCATCAATCGATTTCCCTACGGTGTCCTGTACGAAGTTTGAAGCGAAATCATAATCATCGTTGCGATTCAACATCAACACCAAGAGCCGGAAAGCTCGAGAACCCGAGTAATTGAACAGTCGAATTCTTTAGATTCATGAGTTTCACGACCATCTCCATCATCGCCGGCTTTATATTGCTGGCGATTTTCTTTCTGATAGCCAGACTCGCAGTCCGCTGGGCCGCGCGCCTGACGATAGTCGGCGTAATTCTCCTGGCCTTAATTGGCGTGGGAATTTTCTGGTGGTGGGGAAACCGGCTGGCTTCGCCGGCGTCGCCCTCAAACCATCAACGCCCGGCACCAGCTAAGCGAAGCCCTTCTCGTTGAGCATTCATGGGAAAGACAGATACCGATGAAGAGGCCGACGTTTTTGTCGAACAAGTCGCGCCACTCAAAACAAGCCGCGGCCTCGGCGGTTTATGGTCTCGTTATCGCCTGTTGCCGCGCAACGTCTTTGCCATCAGTCTGGTTAGCCTGCTGAACGACGCCTCCAGCGAAATCATCTATCCGCTGCTGCCGATCTTTTTGTCGTTAACTCTCGGTGCTTCACCCGGGGTGGTCGGACTTATCGAAGGCGCGGCGGAATCAATCTCAAGTCTGCTAAAACTCTTTGCCGGTTATTTCAGCGACCGCCATGGCAAGCGGAAAAGCTTTGTCGTTTCCGGATATGTCTTGTCCAGTTTTGTCCGCCCGGTGCTCGCCTTTGCAACGAACTGGTATGAAGTGCTGGCGGTTCGGTTGACCGATCGCGTTGGCAAGGGAATTCGCAGCGCCCCGCGGGACGCGATGATCGCCGATGCCGTTCGTGTCGAAGAGCGGGGCCTGGCCTTCGGGTTTCATCGTGCCATGGACCACACTGGCGCCGTTGCCGGGCCCTTGCTCGGTTACCTGCTCGTCTTGCTGTTCGCGGTCGACCGCAACGCGCCGAGCGCCGGAGAGTTTAAGAAGATCTTTCTTGCTGCTTCAATTCCGGCAATGGCTGCTGTGGCAGTGGCTGCGTTTTATGTTCGCGAAGCGAAACTCAAGCGCGGCACTGTTGATACGATTGTTCCGGTGGCGCCGGTAAAACTTTCGCTGAAAGGCTTTGATTCTAACTTCAAACGCTTTCTGTTTATCGTCGCGCTCTTCACGCTGTCCAATTCCTCCGACGCTTTTCTGTTGTTGCGCGCTCGCACGGCTGGGGTTTCCGTAGTCGCCATTCCGTTGTTATGGGCCACGCTACACGTCAGCAAAGTCGTAAGCTCGCTTTTTGGCGGTGACCTATCCGACCGGCTGGGACGCCGTCGTCTGATTGTTTCGGGATGGATCCTCTACGCTGCCGTCTACGCAGGATTTGCTTTCGTGTCTAACGCCTGGTCAGTTTGGGTACTATTTATTATCTACGGTCTCTATTTTGGTTTTGCGGAAGGCGCCGAGAAAGCGTTGGTGGCTGATTTGGTGTCACCCGAAAAACGCGGCACGGCTTTCGGTCTTTACAACCTTGCGTTTGGAATCACCGTGTTGCCGGCATCGCTGTTGATGGGCGTTTTGTGGGATTGGCGCGGACCGCAAACCGCTTTTATTGTAAGCGCGCTATTGGGTTCCAGCGCGGCCCTGTTGCTTCTGCTAATGGTGAAAACGCGACCGAATGCGCATCACAGGGTTTTGAGTTAACATACCTTCTATGGTTTTGCAGGGGATATCGACGGTTTAGCAACCCTGGTTCGCAGATTCTTAAACACTGAAAACGTAGATTGTTATGCAGTTTTCTTCCATCGAAGACGCCCTTGCTGAGATACGCGAAGGCCGCATGGTGATAATCGTCGACGACGAAGATCGCGAGAATGAAGGCGACCTGGTGTGCGCCGCAGAAAAAGCAACGCCGGAGATCGTCAACTTCATGGCGCGCCACGCGCGCGGCCTGATTTGTTTGCCGCTAACCGAAGAGCGCTGCGATGAACTGCACCTAACGACGCAGGTCGCCGACAACACTTCATACCTGGGTACTGCTTTCACTGTTTCCATCGACGCGCGCAAGGGAGTAACTACCGGCATTTCCGCCGCCGATAGGGCTACAACGATTCAGGCCGCTGTCGATCCGCAAACGCGCCCGCAGGATCTGGCGCGACCGGGTCACGTGTTTCCACTGCGCGCGAAAAAGGGCGGTGTGCTGGTGCGTCCCGGACAAACGGAGGCCAGTGTTGACATCGCGCGCCTGGCCGGACTTTATCCCGCCGGAGTCATCTGCGAAATCATGAATGAAGACGGAACCATGGCGCGGTTGCCGGAATTGACAGAGTTCGCGGCGCAGCATCATCTGAAGATGATCACTGTTGCTGACCTGGTGCGTTATCGCATCAGCAAAGAGACACTGGTCAAACGAGCAGTGGAAACCGATCTACCCACAGTCTATGGCCGGTTCAAAGCAATCGCTTTCGAAAATGTCATCAACGGCGACGTGCATCTGGCAATGGTGATGGGAAACGTCAGGACCGACGAGCCTGTCCTGGTTCGCGTGCATACCGAGAACGTGACCTGCGACATGTTTGGTTCATTGATCGACGACACAGGTTTTCAGTTGCATGCAGCGCTGGAAAAAATCGCAGCGGCCGGGCAGGGTGTCGTTCTTTATCTACGGCAGCGCGAGCACAGTCTTGATCTGGTAAATCAATTGCGCACCTACGCGGTCATGCAGGAACGCAACGTCGGCAAGCGTGAGGCGAGTCTCGAAACCGGCTATGGCGCGCACCGGGATTATGGCGTAGGCGCGCAGATACTTCATGAGCTCGGCCTGCGTCGTATACAATTGCTGACGAATCATCCCCCAAAAGTAGCAGCACTCGAAGGTTTTGCGCTCGAGGTTGTTGGCAACATCCCCCTGGGCCAACCGGCGCATCTGAAAGACCCGTCCGGGGAGCAAAAACCGGAGAACAAAGAGCAACGCATTTGAGTCTGTCCGTCATCTGTGACAGCGGGCACTCGGCTCCGAGAACTTTCTTTGTTTCGGACGGCTTCTTTTTTTAGCTTTTCGGGATTCCCTCTCCCATTATTATTACTTTCAGGCCACAATGGTGCTGGCAGCCTATGAGTGTAGACGATCGCGACAAACAGTCTGACGGGGATTCTCGATCTCCGGGCGATAAAGAGTCTATTAAGGACGCGCTCCAGTCAGACACTGACGAGCCGCTACCGCCTGCTGCGGAAGCGATCGCAAATCGCGATGCCCAGAGTCCTCATCCAGTGACTCCGCAAGGCCGGCGCCGGCGTTTTCTCAATCGACGTAATCTGGTAATCGCCACAATCGCCGCAGCCGTAGGCGTGGTCGCGCTAATTCTGATTATCTTAATCGTCTACCGGCTGGGCTATGTCGATCGTTACGTCGCCGGGCAAATCAAAGACACTTTCGCTAAATATGGAATCCGAGCTGAGATCAAAACCTTTCATGCCGGCTATCCACCTGAAACAGTCGAGATGCTGGGTGTCGAACTCTACGATGCACAAACAGGAGAAAAGCTGGGCAAGATTGATAGGGTGCTGGCTACTGTTCGAATCCAGGATCTTTATGCATTGACCCTCCAGCGCAATATCACGCTAAAGGATCTAAAAATTGAAGGACTCGAAGCGTGGGTCACTTTCGACGAACAAGGCCACTCCAATTTCCGCAACATCCATATTCCGCCGCCCGAGACAAACCGGCGCATCCTGTTTGCTTATACCGCTGCAAATATCGAAGTCAGAAGCGGAGTCATTCACTACGGAGACGCCCGACATGAGATCTCCGGAGAAGCTCGAAATCTGAAAGCAGTAATCCTGCCGAAAGACCCTAACGTCCCACCTGAAATCGGGCTGCATCCGGTGACACTGTCTGTCTCGAATTCCACGTTCACCTATGACGGCCGTCCGATTAACAACATCGACATCGAGGCGCAGCTTCGAATGAATGAAACGCGCGCGGAGATTCAGGAACTGGTGCTGCGCTCGCCTGTAGCCGAAGCGCACTTGAGCGGAATCATGGACGACTGGCGCGCGCTGAGTTACCAGATGAATATCACTTCGACAGTGGATCTCACTCAGCTTTCCGACGTGCTTCAGTCCGGTACTACTCTGCGCGGCACGGGTAACTTTGCCGGTGTGGTCATCGGCCGCGGTGATCAGTACAAAGTTGACGGCAGCATTAAGTCAGAGTCGCTGGCCGCCGCCGGTGTGCGCTTGCAGGGCTTGAATGTTACGGCCAACGGCACCGGCCAGGGTAAAAGTTACAACATCAACGGTCGCGCCGTCGCGTCGCTGCTCAGCGCCGGCGAATTTCAACTAAACAACGTGCAGTTGGTTGGCGGGGTGATGGGCACCGGTTCAGACTTTCGCTGGCTCGGCGAGCTGCGAGCGGCGGCGGAACGAAGTTACGGCACCACGATTACCGGCTTGATTCTGCAGGATGCGCGCGCCGAGATGAACGCTGGTGTGCTGACTACATCGTCGCGTCAGTTTATTGCCAACAGTCTTACTTCATCCAGCGCGAGGGCCAATGGAATCACGGCATCAGACCTGCAGGTACGCAGCGACAAAAATGTAACTACCGCAACAGTCGCGAAAGTAAGAGCAGGAACAATCACTGCGTCCGGTGCGAAAGTCAACGGAGTGACGGCAAACAACCTGGACATCGTCAGCCGCGATGGCGTGACCAGTGTGGTCATTAAAGACGTGCAGGTGGGAAGCACCAGCGCGGCCGGCGCAGAGATTGGCAGCATCAACATTGCGGGAGCGCGGCTGTCGCTCCGCGGCGGACGAATTGAAGGCTCGACCGCCGACATCAACGCCGGCACTGTGAAGCTGGCCGACGGTCAGGTTCAAAACGTGAAACTGGCGAAACCCGTATTCGTCGTTGAACCATCCGGCCGCTATCGAGCCAGCGCCGACTTGAGCATCGGCGGCGGCGTGTTGGGTCAGATGAATATGGGCCAGGCAACTGCGAAACTGATAGCGACCAGCAGCGAGATTCAACTTAATAACTTCACCGCCGATATTTTTCAGGGCAAGGCAAACGGCAGCGCGCGCATCGCGATTGCTAAAGGCGCATCATCGCATATCGCCGCAACTTTTTCCGACATCGAAGTTTCTGGCCCATTCACCGCGTTTGCCGGCGCCGCTGTACCGCTGGCGGGAAAAGCTACCGGACAAGTTGATCTGACTTTTCCCGGCACCGACTTCAAACAAGCCACCGGAACGCTGACGACCCGGTTCACGGCCGATAGTGTTGCCACGGACAGCGGGCGCGTTCCGCTTTCCGGCGTCGTAGCATTACGCGCCAATCGCGGCTTGTTTCTAATCGACCAGGTCGACTTGCAAACAACCGCAACCAGGCTGAAAGCAACCGGCCAGTTCGCCTTTAGCGGCGATTCAAATCTTAACGTCGATCTGAATTCATCTGACGCGGCAGAGTTGCAGGCAGTGTTGATTTCTTCAGGCTTGCTGCCGGAAGTTGAAGAGCAGATGCGCAGTTATGCCATTGATCTTGCCGGCCAGTTGACGTTCAACGGAACAGTTAAGGGACGCTTAAGCTCACCTGATCTCGATGGTCAGATTGCACTCGGCTCGTTATTGGTTAACGGAAATGATTTGGGTTCGTTGTCGGCGGCGCTGCGAATGAGTGCGGCCGAGTTGCGGATTGATAACGGCCGCCTGACTGAACGCGACGGTGGTGGCATGCAGTTCACGCTCAACGCGCCGCGCACCGGCGACAACAACACTACCTTTGAAGCTACGCTCGATCGCGTCAACGCCGGCAACTTGATCGCCGCGCTGCCGCTCAGCAAAGCGACGCGCGCACAGTTTGCCGACACGCAGGCTGATGCGTCGGGCCAAATAAAAATCACCGGCATTCCCAATGCGATGAGTGGCAGTGCTGATTTGCGTTTCGGTCCCGGTCGTCTAGGCGGCGAGCCACTTGAAGCATTGGTGGCGCGCGCGACGTTCAGCGGCTCAAAAGTCAGTATTGAAAATATTGACGCGCGTTTGACTGCGGGTCACATCGTTGCCAACGGCAGCTATGACACGACAACCAAAGCTTTCGATCTGCAGGGTCGTGCTGAAGGTGTGCAGTTGAACCGGCTACTGGCGCTGACGGATCGGCCCGGCCTGGAAAATGTTACCGGCAGCGCTGACTTTAGCGCTCATGTTGTTGGCAATCTTTCGGAGTCGGATTTTTCTGCTTACCAAATTACTTTTGACGGCGTTGGCAAAGACGTCGTCATCAATGGACGTCCGGCGGGCACGCTGGCGCTGGCAGGCAGGACCGAGAACAAGCAACTCAACATCACGCTTACAACCGGACTGTTTGGCCCGGCACAGGTGATTGCGGCGCAAGTCAATCTGGGTAGCGAAAAACTTGCCGCTAACATCGAAACCACGCTAAACAATGCGGACCTCACCGGCTTGCTGAAAATGCTCTTGCCGCAGACTGACGTCAAATTCACGGGCCGCGCAAGCGGAACGCTTAAGGCAAGCGGCAACCTGCTCGATGAAGATGGATATTTTTCAAAGGACGGCTTGCACGGCACTCTAAATCTTTCGGAGTTAAGTTTCCGAATCGAAGACGTGCAACTCAATGCAACCTCGCCTTTGATTGTTCAGTTTTCGCCGAGCGAATTGACCTTTGAAAAAACGCAGTTCACTGGTCCCGGCACGAACGTCACGCTTGGCGGAATTCTGGCCGTAGGGCCCGGCGGCAGACAAAGCATGACCGTTGATGGCCAGCTCAACTTGAGAGCTTTGAATGGCCTGTCACCCGATTTCTTCTCTTCGGGCTCGGCCGATGTTGCGATTCGCGTCACGGGAAGTTATGAGACGCCGCGGCTAAACGGCACCGCCTCTGTCAACGCCGGTTCTATCTCTCTCCTGCTCGGAAATGATCGTTGGACCATCTCGAATTTGAAGTCGTTGGTAAGGTTTACGTCCAATCAGGCCCAGATTGATTCGTTGACGGGAACCATGGGGGGCGGTCACGTCAGCATCACCGGGGGCGCGCTGCTCGAAGGACTGACCGTTTCTCGTTTCTTATTCAATATTCACGGCGACGAAGTTACCGTTCCGTTTCCGCAAAATTTTCGCACCACCGCAGACTTGGATCTTGAAATTCGCGGATCGGCGCGCGAACAACTTGTGGGCGGTGTAGTTAACGTACGGCGCACCGAATACACTCAAGATATCGAACTCGCGGACCTGATAAATTTTCGGCGCGAAGAATCGATCGAAGAAGGCGGCGAACTTGAACTGACGCGCGCGGCGTTGTTTAGCGACCTGAGAGTTGAAGGTCGCAATGCGTTAGTGGTGCACAACAACCTGGCGGACCTTACTGGTTCAGTGTCGTTGCAGGTTAATGGTCCGGTTAAAGACCCGGTAATTTCCGGCAGAATCACTGCTACCAGCGGCACATTGAATTTCCGCAACGACCGTTACGAGATCACTCGCGCATTGGTGGACCTGCCGCCCCAGCGTAACGCCGATCCTCTTGTCAACATTCAGGGAGAAGCGGTAATTCGCGGCTATCGCGTAACCGTTGGCCTCAATGGCCCGCTCTCCCAACCGCAGGCGATCGTGAGTTCTGAACCGGCGTTGCCGCAAGCGGATGTCGTATCGCTGATCACAACGGGTCAGTTGTCCAGCGGCGACACCAGCACCTCCATCCTTTCGCAATCGGGTCTGGGAACGGCAACCAGCCTGTTGACCGATGCGCTCATCAATGCCCCCGCGCAACGCGCAACCAGTCGCATTTTTGGCTTAAGCCGTTTCGAAATCAATCCGGTAATTGGTAGCAGCGGTTCAACTCCGGCTGCCCGCCTGACGGTGGGAAAAAGAATCAACAAAGACCTGTCGGTGACCTATTCGACGAACGTTACTTCCGATCCTAATCAGATCCTGGCTATCGAATATCGCGTCTCTGACCGTCTGTTTTTCATTGCGCAGTATGAGCAAGCGTCTACACGAAAGCTGACTGCGCGCAACAACAACTTTAGTTTTGAAATCAGATTTAGAAAACGGTTTTAGGAATGGGGTTGCCAAAAAAGCCGATTCAGATGAGGGAACTTCAAGGTTGGGAAGGTCGGCCTGGCACCCTGGCGGAGCTGTCTCGCTGGGGATCCGGCCTTGCGCCCGGCAAGGTTGAACGGCATTCAAACGGCGGGGGTGAACCACCCTTCCTAACCTGCAAATCTGCGCTAATTCTAATTGCAATCTGTCTTGTCACTTCTATTAGTGCATCTGCTCGTTCAATTCTAGAGGAATATGAAGGCCGCACCATCACCTCAATTGAGGTCGCCTTTGAGGGGTCGCCTTCTGACCCGGCGGCTGAAGTTGAATTTCTGTCAATCATCAAACTCATTCCCAACACGCCGTTTTCAGCCGTAGCTGTGCGCGATTCACTGCAAGCGTTACTCGATTCGGAGCGAGTCGCAAACGCGCGCGTGGAAGTGTTTGACAGCGCACCAAATAACCGTGGACCAATTCGCGTTCGTTTCGTGATCCAGCGCCAGGTGCAGATTGGCGACGTCAAATTTGAAATCGCAGCGACCGCTGGTGTGCCGATTACTCAGGATGAATTGCGCGCGCGCTTGAATCTAAGTCAGCCAGGCACGCGCCTTTCGAAACAAATTATTAGTCGCAACGCCGACGAGCTTCAGGTTTACTTGCGCGATCGTGGCTATTTCAACGCCACGGTCGAACCTGTCGAGCAACTCGATCCTTCCGGCACGCGCGCGACAGTTACATATCGCATCGCGCCCGGCGAGCAGGCCAAAGTTGCCGCCTTCAATATCAATATAACCGGCTTTGATGCGGCGGCAATTAGGCCCGCGCTGGTCCTGCAACCTGGCGCGCCGTTCACGCGTGAAGCGCTGGGCCGGGACGTAACGAAAATTCGCCAGGCAATAATCGATAAGGGGAACCTGGCGCCATTACTCGACGATGCCCGCGTCGAACGCGACGCCGAAAAAAATGAGATAACGATTACTATCAAAGGCGCTGTTGGTCCAACGGTAACGGTCCTCGTGCCGGATTATCCGATGAACGACAAAACGGCGCGCGATCTCTTGCCGGTCGAGCGCGAAGGCAACATCGATCAGTCGGCGATTGTCGAAGGCGCGCGCCGCATAAGAAACAAACTTCAGGAGCAAGGGTATTTCTTTGCCGAAGTCACGCCGGTTTGTACCGTCACGCCCGCGGTTTCGGAACTTGGCACGAACGGCACCGCCGAAACCTGCGAAACACTGAATCCTGAAACACTCAGCGGCCACAGCGTTGAGATACGTTATGACATCGAACGCGGACGTCGTTTCAAGCTCACTGACATTCGCATTACCGGCACAAACAAACTGAGTTATCAGGATGTCGCCGCTGATCTCAGAACGCAAAAAGCAAGCGCGCTGGGGCTGATCCCATTTGTAGGCTACGGTCGCGGCTATACCAGTCTTACGCTTCTGGAGCAGGATCGGCGCACCATCGAAGCCTACATGCGCGACCTCGGTTACCGTCATGCGCATGCGGACGTGCTTCAGGGCGTCTCGCTCAACGGTGACAATCTGATCATTACTTTCCAGGTAGACGAAGGAAAGCTGACGCGCATCACGGGCGTCGAAGTTCGCGGCAACAAGATCTATACCGACCAGCGGCTGCTGGACGAATTACGAATCGTCACTGGCTCGCCTTACTCGCGCACGCAAGCACGCTCAGATGGAGATCGGTTGCTTGCGCTTTACGCGCGCGAGGGTTATGTCAATGCGCAGATGGACTATTCCATTGTCGAGCTGCCCTCAAAGGATGGCGACGAACAGGTGCGGCTGGTTTATTCGATTACGAACGAAGGCGACAAGGTTTACGTCAATCGGATCATTGTTAACGGCGTAACCGGCGACGCCAAAACGCAACGTACCAAACGAGATGCGATCGCGCGCGTAATACCGCTAGTGGAGGGCGATGTGCTGCGCGCGGATCGCATCGCCGAAAGCGAACGGGAATTGTATCTAACCGATGCTTACCGGCAGGTAATCATTCGCACTGAACCCGCCGGCGAAACTGTTTCCGGATTCAAACGTCGCGACGTAATCATCGACGTGGAAGAAAAGAAGCCGCGCGTGATGGATTATGGCGGTGGCTTCTCGAGCGACACAGGCGCGCTGGGCTTGCTGGAAATCAGCAACGTGAATCTGATGAACAAGCTGCGTCAGGGCGCCATGCGCCTGCGGGTCAGCAGCCAGCAGCAGCGGCTGAGATTTGAATATCTCGATCCACGTTTTGCACGTTACGGAAAAAGGCAGTTCGCGCCGCTCGGCATCTCAGTTGAATATCAGCGCGATGCGACCGTGACGCGCTTTTTCCGTTCGGCAATTGATCGCGGCACGCTCGGCATTGTGCAGCGACTGGATGCGAAGGGAAATCCGCTTGACGAGTTTGGCATCAAGGTCAAGCAGCCCACCATCAATCGTTTTACCGCAACGATCGAAACTCAGCGTGTGCTTAGTCAAAAGACACGTTCGATTGTTTTCGCTCGTTACAGCTATGAAGACGTGCGCCTGTTCAATCTTGGGAGTTTGCTGGTTAAGCCCATCCTGCAACCCGATCGGGCGGTCCGTCTCTCTCGGTTTGGCGCTTCGTTTGTGCGCGACACGCGCGAAAGATGCGAGCGCGGCCTGCTAGGGACCGTGCGCAATCCCGATGAGGAAACAGGAGCGCCGGGCGAAATTTGCCGTTACAACCAGTTGGACGCGACCCGCGGCAGCTTCTTCAACGTCGATTACGCCATCGCCCTGAGACAACTAGGGGGCAATCTTTCCTTCGGCCGCCTGCAAGCTACTTATCGTACTTACTACAAGGTCAACGCTTTTCGCGGAACTGTCTTTGCTGGAAATGCGACGCTGGGCCTGGCCAATCTGTTCAATCCGCGCGATCGCGACGGCAACGGCCAGATAGATGAAATTGATTTGACGCTGCCTATCAGTGAAAGATTTTTTTCCGGCGGTTCCACAACGCTGCGCGGTTTCGGGTTCGAGGAAGCCGGCCCACGCCAGGTGATACTTCCTCAAGGCCCGTTCCTCAATCAAAAAAAGAAGCAAGTGTTTTTGAATCCGTTTACCGTTCCCGTCGGCGGCAACGCGCTTGCGATCGTCAACCTGGAAGCACGCATACCAATTTCAAGAGCGTTGCAGGCAGTTCCTTTTTACGATGGCGGCAACGTCTTTCGGCGCGTCGGCGACTTGTTTCACAAGCATGACACCACGCCGCAAGCCGCAAATTTGCTGGCGGCCATCGACGCGGCGAACCTGCGCGCGCATTGGGCCAACACCGTCGGACTTGGCTTTAGAATTCAAACTCCATTCGGCGGCGCGCTGGCGGTCGATTATGGATTCCTGTTGAACCCGCCGCAGTTTTTGATTCCACAGCGTGGTCCAAGTGGACTGATGGACGACTTTACCGGCACACCGGCAACTTATCGTCTGAAGCGAACGCAGATTCACTTTAGGTTTACGCAGACGTTCTAGCGGACAAAGGGCGAAGGGCAAAGAGCGAAGAGCAAGGAGTAGCGAACCAAAGACGCAGCATTGAGTAAGGGGCAGGAGAATAGAGATGGATAAAGTGGCAACGATAAATCGATCCAGAAGCATCGTTCGATCTACGAGAACGGGCGGGACCTTTCTGCGGCTCTTCTTACTCTTTGCTCTTAGCGCTTTGCCCTTTGCGCGTTGCGAGGCTCAACAGGTCGTCGACAAGATGGTCGCCACCGTTAACGCTTCTGGCCAAACTCGCTGCCAGGTCTGTCTGATAACTTATTCCGACCTGCTTTGGCAGATGGCATTGCAACCGGGCACGGTGCTAGTCAATCCCTCGTCGGACGAATTGAATCGCACGCTCAGTCTGGTCATCGATCAGCGGCTTATTCTTCAGGAAGCGGAAAAACTTCCTTCGATTGCGCCGACGACGGAAGAGATAGCCGCCGCGCGCGATGAGCTGGCGAAAGCCTTTCCTTCGCAGGCGGAGTTTCAATCGCGTTTGCAGAGTGTTGGCTTAACCGCGGAGAAGCTGAATGAGATCGTCGAGCAACGGGTAAAGATCGAAAAGTATCTAGACTTTCGTTTTCGCAACTTCGTCGTCATCACGCAAAACGAAATCGCCAATTACTACCGCGACGTTTATGTGCCGCGCCTGCGCGCCCGCGCCCCGGGCCAGATAGTGCCAACGCTGGAACAGGCAAGTCCGACTATAGAAAAAACGCTGACCGAAGCAAAGATCGAAACCGACACCGACGCTTTTCTTGACAACACCCGCGAGCGCGCCGAGATCGTCACGCTCAGCCCGGTCTAAGAAGTTTCAGGTTCCAAGTTTCAAGTGTCAAGACTGCGCCTAGGTCTCGAGGCTTGAAACTTTTTTGACTTGAAACTTGCAACTTAGAACTTGAAACTACTTACGCTGGCCGGCGCAGGTATGAACGAAGCTGTGGTGGAGTGGCTTTGCGCATCAGCGCCGCTTTTGCTTTCCATTCCATCGCGCGACTCAACTCAATGAGGAAACGCGGCTCACCGGCTTCCAGGACGGCGATCGGTTCGCCATTGCGATAGAGGATGCGATTTGAGGTGTACGCGGTAATGCGTCCCCCAGGCGTGATGATGCCCACCAGGTTCAATGGATCGGCGGCGCTGATTGAGATGAGACTTTCCTGAGCTGCATCTGTAGATGGTAATCCGATCGTAAGCGAAGGCTCTTGAATCTGGCCCGGGAAGCGGAAACCAAAATCCATTGTTCCCGTGCCGGCGCGACGGATTGCTCTTAACATTCCGACAGCTTCAGGCAGCGCAAACTGCTCGCCTGAAATTCCTGCAACAAAACGGCCTCCGCGAATTTCGCCGCGTGCTTCAAGCCGGTGATACATGCGCAACAACACGCGCCACGGAAGACTGATGCCCTCGCGTTCCAGCAGACGTTTGAAGACGACACCGTAGCGCTTGAGCAAAATGCGAGCGATCTCCTCCACAGTTTCCGCAGCCGGCTGTTCGGCAAACTTAGGTTTGTCAGGCACAGGTTTGTCGGACTCGCGCTGCAATATGGACCAGCGGCCGGCGCTCGACATTTCATATACCGGCTGCCGGTGTTTTCGTTTCGCGGCCGCTTGGGTCTTGCGACTCGCCGGCGTCAACAGCGCGCGCAATCCCGCAAAACTGTCGGAAACAACCAACCCGTTAGCAACCAGTTCGGCCAAAGATTCCTCGACCTGCGCGCGCAAGAGTTTTGTGCCTTCGACAATGTCCGTAAAGAATGAAGCGCCGCGGGTCGTCAAATAATCCTTGACCGCTTGGGTAGTGGTTGAGAATTCCAGCTCGTTTAAAGAAGGTTGCGGGAAAACTGAATTCCAAAGCGCAAAGTTCTTTCGCCGCAGCAGCGCGATGGGTGTGTTGCGTACTGGAGCAGCACCGCGCGCTCGCTCAACCCCATTCTCAGCCGCGGCCGCGCGCGACGATGCCGAAAGCGCTGCCGGCGGCGTTAGCCTGGCCCAAACTAATTCGCCAGACAAGCACAAGGCATCGAGCCAGGCTGGATCGTATTCCGCCAAACGGCCAGGCAACAGTTCGCCTTCCCAGGATGCGGCAGGCGCTTCAAAGCCTTCGAGTTGCTCGATGATGGCGCGCACGCTCTCGGGCCCCTCCATCTGATGATCCGGCGCAACCTTTTGCCAGGCCAGAAGGAAACGAATGAAATCAGCGGTGGTTACCGGCTCAATTTCCTGCCGCAGGCGATTCAATGTGTAACTGTGAATGCGAGCCAGCAAGCGGCGCGCGCACCATTCGGTCTCGGTTGCGCCAGGAGAAAATTTGCCGCGAATAACAAAGCCTTCGGCTTCCAACCGCAACAGTCCGGTTTCAATCTCATTCGTGTTCAGCCCCGACGAGTCAGCCAAGCTTTGGACCGTCACTGGTCCAAGTCCTTCAAGGCGACCACGCAAGAGTTCGACGAGCGCTTCTTCGAATGTCCATTGTTTGCTGAAACTGTCTGGCGCCTTTATCTGTGGTTGGAGTTTCAGCAAAGGATAAACGGCTTCGAACTGTGGCAGCCTTTCCGCCGCGATCCAAAGATTCAACTTGTTCACTGGGACCGCGGGCGTCCCGCCCGCATCCGCTGCGTCACCAGATATGGTTG
>JACCVY010000243.1 GCA_013697915.1 Blastocatellia bacterium | reverse complement strand
GCAACCTCACTGGTCAGGTGCGCAACATTGCCGACGTAACCACAGCAGTCGCCAACGGCGACCTATCCAAGAAGATCACGGTCGACGTTAAGGGCGAAATTCTGGAACTAAAGAACACTATCAACACGATGGTGGACCAGTTGAACTCCTTCGCTTCGGAAGTTACGCGCGTGGCGCGCGAAGTAGGTACCGAAGGAAAACTCGGCGGTCAGGCTGACGTCCGCGGCGTCGCCGGAACGTGGAAAGACTTGACCGACAACGTGAACTCGATGGCCAGCAACCTTACGGATCAGGTACGCGGTATTGCACGGGTTGTGACCGCGGTTGCGAACGGCGACCTCAAACGAAAACTGACGGTGGAGGCAAAAGGCGAGATTGCTGAACTGGCCGACACCATCAACAACATGACCGATACGCTCGCAACGTTTGCCGATCAGGTAACGACGGTGGCGCGCGAGGTCGGTGTCGAAGGCGCATTGGGCGGACAGGCAAACGTTCCCGGTGCAGCCGGCACCTGGCGCGATTTGACCGATAACGTAAACGGTCTGGCGGCAAACCTGACCACACAGGTTCGCGCGATTGCCGAAGTCTCCACTGCTGTGACGAAAGGCGATCTGACGCGATCGATTACGGTCGAAGCGCAGGGTGAAGTCGCGGCGTTGAAAGACAACATCAACGAGATGATTCTAAATCTCAAGGACACCACGCAGAAAAACATGGAGCAGGACTGGCTGAAAACCAACCTCGCGCGTTTCACGAGAATGCTTCAGGGCCAGCGCGACATGACCACAGTCGCGCAGATGGTGCTTTCGGAACTGGCGCCACTGGTCGATGCGCAGCAAGGCGTGTTCTATGTAAACGAAAGCCCGAATGGCCAGCCGGTCATGAAACTGCTGGGCGGCTACGCATATAAGAAGCGCAAGAATCTCGCGAATGAATTTCACGCAGGCGAAGGACTGGTGGGCCAGTGTACGGTCGGGCGCGAACGAATTCTGGTGACCAACGTTCCCAACAATTATGTTTACGTCAGCTCCGGACTGGGTGAGGCGCCGCCTAATAACATCGTCGTGCTGCCGGTTTTGTTTGAAGGTGAAGTCAAGGCGGTCATCGAGCTTTCCACCTTCCAAACTTTCAATGACACACATCTCACCTTCCTCGATCAGTTAACTGAAAGTATCGGCATCGTGCTGAACACCATTGCAGCCAACACGCGCACTGAAGATTTGCTGCAACAATCCCAGTCGCTCGCGGCAGAACTACAAAGTCAGCAGGATGAGCTCAAGAAAACCAACGAACAACTCGAGCAACAGGCAGAATCGCTGCGCGAGTCGGAAGAGTTATTGAAGAGCCAGCAGGAAGAGTTGCAACAAACAAACGAAGAGCTGCAAGAGAAAGCGGAATTGCTGGCGCGGCAAAAGGCAGAAGTGGAAGCCAAGAACCGCGAAGTGGAAGAAGCGCGTTGGGAGATGGAAGAAAAAGCAGAGCAGTTGGCGCTCACGTCGAAATACAAATCAGAGTTTCTCGCCAACATGTCGCATGAGCTGCGCACGCCGCTCAACAGCATGTTGATTCTTTCGCGACAGCTTGCTGAAAACAACGATGAGAATCTGAGCGGCAAACAAGTACAGTTTGCTGAGACCATTCACTCTTCCGGATCGGATCTGCTAACGCTAATCAACGACATTCTCGATTTGTCAAAGATCGAATCCGGGATGATGGGAGTCGAAGTTTCCGAAGTGGCAATCGACGAGATTGCCGGCCAGTTGCAAAGAAGTTTCTATCAACTGGCGCAGGATAAGAACCTCGAGTTCCTGATCGAACGCGCGGAGAGTCTGGAGTCCACGCTGCGTACAGACGATAAGCGCTTACAACAGGTCCTCATGAATCTCCTTTCAAATGCGTTTAAGTTTACCGAGGAGGGCAAGGTTGTTCTGCGGATAGCGCCCGCCGCGAAAGATGAAAACTACCATCTGGAATCGCTCAACCGGGCCGGCGAAGTTGTGGCGTTTTCAGTGAGTGACACCGGCATCGGCATCCCAACGGAAAAACAGCGCATAATTTTTGAACCTTTCCAACAGGCCGACGGAACCACCAGCCGCAAGTACGGCGGCACCGGTCTTGGCTTATCAATCAGCCGCGAGATTGCGCGCTTGCTCGGCGGCGAGATTCGAATGCTCTCGACACCCGGCGAAGGCAGCACGTTCACTTTTTATCTGCCGCGCAACTACGTACCGGCTGGAGCAACCACTGCGCCGTCGCGGCAGCCGCGGGCGAGCGATGTGAAGGAAGTCGCGGCCACGTGGACGCCGGTCAGCTCTCTTGACAGCGAAGCTATGGCTTTCCTGGCCAGCGAGTCTCCCGCGATTCTCGATGACCGCAATGAAATTCAAAGCGGCGATCGCGTAGTGTTGATAGTTGAGGACGACATTAGTTTTGCCGGCATCCTGTTGGATCTCGCGCGCGAGAAAGGGTTCAAAGGTGTGGTGGCAACCAACGGCATGGTTGCCTTGGCGTTGGCCCAGAAGTACAAGCCGGCGGCTATCACGCTGGATATTCGCTTGCCGGATCGCGATGGCTGGACAGTGCTGGATCGTCTGAAACACGACCCGGCGACGCGCCACATTCCCGTCCATATCATTACCGTAGAAGAAGAGCGCCAGCGGGCACTGAAGCAAGGCGCGTTTAATCACGTGCAAAAACCGGTCACTCGTGAAGTCCTGGACAAAGCATTTGACGACATCGGAGATTTCGCGGAGCGACGAGTCAGGAAACTCCTCGTCGTCGAGGACGATGATGTACAGCGCATGAGCGTGGTGGAACTGATAGGCAACGGCGACGTCAAGACTACCGCCGTGGCGACCGGCAACGAAGCGCTCGCCATTCTCAAAGACGAACGATTCGACTGCATGGTCCTGGATCTAAAACTTCCGGATATGAGCGGGTTCGATCTGATCGAGAGGCTGCAGGCCGATCTCGGCCGTTACGATCTTCCGATCATCATTTACACCGGCAAGGAGTTGACTCGCAAAGAAGAGTTGCACCTTAAGAGAGTGGCGGACGCGATCATCGTCAAGGAAGCAAGTTCGCCGGAGAGACTGTTGGCGGAAACGGCGTTGTTCCTGCATCGCGTTGAAGCGGATTTGCCCGAGCCCAAGCGTCGCATGCTGGAGAAGTTTCATCGCAACGATCCGGTCCTGGCGGGACGCAAGGTGCTGGTCGTTGACGACGACGTGCGAAATATCTTCGCGCTGACCAGCGCGCTCGAAGCACATAACATGGAGGTCATTCACGCGGAGAACGGTCAGGAAGGCATCGATCTTTTGAAAGCCAGCCCCGGCGTTGAAGCTGTCCTGATGGACATCATGATGCCGGAGATGGACGGATACGAAGCAATCACCGCAATTCGCCAGATGGAGGAGTTCAAACAACTCCCCATTATCGCGCTGACGGCAAAGGCCATGAAAGCTGATCGTGATCATTGCCTGGAAGTTGGAGCGTCAGACTATATTTCGAAGCCGCTGGATATCGATCAACTGCTATCGTTGTTGCGAGTCTGGCTTTACACTCCGGAAGAAACCCAGTGAGCACAGTCCAGAGAGCGGTAGACAAAGTTGAAGACATCGAGATCAGTTTGCTGCTCGAAGGGCTTTACCGTGTTCACGGTTTTGATTTCCGCGACTACTCGCGCGCCTCAATCAAGCGGCGCATCTTAGAGTTGTTGCGCGCGGAAAAGCTGGACACCGTTTCCGCATTTCAAAATAAGCTCCTGCACGACAATGCCTGCCTCGAGCGTTTTCTGCTGGGCGTTTCGGTACACGCAACGTCGATGTTTCGCGATCCGAGTTTCTATCTTACTTTTCGCAAACGCGTAGTGCCGCTGCTTAGGACTTATCCTACGGTGCAGATTTGGATTGCCGGATGCTCAACCGGCGCAGAAGTTTATTCGCTGGCAATCCTGCTGGAGGAAGAGCGGCTTTACGGGAAATGTCGCATTTACGCGACGGACATCAGCCAGGCCGTATTGCGCCGCGCGCGCGATGGAATTTTTCCGCTCGCGGCCATGAGGGATTACACCACAAACTATCATCAGGCCGGCGGCGCGCATGAATTCTCTGATTACTACACGGCTCAATACGACAGCGTGATCTTTAGTTCCGCGCTGCGCAAGAACGTCGTGTTCTCGGAACATAACCTGGCGACGGACGGCAGCTTTAACGAGTTTCAGGTGATCCTCTGTCGCAATGTCATGATCTATTTCAATAAAGATCTGCAGGCCCGTGTTCACAATTTGCTTTACGACAGTTTGAGCATGTTCGGTGTTTTTGGTTTGGGTAATAAAGAGTCTTTGAAGTTTACGCCGCGAGAAACACTTTATGAGCATCTGAACGACAAAGACAAACTTTATCGCAAGGTAGCGTAGGCCGTTAGGTGGGCCATTCTGTGAAGGCAAAGCAGCGGGGGCATGCCCGCCATCCCGACCATGAGCTTACTTGGGTTGAGTTTCAAAGCTTTGTTGAAAGCCGTTCAAGGTGGGATTTACCGAACTAGTTAGATTATCTCCAGGTTGGGAAGGGGGGCATGCCCCCGCTCTTTTGTTAGCGAAATAGCAGGCAGGGATATCGATTTGAAACCTGATCTCGAAATTGTAGTCATCGGCACTTCAACCGGCGGCCTGAAAGCACTGCAGACCTTGCTATCAGGATTAACTGCAGATTTCCCGTTGCCTCTGGTTGTCGTCCAGCATCGTGGCAGTAACTCAGAAAACGGGTTGTGTGAATTTCTGAGCAGGTCGAGCAGTCTGCCGGTTACGGAACCGGAAGACAAAGAGCCAGTGATGCCCGGGCGCGTCTACCTGGCGCCGCGTGACTATCATTTGCTGATTGAGAATGGCAGCTTTGCTTTGTCGGTTGACCACGCGGTTGCTTATGCGCGACCCTCGATCGATGTTCTTTTTGAGTGTGCTGCTGATGAATATGGAGACAAAGCGATCGGTGTGATTTTGACAGGAGCGAACCATGACGGAGCGCACGGTCTGGCAAAAATAAGTTCAAAGGGCGGCGTGACGTTGGTCGAGAATCCGGAAACCGCCGCCAGCTACGAGATGCCGCGGGCGGCATTGGCCCATACAAAAGCAGACTGGATTTTGCCGATCGAAGAAATCGCTCCCTGCCTTAACAAACTGGTTCACGCCGTTGCGGCCCATTATGGAAGCTGAAGAACAAATCAAAATACTAATGGTTGACGACAGCCCAACAAATTTGTTGGCGCTACAGTCGATCCTTAGTTCTCCCGACAGAAATCTTGTCAATGCCGCCTCTGGCGACGATGCGCTGCGCTATCTTCTCGACAACGAAGTGGCGGTAATCCTGATGGATGTTTACATGCCGGGCCTGGACGGTTTGGAAACCGCGGAACTAATCAGAGGCCGCGACCGATCGCGCGACATACCTATCATCTTTCTAACGGCCGACAGCACGGGCGGGCGGCATCTGAGCCGCGGGTACTCGCTGGGCGCGGTTGATTACATTGTTAAGCCAATCGAGCCGGATATTCTGCGTTCCAAGGTTGCCGTCTTCGTTGAGTTGTTTAAGAAAACTCAGGAGATTAAACGGCAGGCGCAGTTACTCAAAGAAAAAAATCTGGAGTTGGAGAATGCAAACCTGGCCCGCCTGAAGATGCTTATCGACCTGGGCCAGGAACTTACTTCCGAACGCGACCCCTGGCACGTGCTGGAAATTTTCTGTCGCTCGGCGCGACAAATTGTTGAAGCACAGGAGGCCGCGGTTGGTCTGATCGATTGTGATGGCAAGACATTGCAATACTTCTTTCGCTGCCGCGCCGATGGCGAAAACGCCTCAGGCAATGGCGTTCCCAAAGTCCTCACGCGCGCTTTGAAATATCTGATAAAAGAAGGTCGCCCGCTGCGGTTGAATGATTCGGATGATTTGCTGCGCGACAGAGGCAAGACATCTGAATTGGTGCATGCCTTCCTGGGAGCTCCGATCGTCTCGGCGAATACAGTTTGCGGCTGGGTTTACCTGCTTAATAAGCCAAACGCTGACGAGTTCTCTGAAGCCGACGAGCGCCTCGCGGCCACCCTCGCGACCCAGGTAGGCATCGCTTACGAAAATGCGATGCTCTACACCGAGGCCCAACGGCATGCGACTGAATTGCAAATGGAAATTGCCGAGCGCAAACAAGCGGAAGAAGAGCGCGCGCAACTTTTGGTACGCGAACAAGCCGCGCGCGCGGAAGCCGAGCAGGCGAATCGCACCAAGGATGAATTCCTGGCCACACTTTCCCACGAACTGCGCACTCCGCTGACGGCCATTCTGGGCTGGAGTCATTTGGTGCGCACGGGAGGTCTCGACAAGTCGCAATTAAACCGCGCGGTCGAGACGATTGAACGCAACGCGCGGTCACAGTCTCAGTTGATCGACGACTTGCTTGACGTTTCGCGCATCATTACCGGCAAGTTGCAAATTGAGCCGAGCCAAATTGACGTCTGCGCCGTAGTCGAGTCAGCCATCGAAGCCGTGCGGCCATCGTTCGAAGCAAAGAACATTCGATTCAAAACGTCGATGGTCAGTAAAGGATGCGTGGTTGGGGGAGACGCTAATCGTCTGCAACAAATCTTCTGGAATCTTTTCAGCAACGCCGTCAAGTTTACGCCTGACGGCGGCACTGTGCGGGTGGAAGTCAAACAAAGGAAGCAGCAGGTGTGGGTTGCGGTCACTGATTCCGGCTCAGGAATTACTGCCGAGTTTTTGCCCTACATCTTCGATCGCTTCCGGCAGGCTGATGGTTCCACTACGAGGATGCACGGCGGATTGGGACTTGGACTTTCGATTGTGAAACATCTGGTGGAACTTCACGGCGGCAGCGTCGAAGTAAAAAGTGAGGGACAAGATAAAGGCTCAACATTTATCGTCATGCTCCCGCTGCTCTCAGGTAGTTCTTCACTGGATGAGAAAGAGAATGCTGCTAATGAAGTGAACGGGAACGGCGTGGCGCCTGGCTTCCTAAAGGTTTTAAAGGGACTGCGTATCCTGGTGGTTGATGATGAAGCGGACTCGCGCGACCTGATCAGCGAAATTCTGACCCGCTGTGGCAGCGACGTTAGCTGCTGCGACTCAGCGGCCGCGGGAATGAAGGCTTTTAAGAGTTGGAGACCGGACCTGCTGGTGAGCGACATTGGAATGCCGGTCGAGGATGGCTACAGCCTGATCACGAAACTGCGAAAGCTGAAGACTAAACGCGCCAGAGAAATGCCGGCGGTTGCACTGACGGCCTATGCAAGCAAAGAAGATCAAGCGCGCACGCTGGCGGCGGGTTTTCAGGTGCATGTCGCCAAACCGATCGACCCGGAAATTCTGATCAGATCAATCGCCAAAGCAATGGAAAGCAAGGCTTGAGTGGTTAATGGGACAGGTTCC
>JACCVY010000229.1 GCA_013697915.1 Blastocatellia bacterium | reverse complement strand
GGCGTGGACGGTGCGATACATCGCGTTGGTGGCCCGGCGATCATAGAAGCCTGCCGCGAGATCCGGCGCACAACTCATCCCGAAGGTCTGCCCACTGGCGAGGCCGTAATCACAACCGCAGGTGAATTGCCGGCCCGACATGTCATTCACACCGTTGGACCAGTCTTCGGACAACATCGAGGGCGCGAAGCGGAGTTGTTGGCGGCATGCTATCGAAACAGCCTGTCACTGGCTGCACAACATAGTCTGACCTCCATTGCGTTCCCTGCCATATCAACCGGCGCATATGGGTATCCGCTTGATGAAGCGTCGCAAGTTTCATCCGAAGCAATCGCAAAGTTTTTAACTGAAAAATCAACGGTGCAACAAATACGACTCGTTTTCTTTCGATCCGAGGATGCGGAAACTTTTCTGACTCACCAACAATTCGCATGAACGCTTAACTGTGCTATAAGAGCCGTTTTGTTTTGCGCGGTCTTACTCCTTTAAGTTGCTAAACCGTACGCGGCTTTGCCGCACTCCGTGCGGTAAGGCGCAGCGGAAAGGCCTGGCCTCTCCCCACGGAAGGCGGCACAGCCGCGAAGCGCTGGAATATTGCTATGATTGAAATCATCGAAGAGCAGAACAACAAAGTGGTGCCCGAAATTCAGGTGTTGCCATCACCCCTCGAACCGCTCAGGAGTATCTCCTGGAACTACTGGTGGAGCTGGTCGCGTGATGGTGCTGGCTGCTTTCGCGAACTTGGGCCCGCGATTTGGGAGGAGTGTGAACACAACCCGCGGCTGCTGCTGTCGCGAGTCTCCGAGTACCGGCTCGCTGAGATGGCGAACGACCCAGTCTATTGCGAACGAGTCGCCAAGCTGGCAAGCGATTTCGATGAGTACATGGGACTCCGCCAGTCATGGTCCAACCACGGAAATGCGGCGGGACTCTCTCCGGAGCATCCGGTTGCTTACTTTTGTGCTGAGTTTGGCGTGCACAATTCGTTGGCGCTTTACTCCGGCGGTCTGGGCATCCTAGCCGGCGATCATTTGAAGTCGGCGAGCGATCTGCGATTGCCTTTAGTGGCGGTTGGCCTGCTTTATCACCAGGGATATTTTCGCCAGCGCCTAAATCGCGAAGGTTGGCAGCAGGAAGTTTATCGAGAAACTGATCCCGAGATACTGCCGCTGCACACGGTCACCGGTGAAGATGGTTCGCGGTTGTTGATTGAAGTTTTGATTCGCGATCGCGCAGTGCGCGCGCAGGTGTGGCGCGCCGAGGTCGGTCGGGTCGCCTTGTATTTACTGGACACAAACATTGCAGAGAATGCGGAAACGGATCGTTGGGTGACTGGGCACTTGTACGGTGGCGATCGCGAGACGCGAATTGTCCAGGAGATGTTACTCGGCATTGGCGGCGTGCGGTTATTGCGCAGGCTCAACATTGAGCCGCATGTCTATCATCTTAATGAGGGTCATTCCGCCTTTTTAACGCTGGAGTTGGCGCGCGAGACGATGCACTCGCGCGGCTTGAGTTTTGCCGAAACGATGCCGCTGGTGCGCGAGCGCTGCGTATTTACCACGCACACGCCGGTGGCGGCCGGCAACGACGAATTTGCAGTTGACCTGGTTGAGCGTTCGTTTGGATCTACTTACGAGCAACAGTTAGGTCTTAGTCACCAGGAGTTCCTTGGTCTTGGCCGGTTGGATCCAAAAGATGCCAGCGAGTCATTTGGTCTAACGCCGCTGGCGCTGCGTCTGTGCCGCTCGACAAACGGTGTCAGCCGCAAGCATGGAGAAGTTTCACGCGCGCTGTGGCAAAAGCTTTGGCCGGAAAAGACAGTTAACGAAGTTCCCATTACGCATGTCACCAATGGCGTGCACGCGCCGACGTGGGTGGCGCCGACAATTCGCGCGCTTTACGAAAAACACGTTGGCCAGGATTGGGCCAACAAATTGCGGCAGCGGGCGGATTGGGAACAAGGCGTCGCGCGCCTGTCGGACGAAGAGTTGTGGGCAGCACATTTGCTGCTGAAACAGCGGCTGGTTGCGTTTGTTCGCGAGCGTTCGTTTCAGGCGCGCGTGGACCGCGGCGAGGCAGTTGAGTACGCCGAAGCCGCGCGCAGCATGTTTGATACCAACGCTCTAACTATCGGCTTTGCGCGGCGAGTGGCTGGTTACAAGCGCTGGAGTTTGTTGTTGAACGACACCGAGCGACTGCTGAAGATTATCGACAACGCCGAACGTCCGGTTCAATTCGTATTTGCCGGTAAGGCGCATCCGCAAGACTCGGAAGCGAAAATGATTCTGCAGGAAGTGGCCAGGTGGAAGCGTGACGAGCGGCTGAAGGACCGGGCAGTTTTTATTGACGACTATGACCAGGAAGTCGCGCGCCAGCTGGTTCAGTCGGTCGATGTTTGGTTGAACGTTCCGCGGCGGCCGCTCGAGGCATCGGGAACCAGCGGCGAGAAAGTCGCGATGAACGGTGGCTTGAATCTTTCAGTGCTCGACGGCTGGTGGCTGGAAGGTTATGACGGCAGCAACGGATTTGCGATTGGCAGTGGCGTCGAATCGTCCAACGACGTCGATGCGAGTGATGCCGAATCTCTATATCGAACGCTCGAGCAGGACGTCGTTCCTCTTTATTACGATCGTGATGGCGAAGGTCTGCCGCGCAAGTGGATCTGGATGATGAAACGCTCGATAACCACGCTGGGGCCCGAGTTTAATAGTGACCGCATGGTCGCCGAGTACGCCCGGCGAATTTACAGCTAAAAAGCCTGCCACGATCGCGAGTAAAATCCTCAAACCTTCAGGTCGGGGTAGCGGGCAATTTGGATTTTTATATTGACCTCTTATTGGAACTGCGGACGGTGGAAAGCGAAGCGATCTCATTAGCACCGCGGCTTCAGCCCGGTGGTCAAGTTACAAAATGATTCCTTGAACCGTTTCCAACGGTTTCTCCTGATCATCCGGCCACAAACCGTTAGAAACGGTTCCTTGTCAATTCGAGTTTGCGTTCACCGGGCTGAAGCCGCGGTGCTAATGAGATCGCTTCGCGGTCCCCGTCAGTGCTCTCAGTAAAAGCGGCGAATCACAGCCATCTCCTTGAAATTTCAAACTGACCCATACCCAGGTCTTGCCAGGCAATTGTCAGTTGGTTCGCGTATGTTAGACTACTCGCCTTCGACGCTCCGTGTTGTATGGAGACTGCTATGGGGTTCGGCCGCGCGAAATTCGGCCGTAGTTTTTGCTTCGAATTAAGCCCGCATGAAGTACTGCACCATCTGCAAAACAAAGTACGAAGACAGCGTCAGCTTCTGTCCGACCGACGGCGAGGTTTTGGAAGACGATCCGTCATCCATCGTCGGCACCGTTCTGGACGGCCAGTACAAGATTGAAACGCTGCTTGGCAAAGGTGGAATGGGCGCTGTCTATTTGGCGCGGCATATCCTGCTGGGTGATCGTGTGGCGATTAAGATCCTGCCGCAGGAAGTCAGGACCAACGCGGAGTGGTTGCGACGCTTTCGCCGCGAAGGGCAGGCCGCGCGACGCTTTCGTCATGCCAACGCGGTCACTGTTTACGATCTGAGAACCGCTGCCGACGGCAACATCTACATGGTGATGGAGTACGTTGAGGGTCATACGCTCGACGCCGAAATAAAAAAGCGCGGCCCGTCCACCGCGGCGGAAGCATTTGAAATTCTCGAGCCCATCATGAGCGTCCTGAACACGGCCCACGCGATGGGTGTAGTCCATCGCGATCTGAAACCCGAAAACATCATGATCGGGAAGGCCACTACCGGCGGCGAGCCCACCATCAAGTTGCTTGACCTGGGCATCGCCAAGATGCGCGAGATTGCCGGCGTCGAAAGTAGTGGCACTACTGAACTAACCATGGCCGGGCAAGTACTGGGCACACCTTATTATATGTCGCCGGAACAGTGGGGCGAACCGTCGCGCGATGGCAATTTCGACGTCGATGGCCGTGCTGATATTTACAGTTTGGGGTTGGTGTTTTACGAAATGATCACCGGCCGCCGCCCCTACTCGGCAGCAACTCTGCACGAGTTGCGACGTGACCACGTTTCCGTGACGCCGTCACCGTTAATTGAAAAGGCTCCGGACGTGCCGCGCGCTTTTAGCGATGCCATTGCGCGGGCCATTGCGAAGGATCGTGTCGACCGGCCCGCGACTGCGGGTGAGCTCGCCTATGAGTTACGTGAAGCGTTGGTCAACGCCCCGCAGCTTCCGGGGGACCGCACCATTCCTGACATTCCTCACGGCGAAAGTTCTACTTCACACACGCAGGGCATACCGGGGGCGGTCCGCACAAAATCAGATGTGAATGCGGCCACCATTGTCACGGTTGATGCGCCGCCGACCAGCGGGCAACGGCCCGTCGCAGCATCCGCTAAAGCAGCGGTACCGGTCGTGGGCCAGGAAACAAAGCGTGTCGCGCCGGCCATCGACCAGGGTTCGAGTGCAACGGTTCCGCGCCGCCAACCTGCCATGGAAATTCCTTTGGCCCAGCAAAAGCGCGGCGGTAAGGGATTACTGATAGCGGGGGCAATTTTGCTGCTGGTCGTTCTAGCTGTAGTTGGAATTGGCGGCATCTTTGCTTTCAGTTGGTTCAAGAGCAAGCCGAGCACTTCCGCCGCGACCGAAAAGAACCCGACTTCAACTACTGCGCCGGCAGCAGCAACCAGCGAATTCGGCCGTTACTGGCTTGAGACGTTGCCCAGCGAGCTTGCTGCCGAACCGGTGCGCGTCGCAGGCGCGGTGCCACTGAAATCAGGTCAGGCATTCAAGTTTCATTTTGAATTCTCCGGGAATGGCTACGTTTATGTCATTGGACCAGGCGAACAAAATCAGCCAACAGCGTTCCTAACTGAAAAGCCTGCCGCGATCTCGGGATTGGAAAACAATCAGGTGGTTAAGGGCGACGACTTTAGTTTTCCCAGCGGACTCGAGCATTGGCTGGAGTTGGACAAGAAACCGGGCACCGAAAATTACACTATAATTTTTTCTTCTGAGCGACTTAGCGCGCCGCCATTTCTTACGCAGCAGGCAACGGGTAAACCACTGGCAGATACTGAACAAACTGAGTTGCGCGGTTTCCTGGCCCAGCAGGAACAGAGCGCGCCAGTGACGGAACTAATCGATAAGGACGCGGCGGCCCCGTACGTGCTGTTGAAAGTGCCGGCTGCTAAGAGTCCGGGCACACCGGTAATTTTCGCAATCAGGATCCAGCACAAATAGCTTTTGCAAGTGTATTTAGTTTTGAGGAGATGTTCTGCAATGAAAAGCAAGATGATGTTTCTCACTTTGGCACTGATAGCTTTCGCCGCCTTTGCGCTGCCCATTTATGCGCAGGCGGATGATGACGTGCGCGGTGCATTTCTGACCACGCGTCCAAAAGCAACAGACAAGACAAATAACCCTGCCGCAAACCGCACTCACCGGCGGCCGAAAGCGAGGCCCGCCCCGACGCCAGGACCCGTCAGCGGTGGGGGCACAACTTCCGGCGCATCAAAAAAAGTTTTGCCACGCATGGGCCTGGGCCTGACGCTTTTCATGCGTGACTCGATTGGCTTGGCGGTGCGTACCGATCCGAAGCATGCGTTTCGCAAAGGTGATCACGTCAGGTTTCTGCTTGAGACTAATACGGACGGCTACCTTTATATATTTAACACCACGGACGGCGGGCCGCCGATCATGATTTATCCCGACCAGGAGCTTGACGAAGCCGGCAATTACATCCAGGCGCATGTGCCTTTCGAAATTCCTTCCAGCGTGGCTGCTGAAGAAAGACTGCGCTGGCTGACGTTTGATCAGTATCCCGGCGCGGAGAAACTTTATTTCGTGTTCACACGTGAACCGCTGGCCGGCGCTCCAATCGAAGACGATCTCATCAGTTTCTGCCGCGAGAACGAAGGAAAATGTCCGTGGCATCCACGAGCCGAACTTTGGGCCCAGATTCAAAAAGAGTTAAGCGAGCCAGGCCAAACCTCAAAAACCAAAGGCCTGGGCAATTCGGAGACGGCGAACGAGCATAAGGCCGTCGTTCGCGGCATTGGCCTTAACCGCGACGATCCGGAACCGTCGCTGATAATGTTGAGTGCTTCCAGCAGCAAAACAATTCTCGTTACTACACTGGACCTGGTTCATAATGCAATCAGCCTGCTGGATTCAGAATCAGAGGAACCGCCGCAGTAAGCAAGACAGGAGGAGTTAAAGTGAATTCACCACTGAAGGGATTGTCTGTCGTCGTCTTAGCCACAACTCTCGTACTAGGTGGCATCGCGCCACGCCGCGCAATTGCCGCCGCGGATTTGCCGCAGACAGATCAAGCCGGCGCTGCCCTACAAGAAGGCCGCCGTCTCTTGAAGCGCGGCAAAAGCGACCAGGCACTTTCGCAATTGCAAAAGGCGCTGAATCTCTACGGCGTCGCTAAAAACAATCACGGTATCGCAGCAACTGAGAATGAGCTCGGCGATCTGTATTTGCGACAAGGTGAGTACAAGGTCGCGTTGGATCATTACAAGCATGCCCTGGAAGGTTTTGTCGGCGCCGATAGAAAGAACGAACAGACCACGGCCGCAGCCAGCCTGGTCGACAGTCGTCTGGCCAATGCCAACATTGCCGACGATAAATTCAACGCCAACCTGATGCTTGCAAAGATCGGCGACGTTAACTTTCGCCTGGGCCGTCTGGCGGAAGCCAGTTCAGCGTACGGACAGATGCAGGTGAAAAAGCCGGAGGGCACTGCGGCAAAAGTAGGCCGCCGCTTTGGCGGTTTCGGCGCAATCATGGGAGCAGCGTCTACCGGCAACGTCTCAGTAGAAGCGCCAATCAGCGCAGTTACCATAGCCCTGGAAGCAAAGAAGGAACTCGACGAGTATCGCGTTTCGATCGTTTTCTCCAGTTACGAGATCGGCATGGGCCGAATCGCCTATGCGCAAAACGATCCCGAGTCTGCAAAAAAACATTTTCAGAACGCGCTGGATGCTGCCGGCAGCAGCCTGGGTGGAATCACCAAGCTGGGCCAGACGCGACGCTTTCGTGCCGCCGCGCGCACCAGTCTGGGCGACGTCGCCTTACGACAGGGGAGGTTTAAGGACGCAGCCAAAAGCTATACGGATGCAATCAAGGGGGCGCAGGATGACAAGCGCATCGATCTGATTTGGCCCGCGCAGCGCGGTCTGGGGAAGAGTTTGTGGCTGCAGGGCGTCCAGGAGACTGACGTCAAGAAATCCTTGGCGTTGCGCGAATCAGCGCTGAAGAATTATCGCGACGCGCTTCAGACGATTGAGACTCTGCGTTCGGGTAGTCTACGCGCAGATGAAGCGCGCACCACCTTCCTCGCCACCACCAAAGATGTGTTTGATGAGACGACTACTGACTTGGCCGAAATGTCTTTGCTGGCAGCGCCCGCCGGGGCTGGCCCGCTATCCGGCAAAGCGCTCGATTATGCCGCTGAAGCATTTAGAGTTTCCGAACAATCCCGCGCGCGTTCGCTGCTCGACCTGTTAAGTGAAACCGGAACCGCCATCACCGAAGGCATTCCCGCCGAATTATTGAAACGCAAACAGGACAATCTCGATCGGCAGCAGGAGATTGCTGAAGATCTTTTGGGAGTCAACCTGAACCCGGACCAGCAAAAGAAAAAACCGTCAGAGCTGGAAGCGGAACTGGAAAAGCTGCAAACAGATTTTGACGACATTGAGAACCAGATCAGAACTGCGAGCCCGCGCTATGCCAGCCTGACTGGCGGCCAGCCGCTCTCGCTCGCCGATGTCCAGCAACGCGTGCTCGACGATCAGACGTTATTGCTTGAGTACAGTTTGCAGGGCGAAGCCTCTTATCTTTGGGCCATCAGCAAGACAGGCGTCAGCCTCTTCAAACTTCCGGCGCGTTCCGTTGTTGAGAAACTCGCCACCGATCTCCGCGCGCAATTGATTCCCACCAAGCTTCAGCGCCGCATCGTTGGTATCGACGTGATGGCTGATTCTCAGCGCGGACTCGGCGTTAGCGCAACGCCATTTGCAGAGGACGCCGCAGCGTTTGTCACTGCTTCAAGCGCGCTCTACAAAGGTGTGCTCGAACCAGCCGCGGCCGCGATAGCAGACAAACGTCTGCTGATAGTTGCCGACGGCGCGTTGAATTACGTTCCTTTTGAAGCGTTGGTGACCTCCGCCGCCAGCGCGGATTATTCATCATTGCCGTATCTGGTTAAGACCAACGAGGTCATCTACGCGCCCTCGGCGTCCGTCGTTGGCGCGATCAGGCAGCAGGAAAACAACCGTAGCGGCAGCGCGATGTTGATAGTTGCCGACCCGGTTTTCAATTCCAAAGACACGCGCGCGCGCACCGCCGTGTCGTCGCCAAACGCAGAAACGCGTGGTCTGGGAATTCAAAGCGCGCTTGCGGATGTTGCCGGAGCGGACGCCGCGACGTCGGCAGAGTCAATTAAGATGGAAGGCTTGCCGCTGGCGCGACTCGCCGGCACGCGCGCGGAGGCAGAACAGATCGTCAAACTTGCCAGGGCGTCCGGAACGCAGGCCGATGTTTGGCTGGACCTCGATGCCAGCGAAGACAACGTTGATGCGCGCGACATCAGCAAGTATCGCATCCTGCATGTTGCCACCCATGGTCTGCTGAATGCCGAACGGCCGCAGTTCACCGGCCTGGTGCTTTCCCTCGTTGGCAACAAAAACCAGGATGGCTTTTTGCGGACTGACGAAGTTTTCAATCTAAAGCTTGGTTCGCCCCTGGTAATGCTTTCCGCCTGTGAGACGGGTTTGGGGAAAGAGAAGCGAGGTGAAGGCGTGATGGGCCTGACCCGCGCGTTCATGTATGCCGGGGCGCCAACTGTCGGCGTCAGTCTGTGGTCCGTGGCCGACAAATCAACCGCGGACTTGATGACTGACTTTTATAAAAGATTGCTGGCCTCGAAAACTGCATCACCGGCCACTGCCATGCGCGAAGCGCAGCTCGCTATGATTTCAGGCAAGAAATACAGCGCGCCATTCTATTGGGCGCCCTTCGTGCTGGTCGGCGACTGGCGCTAGAGTCGTAAATCGTAAATCGTGGAGCAGCAGTAAACGGCGAACGGTAAACAGTAAACAGCCGGAAAAAACCAGCTACCGGAAATCGTGATCTTGAACATGAATACCGAATCGATTGTGTAGTCTGCGACCTAAGTCCCGTTATTGCGGCTATGCCGCCTGCCGTGCGGAATGGCTGTGCGTTTCCCTAACCTGGTCTTTATGATTCAGAGGCTACGTCTCCCTGGGTCAAACTTTCATTACAAGTTTTCCTTTTGACCCGCGTTCGTCCGCGGCCTATTGTTCTTACAAAATTTCTTGGAAGCGAACGCGAATCGTGTTACAAGGCGCTGCAATAAATTCGGCCAAACTTTATAGCTAATCTTTTTGGGAGAAACCGCATGCAAGCCAGCCCGGCAATCAATCGCAGACGACGAGAGCGTTGGTTCTACATTTCCATGTCGGTCGCGGCCGTGATCACGGTCTTCGCCGGCTTCTCGCGCACTTATTATCTGCGGCCTTATTTCAACACCGCGCCTCTGATGCCGTTGCTTCATTTGCACGGAATCGTTTTCACCTCGTGGCTCGCGCTTTTCCTGACCCAGACCACGCTGATCGCCGCGCATCGCACCGATATTCATCGTCGGCTGGGAATTCTCGGCGGAGTTATCGCGGCACTGATGGTTGTAATCGGCCCCACCACCGCTGTCATCAGGGCAAGCCAGGGTGCGACTCCAGTACCGGGCGTATCGCCGCTGTCCTTCCTGGTCATTCCCCTCGGCGACATGTTGGTGTTCGCAATATTAGTCAGCGCCGGCTTCTATTACCGGCGCCGGCCCGATGTACACAAAAGACTGATGATGCTGGCAACCATTTCGATTTTGGCGGCGGCGATAGCACGATTGCCTTTCGCGATTATGCAGGCAGGTCCGCCGGCTTTCTTTGGCTTTACAGATGTGTTTGTGCTTGCGTGCATTATCTACGATCTGATTACGCTAAAGCGCGTGCATCGCGCCACCGCGTTGGGGGCTTTACTGATCATCGCCTCGCAACCACTGCGACTGATGCTCGGGGGCACCCATGCGTGGCTCGCGTTCGCGGGTTGGCTGACGCATTTTGCTCGATAATTTTTTGCAGGTCGGCTTTGCCGTCTTCCGTGCGGTAAGGCTCTGCCTTACCGGCAATCACACCCAAACAATTTCGCGAGGCGCAGCCTCGCGAAGGAATTTCAAGAAGGCGCCCCGGAAAGGCCTAGCCTTTCCGCACCGAAGGCAGCACGGCTGCTTCACATGGTATTGCTCGTCATTGTTAAAGCGGTTCTTACCATTCGCGATTCACGATTTACGATTTACGAATGTTCACGCTCCTACGGCTTTTTATTGACAAGTAGGCATCCCTTGGCATACAAGCTCGTTGCTTTTCCACCTTCGAAAAATTAGGGAGTCTCCCAATGAAGAAAATAACTCTGCTTGCCATTCTCATCTGCTGTTCTTTGGGATTTGTACAGCGAGCACAGGCCCAGGACAACTACACTGAAGGCCCGGTATGGGAAATCAATTATTACCGCACCAAGCCCGGTAAGTTTGACGAGTATCTGAAGTACCTGCGGGCAAACTACGCAAAGAGCATCGCGAAACAGAAACAAGCCGGCATCATTCTTGACAGCAAGGTGCTGCTGAATCCTGCCGTAAACGGCCCTGACGATTGGGATATCGCCATATGCTATCTCTATTCCGACTTTGGTCGCCTTAACTATAACCAGGCTACCGAGGATCAGATGCAGAAGATTACCGCGGAAATCTCTGGCGAAAGAAACAAGGAGAAGCGGGACGCTAAGAACGACGCTAACCGGTTCCCACTGCGCGACTTTATCCGCACCCGTTACCTGCGCGAGATAACGCTCAAACCTTAGTCGGGAGCCGTGAACTGGGAACCGTAAACCGTAAACTGGGAACTGTGAACCGCAAACAGTAAATGGTAAACCGTTCACTGTTCACGGTTCTCGGTTCACTTCCCAAAAGGAGTCTCCATGAAAAGAATCATTGTTGTGGCTTTAGTAACTATCGCAGCCGCGTCGATCGCTGCCGGACAGTGTGGGCCGGGAAAGAGAATGCCTGCCAATCCCACGGTCGAAGCCATCAAGCGATTGGAAGTCGAGCGCAATAAGGCTTTGGTAGGAGCCGACGTGGCGGCTATTGACCGGCTCTATTCCGCCGACTACACCTCTGCGGTAGACAACACCTCCAGAACTAAGACCCAGGTACTGGCCGACTTGAAGTCAGGTGCACTGAAACTTGCGGCGAGTAGTAACGATGAAACTTATGTTCGCGTCTATGGCAATACGGCTGTAGTGACCGGCAAGTCCACACTGAATCGTAACGATCGGGGCACGGAAATTAAGGGCCAGGTCTACTTCACGCGCGTTTGGGTCAAGCAGATGGGCGGCTGGCGGCTCGTCGCCAATCATGCATCCAGCGTCACACCGTGAGCAGTGCCGCAAAGCCGTAAATCGTAAATCGTGAATCGAAAGTTCACGCCGCGTGCGCTTTCGGTTCACGGTTTCTCTCCGGCTGTTTGCTGTCTACTGTTTGCTGTATGCTTCTTTCGCCATGAACACGCCTCTCAACACGCACGCAGCTCGATCGGCGCTGAACCAGGATCCGGAACTTCGGCAGTGGGTGGAAAGTTGGCTAAAGGACAAAGAACGAAACGCCAACCCGAATCTGACTGAAGAAGAATTTGAGAAGCACTGGCGGTACGTTCGTCCCGAGCGAATGCACGAAGGCGCGCTGGAAGCGGTAACTGCCTACGCTACATCCACACAAGAAGAGTCATGATTCGCATCAGTTGGCTGTTTCCCTCCCGTCGTAAAGCAAACTGTTAGTTTGCGGTCGTCCGTTGCCACTCAAGCTTGATTGCTTGGCAACCTCCGCAAACTAACAGTTTGCTTTACTCCACCGGTTACGCTGATTCGAGTATTAGTCGTATAATCCCTGCCAACACTTTTACCCCCCGGAGTTGTTAGCCCCCTAGTTTTTTAGTTCTTCGGAATTGTCCGGGACTATTTGTATTCAACCAACCTATCAAGGAGTCAACATGAAGCGGAAAATTATGCAATCGTTAACTGTAGCGTCACTTGGATTAATCTTGTCGTTCGCCGCGCTGTCCGCAAGCGCGCAGGAAAACAACAACACTGCCAAAGGTGAAATGAAGACCAGCGGCAGCGAAGTCAAACGCGCCGCCACCAGCGCCGGCCACGACATAAAGCACGGCCGTGTGGTGCGCGCCGGCAAACATTTTGGCAGACACACCGGGCGCGCCGGGCGGCATTTTGGTCGCGGCACAAAGAAGGCTGTGAAGCACGTAATTTCGTAACCGGGAACAGGGAACTGTGAACGGGGAAACCGTAGATCGTGAATCGTGAATCGTGAATCGTGAATCGTAAATCGTGAATCGTCGGAATACCCTTGATTGTTCACGGTTCACTGTTTTCGGTCCGCCGTTCATCGTTCACCGTTTCACGATTCACGATTTACGATTCACGAAACATGAACAAACGCGCAAAGAAACGATTGAAAGAAAATATCGCAAAGGACCAGCAGGAGCGCGCGAAGTCACTCCCGCAACAGCGTCCTGGTTCTGCTAGGGATCCTCAACAGCTCCGCGGCTTTCTTCCCAAGCCGGAAAAGAAACGCGGCTAGCCGTTCACCAATCGCGATTTCTATTTCGTTTTCCTGTCGCTTTTCAACTATTGACATGCGCCCGAATTAAACATATCGTGCCGCCAAGCACTATCAGCAACCAGCATTGCCGAGCCACCCCCGGCTACCGGCATTCAATTCAACTATAGATTTCACAGTACGAGCTTCCCGTGCCGCGGCTGTGAGTCTTGCCTAACCCTGGTACGGGAAGGAGTCTCCGAACACATGAAAAGAATATTAGCAGTAGCGATTTTGATTATCGGCGCTTTTACCTTCGCCTCGGCCCAGTGCAGCGATGCCGAGCGACAAAAACTCGTAGCGTGGGACCAGTCTGTCGGCGATGCGGGCGTGCGTGGCGATCGCACATTCCTGGCAACGGCTTATGCTGAGGATTACCGAGGGCTCAGTCCCAGCGGCGTCATGCTGACCAAGGCCCAGGTCCTCGATAACGCTATGCGGCAATACGAGGAGGACAAGGCCAACCCTCAGGGCGCGGGCAGAGCCAAGTATGATCATTACGACATCACCTGCACGCCGAACACTGCGGTTATTTCCCACCGTACTGCGGCTACTTTTCGCCGCCCAGACGGCGCGGAGCAAACTAACTACTCGCGCTCGGTTCATGTGCTCGAGAAGCGCGGCGGCAACTGGGTAATGATCAGCAATGCAGGCCACCCGCTCAACGACGCCGCCAACCTGCTTTACATGGAGCGTGATTTGATCGACGGCTCATTACATAACGACACAAAGATGTTCGAGCGGGTAGCTATGGATGATTACGTCTCCGTAAATCCCCAGGGAATGGTGGTAACCAAGGCGCAGGGTTTAGCAAATGCGAAGAACTTCAAGTTTGACGCAATCGATACCGATGACGTGCAAGTAAGCGTCCACGGCGACACGGCAGTAGTGACCGGCCGAGCAAACGTGAAGGGTAAGATGGGCGCCCAGGACATCAACGGGCAGTATCGTTACATGCGTGTGTATACCAAGGACAACGGGCATTGGCGCGCCGTCGCCTCGCAGATAACACCGATCGTGCAGACTCCCGCGCGACCGTAACTCGTAACCATATCGATCATTTCCTTTAAGGGCGGACCCAGTTCCGCCCTTTCTGGCTGTTTCCGGTTCACAGTTTTCGGTTCCCCGAAACTGCTTCCTGTTTGGTCAAATGAGGCAACGATACCCATTTCGAATGGGTTTTAGACGTGGCAATTGGTACTGATTCAATGAAGCAGTACCCGGCAATGCGGGCCATTGACAATCACAGTCCATCGGGGTAGAGTCCGCCCAGATCCTCAAAATCTCTCGTTTTCGTGCGACTCCTCGCAAGCCACACCTCAACGAAAACCCTTAACCACTCACGGAGGTAAAATCCATGTCCCCACGAACAGTCTTAGATCACCCGACATTCGGGCCTTGTGAGCTAGTGCCTTCTATAGTTGCCGTCAAATGGGCCAGACGCGTGCCTCCGAAAGAGGCGCAGACGCTCTTGTCGCGTAACTCGTTGGCTCTGGCCGCTGATGCACCTAAGTTCAAGGAAAGCCCTAAAGGTTCAACCCCAGACCCGCGCGCAGTGAATGTCAATCAGAGTGAAACGCTATCCTGGGCGTCGGGAAAAAGCATTTCGAAGAGCGCGCTCACGAAACTCACGGCCGATGAAAACATTGAATGGGTTGCTCCTGTCTACCGGGCAAGAAACGCCGAGCCCGGCCCTCATTCGTATTTCACTGTTAACCCCACTGTCCTGCTGTTAAGTAACGCCCTGTCCGCAGCTGTCGGAGACGTAAGAGAGATTGATGAATCAGCGTCAATCGACCAGCAACGAACGAGTCTCCTGAAAATCCACACAGTAATTAATCTGCCCAACGAAAACGCGATCGATGTTGCAGAACGCCTTAAGAAAAAATTCGGCACGCAAGCAGCCGGCGCAATAAAGTTCGAAAATATTCCCTACATTTCCCCTCTTTGTTCGTGCTGTGGAGATTCAGGTGCGCACTCCGGCACCCGCGGCAAGTGTTCGCCGGCGACCGCTGACCTCATCCCCAACGACACCTTTTATCCAAACCAATGGGGTCTACAGAGGATCAACGCTTCGCGCGCATGGCCCATCAGCGAAGGCGATCCAAACGTGGTCATCGCCGTCCTGGATCAAGGCGTCGAGCTGGCCCATCCCGACCTCAACATGTGGCCGATTTCTTACAGCACCATTACACACACTAACGACGGCAGCCCGGTGGGTAACCATGGCACAGCGTGCGCCGGGATCATCGGCAGCCACATCTCAAACTCAATGGGAGTGTCGGGTCTGGCAGGCAAGTGCCGCATCATGGCAATTGCCACGAATTTTGCCGACGTTGAAGTGGCAGAGGGACTCTACTTTGCAGCAGATAACGGCGCGCGCGTGGTGAGCATGAGTTTCGGAGTCTACCCAGCGTGGATGTTCTGGGACTTCTCGATCATCGAAGCGGCGCTCCAGTATTGCCAAAGCAAAAACGTGCTGCTCGTGGCAGCCACCGGAAACGAAAACCAAAATGTTTCACGCTTTCCCGCGACTGATCCGACCACACTCGGCGTGGGCGGCTCGAATAGAGCTGACGTGCGCAAGGCCGTAGGCGATACCTCGATCGAGGGTTTTTGGGGTGCTTGCTTTGGTCCCGACTGCGACGTGGTTGCGCCGTGTCTGGAGATACCAACCACCGACCGCCTCGGGGCTGCCGGCTATACGCCGACTGATTACACCCAGCGCTTCAACGGTACGTCGTCGGCAACGCCCCATGTGGCAGCACTGGCTGGCTTGATCATAAGCGTCAACCCGGCTTTGACGAACCTTGAAGTGCGGCGAATTATTTCCGAAACAACGGACAAGATAAACGCCGGCGCCTACGTTTACGCTCCGACAGCAGGAAAACCTTTTGGCGCCTGGAACAATGATGTGGGCTATGGCCGCATCAACGCCGAACGGGCTTTGTTGGTGGCTTGTTCTTCTGGAGAAGCTTGCAAGGACGCCGGGCCGTGTTGTGTTGAGTTACCCGAGCCCGAAGCATGCTGTGTTAGTCCCTGCGATCCGCCGTGGCGCACGGATGACAATTGCATGTATTGGTATGAGACTCGGTACTTCCGCGTGCCACTCGGAAGAGATAATCCCAATGCCACCTTTGTGCCTGCCAGACAGTACATAGAATTTCGTATTACCTATGAACACAAGTTCTGTCTGCTCGGCAAACAACATGGGCCTCTGCTTTTTACCCAGACCCTGCTGCCGGGAGAGAAGGTCACTCTCTATCACAGCGATCGCTATCGCCGTATCACAAGCGAGACGGACCGGTTCTCAGTGCAGACAACTTTCATGCAGTACATTTCGGCGGTCCATGAAGCACGAGTAACAAACAGACTCGATGCCTTAAGCGACAGGCTGGTGGATGTGAAATCCAGTAGTTCCGTTTCCGCGGGCGGCGGGCTCGCCGGACTGCTGGGATTGCCGAGCGGCAGCGCCTCAACCCAGATTTCTGTCACCGATCACAACATGGTTCGAGTTGGCGTGGTCGCGGAATCGTTTGATCAGTCGGTAAGACAATCTTCACTGCTGGTGCATGCAGAGCGCTCTGTCGTGGTTAGCAACTACGAGGATAAAGAGACCGTAAACATCACGTCGAGGATTATTCACAACGACAACGAGTGCCGTGCGGTCACTTATTTTATCCGGAAGGTCGTAGAGCTCTATGCGATCAGCACCAGAGTTTCTGACATCTCTTATCGGATAATCGCAGAGGGCGTACCGCCTGAATGGCACACGCTTGACGATCTGGCCTGGCTGCCTGCCGCCGTGCGTGACCAGATTAAAAACACCTTGAAGCTGTTGCCCCGGGTTGGCGAGGTGGTCGAAAAATCAAAACCCATTTCCTTGCCAACAGACGGCACCGTCTATGATCCGGAACTTGCGCACTGCGGCTCGTGTGAACCGCAGCGCGAAGCAGCAATTTCCATTCGACTCGAGAAGCAAAAGGCTGAAGCACTAAAAGCTTGCCTGGAAACGCAGAAACTTCAGCTTGAACTCGATCGGATGCGGCTATTGCTTCAGAAGGGAGAGTTGGGTCCGTTCGATACCGCTGGAACAGGAGCGCCTGCACCTGCTCCTGAGCTGTAACAAAGAACCCTAACTGCATTAAGGCTCGGGCCCGGATTAACTTTAAAGCTAATCTGGGCCCGTTGCTTGAGCGCTCAAAGACCTCATTTTCCAACTCAACGCCAAAGAGAAAGTGGAAGTAATCACAAGTTGATCACCTTGAAAACTCTTGCCCGGAAAGGCCGAGCCTTTCCGCACCGTGCGGCGACCAAGCCGCGCACGTCGCCAATGGTGATCCCAGTTTCCTATTCTCTCTCCGGCTCTTTCTCTATTCACGGTTCACCGTTCACGATTCACCGCTTTCCAGCTATTTACTATTCACGATTTACGATTTACGATCCACGGATTGATTCCTGAACGGAGGTACAACCGTGGCAATAGATGCAGAGAAACTT
>JACCVY010000216.1 GCA_013697915.1 Blastocatellia bacterium | reverse complement strand
CCTCCCATTGAAGGCTTGAAAGAGGCCGGCTTCATTACCAATGAGGAAGTTTTCCAGCTCAAGAAGCTGCCGGAAACACTGATCGTTCTGGGTGGCGGCCCGATCGGGCTGGAACTGGGACAATCGTTTGCGCGTTTCGGGAGCGAGGTGACCGTGGTCGAGATGGACAGGCACTTGCTTGCTAAAGAAGACGAAGAAGTCTCATTGGCCGTCGAAGAGATCATGCGCGACGAAGGTCTGAAGATTCTGCTTAATCACAAGGCTGTGCGCGCCACTACCGCAAACGGGCATAAAATACTGACAGTTGAGCACGATGGTAAGGAAACGAAGCTACAAGCCGAAGAGATCCTGGTCTCCACCGGGCGCCGGCCGAATATTGAAGGACTCAATCTCGAAGCCGCGGGCGTGAAATTCGATAAGCAACGCATAATCACAGATGAGTATCTGCGCACTTCCGCTCGTCACATCTTTGCTGCGGGTGATGTGACTGGGCACTTCCCTTTCACGCACATGGCTGCTTATGAAGCCTCGGTCGTGATTCGCAACGCACTTTTCTTCTGGCCGCTGTTGCAGAGGACAGATTTTCGCGTCGTGCCCTGGACGACATTTACCGATCCTGAGGTTGCGCGCGTCGGATTAACCGAAGGCGAGGCGAAACAGAAGTTCGGCCCGGCCAATGTTCACATTTACCGCACGGAGTTTGCCGACAATGACCGTGCTCAGGCCGAAGAGGAGACCAAAGGCTTTGCGAAGATAATTTGCACTGGCCGAAAAAAGCAGATCGTGGGCGCGCACATTGTTGGCACACATGCAGGCGAACTAATCCACGAAGTCGTGCTGGCAATGAAGCAGCGGCTATCAATAACCGCCCTGGGGAGCATGATTCACGTCTATCCGACGCTCACGCAAGTCAATCAACAAGCTGGGGTCGACGCGATTTTGAAGGATCTTGCGGTTTATAAGAAATGGTTGTCGTACTACTTCAGGATTTGGCGATGAGGTTGAAAATTCTGCGAGTGCTAACGTGGGCAAAGAGAGAATCGAATGAGTTGGATCAAAGTAATCGGCGTGCCTGAATCAGAAGGTTCGTTGCGTGAGGCTTATGACGAAGTAGCCTCAGCGCGCGGCGAAGTCGGAAACATCCTCAAGGCTCACAGTCTGCGCCCTGCAGTTCTGACCACCCATCTCCACCTGTATCGTGAACTGATGTTTGGCCGCTCCGAGTTGTCGCGAGCCGAGCGCGAGATGATCGCGGTTGCAGTGTCAGTAGTCAATCAATGCCACTATTGAATCCACCATCACGGGGAGGCTCTCCGTGCGCTCACAAAAGATGACGAACTGCTTGTCGCGCTCGAACGCGACCCACGAACTGCTGCACTTGATCAGCGACGACGCGCGCTGGTGGATTATGCGATCAAGCTCACGATCACGCCGGGTGAAGTCAGCGAGCAGGATCTCGACCCACTGCGTGACGCCGGATTATCTGATAGGGCCATTCATGACGCTGCCGCGATCACGGCATATTTCAATTTCGTTAACCGCATGGCGTCGGGTTTGGGGGTCGAGCTCGAGCAAGAACGCTGACGTAATCCGCATCTTCGTGTCAGACAAGACTCACCACGAGCCCGCCAGCGACGGCGAGCACGAAGATCGACAGAGCAACCGAGCCTGCGACCTTCCAGTTGGTTGAGCGCGCGATGGTAAAGAGCGAGGGAAGATTCACGGAAGGGCCGGCAATGAGCATAGCCACGGCTGCTCCCATCGGGGCGCCGGCTGAGAGCAGAATCAACGCCAACGGAATTTCAAAGAACGTCGGCATAGCCAGCGGGACCGCAATCAAAGCAACCACGACGATCGCAACTATCTGTCCATTTGTTGAAGCAAAAGTACCCACTGGCAGCCACAGCGCAATCGCCATCGAGACAACGACTCCGATGGCTATCAATGGTACTGTTCGCACTGCCACTTGCAAGCACGATCGCAGAAATTTTGTTAGCACGGGCCGGGTGCTTCCTTCGTCGCTCGTTGGACAATCAATTGGTCTGACAGTGAAGAGTCTGTCTATCAGGATTCCGGTCGAGAATACGGCCACGACCGCCACGGCCAGCCGAGTCAAAGCAATCCGGTGGTCAAACAGCATGAACGTAAGTATTAGCGCAGCTGGATTCAGCGAAGGAGCGGCAAGTATGACCGCCAGCGATGGTCCCAATCGCGACGATCGTTCGTACATGCCGGAAAACACCGGAGCGGCGCAACATGAACAGAGCATCAATGGTGCTCCTGCAAGTCCGGCAACTAAATGTGGCCGTATCCGACCGCGTCCCAGAGCCTGGCCCAACCAACGAGGCGGGTTGAGCACGCGGACAGCTCCACTAATCAGAATGCCAAACAGCAGCGCAGGCCAGATTGCCAAAAAGTAATTCATCGAACGCGCAACCACGTTGACCTGCGCAGCATTGCCTGGTAGGGGAACGACATTAGCACGTGGTTGAAATGCTCCGGTATTTTGCACCTTCGCGATCACGGCAAGCGCTGCTGTCCCCTTATAGACGAGAAGAGCTCCGACGATTACCAGCAGGAGCGTTAGTCCCCAGACGACTTTACGACTATCATGCGCCGCCGCGAAGGTACTTGTATTTTGCGTTGAGACAGAGTCCACAGTGCCGTGCTACCTGAGAGTAGAAACCTTAAGCTTTATGAAACGGGGGATTCGTCGAGCGTCAGATTGTAGAACGTGCACGAGCATTTAGGAAGGGGTAGGCGCCGGATGCAGCCCTTAGTGAAACTAACTTTCGGGGGTTCTGCTGCCGGTTGGGTTTCTCTTTCGACGCACTTCATATGAAATCAGAATCGAGGTTTTGACGAGTATCGACGCGAGCCTTGCGAAAGTACTTCGCCAATCAGATCGGCCCAAGCCTGTTCTTCGTTGGCGGGATCGAAAATCGGCGCGAGTTGCTTACACCTCGTTCTTAATTCCGCGGTGAAGGCCGGATCAGTTTCTACACGGAGCAAGAGCCCCGCCAGTTGGCGTGTCTTGGCAACATCGAAAAGCCCGGGATAATCCGCGCCCAAAATGCCAATGTTGCCTTTAATTCGTGACGCAAGAATTGGGACGCCGGCAACTATCGCCTCCGACAAGGCATTGGCGCCTCCTTCCATGCGAGACGAAATCACGCAAAGCTGGCTTTTAGCCAGGGTGCGAAGAGTTCGCGAGGGCGGCTGCTCCCCGAGCCAGCGAAAGCGCTGATTAGTTCGCATTTCGGCGCGCGCTCGCTTCGCCATTGCCGCGGTCATTGCTCCGCCAATTTGCACGATACGAATGCGCGAGGAAGACGGAAGCAATCGCGCCGCCAGAGCAGCGCGAAAGGGATCCTTTACCGTGCGGAGGTGACCAATCACGCACACATCGAAGCTTCGGCCAGCCAGGGTAGATGTCGGCAAGCTTGCCTTCGTCGTATTTCCGCGTTTACCTGTTAGCGCTGACTGGTTTGTGACTGACTGGTAAATCACACGAGTCTTGTCTCGCAAGACTGGCCGCAATTCGTCGTAGGCTTTTGGTTGTAACACCACGATGCGGGTCGCGATCTCAAGAGATTTTCGCGCCAGATGATTGCTGCGGATATCGCGATAGAGATCTGTTCCGGTAAGCGCGACGATGACCGGAGCTTCCAGGTTCTCGCGGCGAAAGCGCTTGATTGATGGATAGCTGCGGCGAGCGTGCAAGGCGATTAGTAAATCGTACAGCTCGCCATCGTATGCTTGTGAGATCGAGACACGGTGAGCCAGTCTGCGGAGAATCCTTGCCCAGCGAAGCGCAGTGATTCGGTTTCCGTAACTCGATCCTGGGGGAGCCGGTGTAACTATTCCAATTCGCATCTTTCTGGATTTACAGAGCACACGTGCGGACCCCGGCCCACACGTCACGCCGGTCCGGTTTGTAGAAGTTTCGATAAGTGTTGTGAATTAGGTGCGAACGGGTTGTCCAACAGCCGCCGCGCAGCACCTTGTGATCGCCAAACCATGGCGCGGAGTATTCTTTGTAAGGGCCGGCGATAAAGCCCGGATACGGCGTGAAATCGCTTGCCGTCCACTCCCAAACATTGCCGATCATCTGCCGGCACCCGAAGGCACTATCACCTGCCGGCAGCGAGCTAACCTTGAAACAACCCATCGCATGCCAGTCGAGATTGGCGCGCTCTGGCGTTGGCGCGTCATCACCCCACGGGAATCGTCGTTTGTGATCAGTGATTCCGCGGCCGTCCGCGGCTGGCTCGCCACTTGCGGCCAGCTCCCATTCAGCCTCGGTCGGCAGGCGACGTCCGGCCCAGCAGCAATATGCGTTCGTCTCATACCAGTTGACGTGCAGCACCGGCAGGTGATCTTCCAACGGGACCGTCTCATTAAAGTTCCGGCGCCACCATTTGCCTTCAGCAAACTTCCAGTAGACCGGATGCTTTGCGTCGGCGTTTTCACGCCATTCCCAGCCACCATCAGACCATAGCTCACGACGCTGATAACCACGGTCATTAACGAACTCGGCGTATTCCGCGTTCGTAACAGCCGTCCGCGAAATCGCGAAGGGCCGGATATGAACTTTGTGTGCCCGCATCTCATTGTCAAACACGAAGGGCCGGGCTTGCGTGCTGCCAATAAGAAACGTGCCGCCGGGTATCAACACATCGCCCAGCCGGTCCATGGCCGGTGGCTGGTTCCCGGTTGGCTCCTGATCGACATCGTCAACACCCGCCTGTCGCCCCACGCCTAAGTGAGGTGAAACATAACCGAGCGTCTGCCGCGTGTAGGTGATCGCCTCCGCGTGCATGGCCTCATGAAAAAGCGCGAGGGAGAGGAAATAAGCTGCATCGTGAGTCAGCCCACCGGCATTATCAGACGAAACGGATCTTGCTCGATCATTTCGATCGAACTGGTCGAGCACCTGGTCGAGCACGTTCTTCATGTAGGTTATCGTTTCAGCCTTTGACGGAAGCTGCAGGTCCCATCGTGTTTCGTGGGCCACCTTCGCGGAGTCGTAAAGCGCATCACCCTCGGCGAGTATCGGCGCACGTCCGTGCAAATGGCGTAAGACCCAATATTCCTGAAACCAGGCAACGTGTCCGATCTCCCAACGAAGAGGGTTAACGATCTCCAGGCGCGGGCCGATCATTTGCTCATCGTCCAGGTCCGCAATTAGGTCGAGCGTGCGCCCGCGGGCCTCCTGCAGTGCCTCGATACATCGGATCAAAGTAGAACTGGAGCCCATCTAGATTAATTATCCTTGGGATAATAAAGTAGCTTCAAGTCCTTATGGTAAGCGAATGAAGGCGACAGACCAACTTCTGCCGGCAGCCCTTCGCGGATCTGGATATTGAGAAGCGACGGCTTGACACCGTTGAGAAAGAGTCGAAGTGTCTAATGCGTATGCAGACGAAAGGCGGCCGGTAGGGTAGGTCGTTGCTTGTTATTGGTCGTGAGGGCAGAATAAGATCCCGTTCTTACCAAGCTGCGCGCACAAGTGGATCATCGCTGAAACTGGAGCGTCTGTCCGAAGGAGCTAAACATGCCGAATCCGTTCTCTGACTTCTTACAGTTCCTGCAAAAGAGCACACTACACGGTCGTTTTCCGATCTATGCATTTATCTTTCTCGTGCTTGCGAGTGTAGCCATCGCGCTTTTCAACTTTGCGCGAAATCCTGAGCAGCGAACGATGCAGAAAACTTATACCTGGCTGGCGCGGCTCTTTGTTGGCGGCATGTGGTACCAGCAGATGCTCTGGAAGATGCCGCTGACGTTCACTGACAGCCCGGACGGCAGCGGTGGTCTGCGCTACTGGATGGGCGAGATGGGGAAGTATGCGGCATTCAAGCAGCACGCGGCCCTCGTAAACGATCTGATGCTGCCACACTTCAAGGTCTTTGCGTTACAAGTGTGGGCTGGCGAGACGTTTATTGCCGTCTCGCTGATGCTCGGATTGTTCACTCGTTTGGGCGGACTGCTTGGGACACTGATGGCTATCAACCTATGGCTCGGCCTCTACAACCGGCCCAACGAATGGCCGTGGACCTATTTCTTCCTGATCCTGCTGAACGGCTTTTTCCTTTTCCTGCGGGCGGGTCGCGCGCTGGGAATCGACGCCTTGGTTGCTCCTAAGATTACCTCGGGAGGAACGTTGCGGCGAATAATCTCCTGGATCACCTGAGCGGCTCAAGCAATTGCGATCTGAATTGAGATCAGACTGGAAACAAAACTCCGGATGCTGAGTCTCGTTTAATTGAATTCTTCCCTCGAGGGCAACGTGGCTATATCGGTTAAGAGATCGCCGTTATCTGAAAGCGAGCGCGGCTCGCCCGGAGGTTTCGCGCTCGGCCTCGGACTGACTAATGAATGCAATCTCGCCTGCTCCTTTTGTTATCGCGACCCGAATAGAGTTGATCGATTGACGCTGGATCAAGTTCGGGCCGTCATCGAGCGCCTGCCCGTGCGTTCCGTGAATCTTGGCACCGGCGAGAACGGGATGCATCCGGACTTCCTGTCGATCCTCGACTTCCTTCAAGGCCAACCGATAAAACTGACCATCACGTCAAACGGCCACAGCGTCGCGCTGCTCGACGATGAACGTGTTCGCGCATTTCACGATGTCGAGTTCTCGTTGGATTATGCAACCAAAGAAGAGCAGGACACGCAACGCGGCACGGGTAACTGGAGTCTGATTCACGAGCAGGCAGAGCGTTGCCGTAGTCTTGGGGTTCCAGTAACGATCATCGCGGTGATGATGAAGGGAAACTACCTCAAGCTTTCGGACGTGGCGCGTGTTGCCAAAAACTTCGAAGCGCCCCTACGAGTGAATGTCTATCAGTCAGTCCGGACTGATGCGTATGCTTTGACGTACGACGAATATTGGGAAGGCTTCCGCAGATTATTTGCTGAAACATTTGTCATCGCGATCGGCGAACCATTAGTGCGCGCGCTCGCTGGCCTTCCTGCTCCCGAAGCAGATTGCGGCTGTGGCGTCGCCACGGTGCGCGTAACCCCGCGCGCCACCACGCAGCCTTGCGTGTATTGGCCTGGTGCGGGTGAACCTCTATCTGATCTGCTGGTAATTGGCGAGGCAATTGTAAAGACTCCCTCGTTTGTAGCGGCGCGAATGTTGCCGTCCGCGTGCGAGCCGTGCGAGTTTCGACAGGCGTGTCGTGGCGGGTGTGCGGGAAGGCGCGTTTTGCAAGGCGCTTTGGACGAGCCTGATTACTACTGCCCAATTATCCGCGGCGATCGTCCACGGCTAGAGATCGAAATGGCGCCTACGCGTGATCTGCCAAAACTCGGCAGCGCCTGCACGACGGTGGTCATTGCGCGAGATTGAGTTCGAGCCTGGAAGCCCGGCGATTGAGTTTTTTTGCCTTCTCCTCCCCTTGATAGAATGCGACTTAAACCCAGACAAAGAAACTAGTCTTCTACTGAAGGAATCTTTGTGAGCCATTCGCGTGCTTATCATCTGTTCCGGTGCTTACTTTCTATTTTGTTTGCACTTGGGTGGACCGGATGCCGTGTCGCGACCCAAACGCAACGCCAGCCCTTCGCCACGCCGTCTCCCAAAGCAACTGCGACAGCCGAGCAGCAAGAGGCTTCCGATGCAATCAATCGTCCGACGAGCAAGCCGTACACAGGCGATCTCTCAGTCTTTGAAGATCCAAAACGCGATCAGAAGGTTCAGGTTGACCGGGTGATGGATGTTCTGGGAATAAAGGAGGGTTCGAACGTCGCGGATATTGGAGCGGGTTCCGGATGGTTCACAGTTCGCGCGGCGCGGCGTGTTGGAACAACCGGTACTGTTTACGCAGTCGATATCAATGGCGATTATCTGAAGTACATCGAAGAGCGCTCCGAACGTGAGAATCTATCAAACACTAAGATCATTCTTGGCAAGGAAGACGATCCGCTTCTTCCGCGACAGAGCGTTGACGCGGTCCTATTATTGAAAACCTATCACGAAGTTGCTGAACCAATTCGTTTACTGAAACGAACCCGCGAAGCGATGCGACCCGGAGCCTTACTTGGCATCATTGACCGCAATGGCAAAGGCGACGATCACGGACTCGACAAAGAAGTTGTAATTAAGGAGGCTGAGCTCGCGGGATTCATAGTGGTGGGCCAGTACGACTTCGTCAAAGCAGACAACGTTGATTACTTTCTCGTGTTCCGAGCAAAGTAGCAGCTACCTTCACCGGCGTTCGAGTGCGACGCGAGCGAAGGTCGCGAGAATTCGCGTTCCGGCCAGCAGAGTTCCGCGTAGCGTGCCTGACACCTTTGATTTTCCGCCCGCGCGCCGGCGATGATTCACGGGCACTTCCAGCACTCGCAGCCCCGCTCGGGCCGCGCGCATCTGCATCTCCAGGTTCCAACCGTAAGTCTCTTCGCGCATACCCAGACCCGCGAGCGCGTCGCGGCGAATCGCACGGAACGGGCACATATCAGTGTAGCGAACGCTGTAGAGCCAGCTAAGCAACAACCCTGCAATTCGCCCGGCCAAGACCTGTTGAAAGTTTAGACTGCCAGACTCGCGCTCGCCGCGCGTGCGCGAGCCAATCACAAAGTCGTATCGCCCATCCACGATGGGTTTGACCAGGCGATCCATCAATTCGGGACAGTCGCTGCCATCTCCATCGAGAAAGACAACGATCTTGCAATCGGGGCCAAGCGCGCCGACGCCGGCGGCGCAGGCGCGACCGTAACCACGACGAGGTTCCGCGACGACACGCGCGCCGGCTTCGCGGGCACGCTCAGCGGTGCGATCGTCACTGCCGTTGTCAACGACGGTTATTTCGCCGGCGATCTGGCGCGGAACGTCGCCAACAACAGCGGCGATTGTCTCTTCTTCATTGAGAGCAGGGATGATGACGCAGACACTCATCGCAATCGCTCAAACATTCGTCTGAACCTGACGCACCATTCCCTTCGAGCGCAGAACCGGCTCAGCGGCGGCAAAGTAGTCGCGCACGTCCGCCTGCGCGCGAATCCAATCCAGATAGCGCCCGATACCGGCCTCGAGATCCACCTCCGGCGCGAAACCAACCGCGCGAATACGCCTGATGTCTGAAATCAAGTGACGTATTTCACCGGGACGAAACTCACCGCGAGCACTCGGTTCGATGTGAATGTTCAACGCGTCGGAGATTAGTCGCGCAACTTCGCGAATGGTCGCCGCTTTGCCACTGCCCACATTCACAGCCTGCCCGTCCAGCGCGTCGGTGGTCGCCGCCAGCAGATTCGCGCGCGCGATATCCTCGACAAAACAAAGGTCTCTGGTTTGGAAGCCATCTTCGTAGAAGACGGGTGGCTGGTTATTCAGCAGCCGGGTGCAGAAGATGGCAATGACGCCGGTGTAGGGATTAAAGACCGACTGGCGTGGACCGTACGTGCAGGAGTAACGCAACGCGACTGTGGGAATGCCGGTTTGTTGCTCCCACGTCAGAACCAAACGCTCCTGATCGATCTTCGTAATCGCGTAGACTGATTCACCACGGATCGGAGCTTCTTCCGGTGTGGGAACCGAAGTCGTGTCCGCGCCACAGTGTGGGCAGTGAACCGCAAAGTCTCCGCGGCTCAGCTGCGCGGCGGGACGCACCGCGGGAAACACGACGCCATGCTGCTGACAGTTTGCCGCGCCCTCGCTATAAACTGCTTGCGAAGACGCCACGATGACTTTCTTCACGGCCAGGTTTTCGTCACGAATGATTTCCAGCAGCTGGGCGGTACCAAAGCTGTTGACGTGAACAAACTTCGCCAGCTCCGGCATATAACCTCCGTAGATCGCCTCGTGAAAGACCACATCGATGTCGCGCAGCGCCGCCGTCACTGCCGAGCGATCGCGAATGTCAGCTTCGATAAAATCAGCCGACTCAGGGATCCAGGCCGGTTTTCCCTTGCGGTGTGTCTGCGCCTCGAGGTTGTCGAGGATTCGCACCGACCAGCCCTCGCGCAGCAAGAGATCCGCAATGTGTGATCCGATCAATCCCGCCCCGCCGGTTACGAGTGCACGCATCTTTCACCTCTCTAAACTTTCCTGCGATCCCGTCGTCATTTCAGGTGCGGCGATTCCGCAATTGTTCTGCGAGCCTGGAGCGCCAATGGCCGCACTTCTCCTTCGTTTGACCAGAAGCTCCACCACTAATAACAAAGCAAATGGCACATACAAGAAGCTGTTTAACCTAAACATCTGGTTTGGTGTATCACCCAACCAGGTTCCATAGAGGACAAAACTCGCGGCCGTAAGATAAAACAGCGACACGAGCGGCATAAAGCACAGAAACGGCACCAGCCACGCGAAGTACCAGGAGAAATGCGGTGCGAAGAGGATGGTAACCGCGGTCGCCAGCAAGACCGCGCGCTTAAGATAGCTGTCGCCTCCGCGATCCCGCAAAAGCACCCAGGCCGCAATTGCGCTCATGAGCACGAATGCAAAGATTATGAACGCCGCAGTCGGCACGTTCGCTCCAAACAGCTTGCGCGCCAGGCTCAGAACATAAAACTGGTCGCCGCTGATCAAGCCTTGTTCGTTTGCATATCCCGGCAAATACCCGATCGCTGCCCTGGGACCAACACTCAGATACGGCAAGTACGCGACGACGATCGTGATCGTGAATGCCAGCGGCAGCTTCCAACTCCAACGCTTGTAAAGCGCGGGCAACAGCACCAGCGGGAAGAACTTGACCAGCGTGGCGCCAGCCAGGGCGACGCCCGTTGCGATGTCTGCATTCTTGCGGTGCGCGAGCAGCGCGAGCGCGATGAAAGCAATCGCAATCGCATCGAGGTGACCGCTGCCGGCAAACTCCCAAACGACCAGAGGGTGCCATGCGTAGATCAAGACTCGTTGACGCGCCAGTCCAAATGAAG
>JACCVY010000215.1 GCA_013697915.1 Blastocatellia bacterium | reverse complement strand
GGTTTCGTAAATCTGCGATAGTCTGATGACTTCAAGATTTGCATCGAGCATGCCGCGAATGCCGAGCAGCAAATTACCGGCGCGGTCGCCAAGATTTGAACCGAGACTGACGTAAGCGTTCATTCAGCAAAGAGTAAACAGCAAACAGTGAACAGCAGACAGCAAACAGTGAACCGGAAACCGTAAACAGTGAACAAGTACACGAACGAAGTTGGTGGCTGAGTATAGAATGAAAGCACAGTATGATGAAGAGTTCGGAAGCTGATTACCAGAATTTGAAACTGGTTCTCTGAATCGCTCGTATCTTGCTGTTTGCTGTTTGCTGTTTGCTGTTTGCTGTTTGCTGTTTACTGTTCACTGGCCATGTCCCAACTTGCGACACTCATCTGGCTGAAATGGGCTTTGTTTCGCAATTCATTGCGCAAGTCCAAGGCAGTCATCAATCGGCTCGCCTCCGCGCTGACAATACTCGCCGCTCTGGCGCTGGCGCTATTGATTGCGATTGGCCTGGGTGTTGCGGCGTATGCGTTGACTGCGCCCGGCGCCGGCATTGACACACAAGCCTTCACGGCTTCACATCGTGGCGCAGGCGGCGTGGTTCCGTCCGCCGAATTTATTTTCTTTTCTATCTTTTCTTTGTTCTACCTGCTATGGGCCACCTTACCATTGAGCATTGGCGGCGGCCGCCAGTTTGATCCAGGCAACCTGCTGCTATACCCGATTAGTTTACGAAAACTTTTTGCGCTCGATTTCCTGAGCGAAGTTGTAACTCTGCAATCCTTGTTTGCGATACCGTCGCTGCTCGCTATTGGAATAGGAGTGGGCCTGGCAACCGGAAAGATCGCCGCCGCCGTTCTACTTGCGTTGGCGGCGTCAGCATTTGGCGTCGCATTGTCGAAATGGGTTTCAACTTCAATTGGCTCGTTGATTCGACGCAAAAGAACTCGTGGTGAAACTTTGCTGGCGCTTGTCGGCGCCATCGCCGGGTTAGGCGGCGCTTTGTTTGGGCAACTGGCGCCTGTAATTTTCCGGCACGCTGATTCAATTACTGCGCTTCGCTGGACGCCGCCCGGGGCCGTGGCTTTCGCACTGACGCGCGGGCTGCACCCGGGGCATGTGGCTGAATATGTTTTGGTATTAATTCTGCTCGGCGCTTACACGGTGGTTTTGGTCCTAGTCACTTACTGGCTGACGCGACGCGCCACACTCGGCGGCGGAGCAGCAAAACAGAAACGACAGCGCGCCGTCTTATCAGACAAGCCGTACACCGGTTGGAGCTTTCCGTTCATCTCGCCGGAGCTCTCAGCCATCATTGAGAAAGAGCTGCGCTATTCGATGCGCAACGCGCAACTTCGCATGATGACGTTAATGCCATTGATACTGATTGTAATTCGCTTCATCAACAGACGCCGTTTCGCTACGCCGCAGGGCGGTGCCGGTAGCACAGAGTTTTCTGCTGACTTCTTCAACTATGGCGCCGGTCTAATGGCGACGACCGGAATTCTTTATGTATTTCTTATTCTTGCCGGCCTTTTCTGCAACCAATTCGCTTTTGATCAGGCAGGAATGCGCACGCTGATACTCTCGCCGGTGGATCGCAAAAAAGTGCTGCTGGGAAAAAACATTTCACTGTCGCTGCTCGCGTTCGCATTTTGCGGCGGCTTGCTGGTAATCAATGAGATTGTTTTCCGCGACTTGTCCGCCGAGGCAGTGCTGTTTGCCACGCTTAGTTTTATTGCGTTCGCATCGCTGATCTCTCTGATAGGGAATTGGTTTTCAGTGCACTTTCCGAAACGGATGAAGTTTGGTAAACGACTCAATGTTTCTGGAGTCGTCGGCCTGTTGTTAATACCGACGATCGTGCTTCTGGCTCTGGTTCCATTGGCCGCTACAGCCGCCGGTTACGTGACGCAGAGCGTGTTGGTTGAGTATGTTACACTCGCCGTTCTTGCGCTTCTTTCACTCGGTTTCTATCTGCTGCTGCTTCCGTCTCAGGGCGAAGCGGTGCAGAAAAGGGAACTGGCGATACACGAGGCTGTGAACGACCCGGGCAATGATTGAACGTTGACAACTTATTCCAGCGATGTCTTGCTGTACTGGACATCCGGGCGGGCAAGAGAAAGAGCCCCGTCAATACACAAATGGCTCGCAGAAAATTTCGCAGTAACCAGCGGCACGAACCAGCCACCGAGCGCTCGTTTCAGGAGTACTACCTCTCGACGCCTGCTCCTGCCACGTCACGCACCGAACTGTTACGCCTAATCCGCGGCGGTGAAGATACTTTCCTCGAGCTGAAGGTAAAGCTCTCAAACACCGAAAAAATCACCCAGGAAATTATAGCGCTGGCCAATACCGGCGGCGGCGTTATCGTGTTTGGCGTTAACGACCAACTGCGCATCGAGGGGGTTGATGATCCCGAAAGCGTCCAGGAAGAGCTGGTCAGGATCTGCCGCGAAGATATCGAGCCGCCGCTTTTTCCTTTTGTGGATCGCATCGCTTTTGATAACGGCAGGCGTATTGTCGCCCTCGACGTTGAAGGTAAACGGCGTCCCTATCGCACTCCCGACGGCCGTTTTTATGTACGAATTGGCGCAGAAAAACGCGAGGCAACTCCCGAAGAACTAGCAGCGCTGTTGGACGAGATGCGGCCGGTGACATTAGAAAATCTGCCCGCGCTGGGTGCGACGATTCAGGATATTGATGAAGCGCACCTTTGGAGTTTCCTGCGCGAATTCGAAGGCGATGCTTTCGATAACGCGCGGGCCAGCGGCTATCCAACCGGCGAGGTGCTGGAACGCGATCTGCTGATGGCTACGCAACGCGCTGGTGAACTAACGCCGACAGTCGCCGGGCTGCTTTTGTTTGGCCACGACAAGAGGGTGGCGGAACTGCTGCCAAGATCGCTGATTGTTGCTACGCGCTTCGGCGGCGAAACTGCGCAGTCGCCGGTAATCGAGCGCATCACAATATCCGGTAATCTTCTGACTCTTTATGAAAGCAGTTTGCGCTTTATCAAGCGCTACTGTGACCTTTGGGAGGCGCGTCCCAAAGTCTTCTCGCTCGCTACTGAGGACCAGAGTCCAATTGCGGCCCGCGCAAATTATCATCGCGGCGCGGTAGTTGAAGGTGTTGCCAATCTGCTGGTCCATCGCGATCTGGCGTTGCGCGAGCCGCCAACTCGTTTGCACATCTTTGACCATTCACTGGAGTTGATAAACCCGCGACGAACCGCCGGCTTCTCACCGTTGGCGCAAAAAGCAATTCGCTACGGAATGCCACAGCGCCTGAATCCGCAGATTGCTGCTTTATTCTCGAGTCGCGCCTACGGATTGGAATTAGAGCCCGGCGGTTTACCAATGGCGCTGCGCGATAGCCGGCTCTTCTCAAACCGCCGTTCTGACATCGTTGCTATCAACGATGAGTTCCGATTACGGATTCACGGCGCGTGATACGGGGACTAAAATTCAATCACGGCTGGAACATTGACTTTGAGCTTCATTTTGTCGTAGAAGCTGCGTGCAATCCCAAACTTTCCCTCGTAACAAAGGAGCCTCCCATGTCTCGTAAGTTTTATCTCCTGCTTGTCTCTGTGTCTGCTGCGTTAGCCCTGCTTTCATGCCAGCAGGCGCCGCCTTCCACAAATACGGCTGAGAACAAAGCCACTCCGCAGATGGAAACTGCCAAGAAGACGCCTGTCACCGATTTGGAAGGTCTATCGAATCGACTGGTCACACAAGTTGCCGTCGTCAAAGAAGGCGAGATCGTTTTTGTCAACGGCGGTGTTCGCGACATGGAGTTGTTGGAGAATATTGCAACCGATGTGCGAAAGGCCGGAGCGTATCCACTATTGACCGTAGGCAGTGATCGCATGTTCAAAAAGTATTATGAAGAGGTTCCCGAGAAGTATGACTCCCAAGCTCCCGAGCTTGATCTCAAGCTTGCCACATTGCCTGCGGTGGTGATTGGAATCGAAACGAATGAGTCGGACGATATTGCCGCCGGCGTTTCCCCGGCACGAATGGCCGCCCTGGGCAAAGCCGGGGAACCGGTTGCCGATCTCTATCTGAAGCGGAATGTGCGGCAAGTGAACGTTGGTAACGGACTCTATCCCACGGCCTATCGCGCGAAACGTTTCGGCATGTCGCAAGACGATCTGTCGAAAACTTTCTGGGAAGCTGTCAATGCGGATTACTCGACAGTGCAAACGACCGGCGAGAACGTCAAGAACGCGCTTGCCGCCGGCAAGGAAGTGCACATAACGAATCCGAACGGAACTGATCTAAAGGTCAGGATTGAGGGCCGGCCGTTTTTCGTGAGTGATGGAATTATTTCTGCCGACGATATCAAGAAGGGTGGACCAGCCGTTTCAGTCTACCTGCCCGCCGGCGAAGTCTATTGCGCTCCGGTGCCGGGAACTGCCGAGGGCACAGTGGTGGTGTCGCAAACCTACTCGAACGGAAAGGAAGTCACGAATCTGAAGTTAACTTTTGCAGGTGGAAAGATGACTCAGATGACAGGCTCAGGTCCCGGCTTTGACGATCTGAAAAAAGAGTACGACGCCAGAGGAGATGGTAAAGAAATATTTTCCTTCGTCGACTTTGGCATCAATCCCAATTTACATGTTTGGCCGGCAAGCAAGCTGGGGAACTGGATTCAATCGGGCATGGTCACGGTGGGCATTGGCAATAACGCCTGGGCCGGCGGCGATAACAAACTTTCCTACGGGCTGGACATGTTTTTGCCTGGTAGCACGGTGACACTTGATGGCAAGACGATTATTGAGAATGGCGTCTTGAAGTTGTCGTAGCTTTCGCGTTGCCGTTCACAGCATTCGCGTAGCAATCATCGCGCGGAGCGACCTCATTAGAACCGTGAGCGAGCGGCTTTGCCGCCTTCCGTGCGGAAAGGCTGCGCCTTTCCCGAGGCTCCTGCGTTTTTTTGGAGGCTATGCCTCCGGCCGAGGCGAAGCCTCGTCAATAAAAACACTTTGCGGAAAGGCAGAGCCTTTCCGCACGGAAGGCGGCAAAGCCGCTCGCTCACGGTGCTCCTGAGATCGCTCGGCGTTAACCCGTGATCAGTTTCTCTTTACACAGCCGCCCAAATATCCAAGACCAAGACCGGAGCTTTCTCTCTCCTCAGACACACTGCCCAGCAGCAAAGCCCGACGCCCAGGCCCATTGGAAGTTGTAACCGCCGAGTTGACCTGTAACATCTACGACCTCGCCGATGAAATAAAGACCGGAGACGTTTTTCGCTTCCATAGTTTGCGAGGAAAGTTCTCTTGTTGCCACACCTCCCGCAGTAACCTCTGCCTTTTTAAACCCTTCAGTTCCGGTAGGCGTGATCTCCCATTGGTTTAGTTTTTTGGCAATGTCCGCAAGTTGCGCAGCGGTGTAACGTTTTAGAGGCTGCGAAGGACAATGAAGGGCGCACCACGCGTCCGCGAACCGGTGCGGTAGAAACTGGCCGAGAAAGTTGGCTAGCGAAATCCCCCCATTTTTATGATCGCGCAAAAGTTTGAAAGCGTCATGGTCTGGCAGCAAGTTGATGTTCACGCTCAGTCCCGGATGCCAGTACGAAGAAATTTGCAGGACCGCCGGACCGCTCAAACCGCGGTGCGTTATGAGAATATTTTCGCGAAATTGTTTGCCCTGACATTGGACCGCGACATCGATCGACACTCCACTTAAAGCCGCCAATTCGCGCAGGAGCTGGCGCGAAAGAGTGAAGGGCACGAGCGCCGGTCGAGGCTCAACGATTGAAAGACTAAACTGGCGCGCGAGACGGTAGCCTAGGTCCGTAGCCCCGAGCGGCGGGATCGATAGCCCCCCGGTGGCAATTACGAGCGATTGCGAAACTAAAATTTCCTTATCGGTTTTGACCTCGAAAGGCGCCCCGTCCACCAACGCAACGGATTCCGACTTCGCTACACTGCGCACCTGCGAGCCACATTGAATTTCGACACCGGCATCGCTTGCTTCGCGCAACAGCATTTCGATTATCCGGCGCGAACTGTCGTTACAAAACAACTGCCCCAGCTTCTTCTCGTGATAGGGGATGCCATGCTTCTCGACAAGCAAGATAAAATCGGCAGGCGTGTAGCGGGCTAGCGCTGACTTGCAGAAATGGGGGTTGTCCGAAATGAAATTGTCCGCATCAGTATTAAGGTTGGTAAAATTACAGCGGCCGCCTCCCGATATCGCTATCTTCTTGCCAATCTGACCTGCGTGCTCGAGTACTAAGGTTTTGCGACCTCGTTTTCCTGCTTCAATCGCACAAAAAAGACCCGCCGCACCTCCGCCTATGACTATCACATCCATCTTAATCACGATCAAAGCGTATCACCATTTGACGATAACAAAAGAAAAGGCAGCGACATTTCAGTTCGCTGCCTGATGCTCTCTGCCTGCTAGGATCCACTACGGCTTAGGAGCCGCGTCAGGTTTCGGAGAGTTGTAAAACTGGCGTGCCTGGATAACGTATTCCTTGTCGTCGTATACGCCGTCTCCGTTGACATCGACGCTGACCTTAATCTTATGCTGCTTGCCGTCGCGCACGTCGCCCGGATTGAAAGCCAGACTATATTGACTACGCAATAACGAATTAATTGAACCGAGCACAGTCGGCAACTCGCCGGGAAACGTAACCGGAAAATAGGCGCCGCCCGTTTCAGCGGCAAAAGTCTTGAGCGTGTTCTGCGCCTGATAAAAAGTCATTCTGCCGGGCATCCCTGAAATGCTGTCGGTAGCTTCAAGGTCCATGTCATGTTTCTTAAAGAAAAGGTTTGCAGTGCCAATAATGTAAATGGGAATGCCCGCATTTTGCAGCACCTTGCGCGCGTCTCCGTAATTAATCTTGCTAAAGGTGTCGATGCCCGAGGCAACAAGTATCACCGCCCGACGGCGGCCCTGCACGCTAACCAGTCCGGCGTAATCCGTCTTATCCGATTTCGACTCATCCAGCACCACTGAATCACCGCGTCCGCCGACCAGCACAAACTTCAGCGCATCAAAAAGATTTGTTTCGCGAAATCCGGGGTTACTTCGGAGCAGTAAGCTAATAACCTGGTTGATGCGCGCGGGATCGTTTGTGAAATCGGTCAGGGGCGTCGGTCGAATGTCAAAAGCTACGACAGACACATAGTCGTTGGGTGGCTTGATAAATTGCGTCAGGAACATCGCCGTCGGACGAATCACTTCATCGGTGCCGGGCTCCTGACCGCTGCTGCCGTAGTAGCCAAAAATTTCGGACCACTTGCTGTACTCAACCACCATCGCCACTGTAATTGGGGCTTCGGGCGTGGAAAAATTACTGATGACCTGTGGTTGACCGTCCACAAAAATGGCGAAGTTATCCTTCTTCAGGCCGGTAACAATCTGCCCGCTCTTTTTGTGATAAACAGCCGTGTCGACATTAACGATTTGCGTCGAGACGGTAACTTTCTCGGCGTCCTGCGCGCGCCCGACGAGGTCTGGAGGTGGCGGCTCTTCCTTTTTTTCTCCCTGGCCCGTGGTTTCGCTCGGCCGCTTATTCTTTTTTTCGTTGCTGGTGGGTGGCTGGCGGCGGGACTGTGCGAATGCCGGATCGGCGATCGGAATGATCAGCAAAGCTGATAACACAATCGCGACCAAAAGAGCGCGCGCTAACTGCGAGAGCTTCATTGCATTAACCTGAATGGAAAGTGCGAATCAAAAGTACCCGAGCATAAACGTTCGTCAAAAACTAACTCCATGCCGGCGAGCTAGTCAGTCTGATGCCTATTCACGAACCGTGGGTTTGCTTAGGTTATCTAGGGCCGCCACCCGCTTCTGCCTCGATCACCACGTCGTAAGTGCCGGTATTGTCTGCCAGATTTCCCTCATTCACCCCGAGAAACAGCACGCCATCGCGCTGCGCGACGAAATCGCGGCGCGTTCCGATTAACAGAAAGTCATCGTTGTCGTCCCCGATAACACCTATTAACGCTCCCGTCGGCTCAGTGCGCATCAATTTATCGTTGTCTGGGCCGGGAATTCCGGCCGGAGTTGCGAAGCGACCAGCACCCAGCGACACGCGTCCGGTCGCAGTTATTCGCAGGCGTTGTCCTTTACGCACCACCAACCCACTGTTGGCCCACCCATTGTTCGCGTTATCGGCCCGAACGGCGACTTTGATCGTAAAGAAAGTCGGCGAACTGGAAGGGAGTGTTTGGTTGTTTATGCGCGGCGGCGCATTGTTGCTTCTGTCAGCAGGTGGATTAGTTCGCGGTGGCTGATAGACCGGTGCAGTTGAACCGCCGGTTGTTCCATTGTCTTCATTCGCCAGTGCGGTAGCTGCGGCCGTAGTTGCCGAGTCAAATTCGATCGACTCGATATCTTCGACGTAGATAGTCGTTCGGCTGCGGCGGCCCTGCGCCCCCGAACCGAACAATACCGTGAACTGCTGATCTTTAAAGGCAATCACCTGACCGCGTATCACGCTGCCGTCTTTCAGGCGAATGGTGTCGGCGATGGCGGGCACAAACAGGGCCAGCACAATTAGCAGGCAGTAAAAAGGGCGCAAAATCTGTTTCATGATGATTCTCCAGGCAAGCAATTCCGCCAAAGCAGGTGTAACAAGACTCGAATCCTTTTGCAAGCGGGAGAGGTTGGCAGCACTGTCGGATGCCGGCGGGTGCGGAAAGGTTGTTGAACTGGAGCGAGTCCGCCGCCGGACCGGGTTTGCACAATAAAGAAGTCCGGCCCAGTCCGCGTTAGCGGACGACCGATAATAGCCCAGCGATTTTATCGCTGGGAGTGGCGTGAACCTGAGTCTAAGTCCGTGAAACGGACGGTTGAAAAGAGTAGGTATCCGGCCCTCATCTTCAGCCGTCCGCTTCAGGGACTATATCCTTTTCCCTGGTGCATTCATTGTTTTAAAAACCCTTGTTTGCTAATCGTTCAGGCAGGTAAACTCCCGGTCGTTACGGAGGTTCGCCGGTGCTACCTATAAAAGGCGTTTATGAAATTGCCGTTCGCGTAAAGGACCTGGCGCGCGCAGAGTCATTTTATACGAACGTTCTTGGACTGAAAGAAGGCTTGCGTGACGAGCAGCGCAATTGGTTATTCCTGTATGCAGGCGGCAACGCCGGCATGGTCGTTTTGCAGGAAGACAAAGGTGATTGGCCCACACAGCATTTTGCCTTCGCTGTTAGCGAAGCTGATATGAGCGCGGCAGCGGTAATGTTGAAAGACAAAGGCATCACGGTTTCCGCGCTCGTGGTCCATGAATGGATGAATGCCGTATCGCTTTACTTCGACGACGTGGACGGGAATGCGCTGGAACTGATTGCGCTGCGTTCATGATTCGCGCGTTCGGCCGAGTTGTAGTAGGACAGGCACTCCTGCCTGTCTTTTTCTTACCGGTTTTTGCCATGCGAACTTCAAGACTAGTTAGATTGTCAGTGCTGCTAATGTTGATGGCTTCGATCTGCTCGGTAAAAGCACAGGCACCGCCCCATGCTGCTGCTAAAAGTGTCACCGGGCATTATCGTTTGACCAAAGAAGAGTTTCGCAATCGTATTGACGTACAGCAGCTCGCCGGCGGAAAAATAAAATTCTATTTGTTGGCGCTGTGGGTGAGCTACAACAACCCAGAGAACATTCACAACGGCGAGCTTCAGGGAATTGTGGCGTTGGGAAAAAGAGTCGCTATTTACGATCAGGATGACTGCAAGCTGAAATTTGAATTCTTTTCCAACCGGGTTCGTGTTACTCAACTCAATGACGCCGGCTGCGGCTTTGGCGCAAACGTTACTGCAGCCGGGACCTACCGAAAGTTGGACGGCAAAAAGCCCAAGTTCGATTTCTAAAAGAGTGCCGGTACATTAAACTGAGGCGAAAATTGGGCGAGCAGCTTCCGATCCGGTCACTTTCAATATTTATTAAACTGCTGCGGCGAATTGGGGGGGGCGGTTTTAAACGCAGTTATGTCGAATTTCTCACGAGTAAAAATAATCATCGAGTGCCCTTTGCAAATTTAATTAGGCGCGCTATACTCCACCCAACTAGATGGTTGGTGAATCCTTCCATCACATGGTTGCTGGGGTGAGGACAGTGACCATATTTAGAAAAGGCGCGACAGCCCAAAAACTGTTGCGCCTTTTCGCTTTTCCACCAATAAGCCGTTAAATACCGGCCAACGTTTATTAATGCAGCTGGATGTTAGCGTCTGCAAACCGAGCCAGGTTGATTTGGCGACGTATTGGAAACAATTTAATAGACGTCCGGATACCTGACTTGAGCCGATTGCTAACCATTGAAATGAATCAAGCCGCTGGCAAATCCTGTTACGTACGCATACCAGATCCCAAACGCAATGCTAAGTCCGCCGGCTAGCATTTGAAACCCATAATGAACCGTACCCAACCGGCGCGAACTGAGCGCGAATGGCAGGCCCATCAGTCCCGACATTAATAACATTCCCACAATGGAACCGAGGCCAAATACCGCAAGGTACAGGAGACCAAGCACCACTGAGTTGACTTGCGTCAAAACCAGCAAGGTGAGGGCGGCTGAACCGGCCAGCCCGTGCATGGCACCGATGATTACCGGTTTTAGTCCGATGCGTTTGACGTCGTGGGAATGCCGCGCCTGCACGCCAGCTTCGTGACCTTGTTCATGAAAGTGAATGTGGGTGTGCAACGCGTCATCGTGATCGTGTTGGTGAATATGAATGCTGTTCCGGGAACGAAGCGTCCTGATTATCGCAATCACACCCAGACTAATAATCATCAGGGCCACGGCAAATTCCAACCAGGCGGCGATGGAATCCGGAATCGCTATCCTCAGGCCCAGAACAATGACTCCGACTGCAACAAGCGAAGCAGTATGACCTGCTCCCCAGAGGCCACCGACGAATGCTGCACGGCTGATCTTCCGTTGTTCGCTGACGATTGCCGAGACGGCAACGATGTGGTCGATTTCCGTTGCGTGCTTTAAACCAAAGACGAGCCCGAGGCCAAGCATTCCCAGTGATCCTAGACGTTGTAGCGAAGCTCCGTTAGTACTCAGCGCAGAAAATTCATGTGCGAGACTGACGCCCCGCGCAAAAAGGTTTAGACCCGCCTGGTCCAGGGCCGAGTAACAGATCGCCAAACCTGCACATGTGATCACCAGAGCGCTGAAGACGGGTAGCACTCTCCCCACACGACCAAAGCCTCCGGTAGATTTGAGCAGCCGACCCGCATAAACGAATGCCAAACCCACAGAGGTTAATACGGCGGCAAGCCCGGCACTAAAGGCGACTACCAAAAGCAAACCATAGCCAACCCGGTGAAGAGAAATTGCTGCCAGCAAAACTACCAGCGCCGAAGGGCAGGGCAGAATGCCACCTGAAATTCCCAACGCCAACAGGTTGCGCCACGTCACCCGAGAACCATCAGCCCCAGGCGGCAGATGCGAATGACTAACTCCCCCATGCGAATGTGGCTGCAAAGGATCGCTCGCGTGATCGTGATCGTTTCCCGGAGCTTGCTCGTGATGGCTGTGGCCCTCAGCCGTGTGAGCGTGCGAATGCGGGGCGGTCGCCACGCGCAATCTGCGAATCAGCAGACTTGCTCCCATGACTACCACTATCGCTCCCGACAAAAGACCCAGAATTGGAAACAAGCGTTCAGGAACGACGTATTCCGACGCCAATAGAGTCACAACTCCTAAAGCAAAAACTCCGGCCGTGTGTGTAATCGTCACTGTCAGACCAAGGAAAGCAGCATGACGCGCAGTGCCCCGGGTGCCCACCAGGTACGCGCCCACCACAGTTTTGCCGTGACCCGGCGACAGCGCGTGCAATCCTCCCAAAAGAACGGCGATTAGAATGCCAAAGAGCGCAACCCCGGCTGTAAGTTCCGGGACGGCTATCAACTCCGCCAGGCGATCCCGTGCTGCTGCTAATACCGGACGGCCATCGCGCGCTAAGAGAGCATGCGCGCCGGATGGAATTGCGCCGCTGGTAATCGATACTTCCGCCGTGCGTTCATCGAGAGGCGCTGCCAACATGTCGCTGGGATAAGCTTTCAGTTCATCGGTAACGCTTGTTCCATAGGCCGAGCTGTCGAATAGAGAAGTGGTTGAGATTGGCTTAACAACCAATTCGCGCCAACCGATGCGATCGGCATAATTCTGATCTTCAAATCGCAAGCGACGGACCTCCCCAGCGGTGCCCGCGGGAATGGTGGCCGCAAAATCAGACTCGATGCGCATTGTCTGCAGCCCGGCCGCGCCGGACACTAAATTTGCGTGGGCCGCGACGAGCTGAACGGGAAGGCGTGCGCCATCGAGGACCAGCAGCAGCCCATTCGCATACCGCGCCGCATTCCGAGCAGCATAGGTGTCAAGCTCGCCATTTGATGGCGTGCCGTCACCGCCGGCGATGGACTGCAGTTCCTGAAAGGTAGGAATTTCAGCCATATCGATCACATAGCGCAGCTTGATTTGCTTGGTACCCACTTCGATACGTGCGAAATGGTTAATCGTAAAATTTCCGAGCGGATGAGCGTAGACGTTTCCGAAAGAGACCAGGATAAGACAGGCCGTCGCCAGTACGATGCTCGCGACACGACTCCGATTTTCAGCGGCTTCCATTGTAATCATAAATTCCTTACTCAACCCTGGACATTACGGCGACTGAAGCGCTGGAATCAGACTTTCTGCCACGACCGTTTTTCAAAGCGTCCAGCGATTTCCTGGCGAGCTCAACCTGCAGTACATCAAAGTTTGGATTGGTTTCGAGAGCCAGGGTCAGATACCGAGTTGCGTTTTGGCGCTCGCCGAGTTCGTTAGAGATCATGCCGGCATGGTAGTAAAGACGAGCGTCGCGTGTGCCGAGTCGCAAAGCTTCAGCCATCGATTTCTGCGCTTCATCCAGCCGGTTATTTTTGAAAAGAGTCCAGGCGAGCGCGTCGCACGTATAAATGTCCTCGCGCGTTGAGCGCTCTTTTTGGGCAATCGCCAAAGCCTGGTCAAGCTTCTCGTCGTGATCGGCCCAAAACATTGCCAACTGTCGCGAGTAAGTGCCACTGGCCGCGCTGTTGCGTTCGACAAATTCCACTAGCTGGTACTGGCGCTTCGCGTCATCCGGACGCCGCAGGCGGGCATAGAGATCGCCCAGGGCTATTGCGGTCTCAGGCAAGGGCACGCGGTTTTGTGCCCGTTCATAAAAATTAATTGCCTGTGGCAAATCACCCGCTGCGACTCGCGCGCGCGCTTTCGCGGCCAACGCCAGCGGATAATCCGGGAAAAGGTAAAGCGCGTTATCGTATTCCTGATCGGCCTCTCGGCGCTTGCCGGTATTCATCAATTCATCCCCGAGGTGAACTCGGCACCAGGCCGCACCCTCAGGGTCATTTGGATTGGCAGCCTTCACTGCAACCCTCATCGCTTCAATCGCGCCTTCGCCGTCGCCATGCAGCGAACGAAGATAAGAAACGCGCGCGTAAGATGCGCTGTCAGGACGCAAATCAACCATCTTCTGCGCCGCCTCAATCGCTGCCGGATAGTCGCCCAGTTCGACCAACGCATCGGTGAGCGCTCCGTAGTTGTCATGATCGTCGGGGCGCAAAGCCTGGGCGCGCCGCGCGAACTGGAGCGCTTCGCCGAACCGGTGATAGGTCAGCAGTAGTTTCGCGCGCAGTTTAATCGCGTCGTAATTTTCCGGGTCGACTTCCAAGGACCGAACCAGCGCTCCTTCGGCCCGCGCATTGAAGCCGAAGTCACCCGTTTCACGCGCCTTTTGCATGAACGCAGAAGCGAGCAGGTTGTAGCCTTCGGGCTTGTTAGGCGATTGTGCAATCGCCTGCTGGGCGGTTTGGATGCGCGCGTCTGCTGGAGTTGATGGTCCCTTAGCGACACTGAGGTCAGGCGATTTTACCTCTAAATCCGCAGCTCGACGATGCAAGGCTCCGCGCAAAACGAAACCAAATACAACCAGCAGTCCAATTGTGAATACTAGCGGAATTGCTATCTTGGTTAACTTCATGAGTGGGTAACTCTCCGCAATTCTTGAAAAGGAAGAGTGCGAAAACCCTGCGGTCTTCGCACTCTTCGCGCGGCGTCGGGGCCGTGGTTATGGCAATGGCGGCAACGCATCAATAGTGTGATGCTGGTGCGGGGCACCGCTCGTGCTGTTACCCGAATGCGGCGTTCCCAAATAGGGAAAGCGCGTCAGGTACGGAACGTCGTTGTTAGCTACGCCGTCACCCAGCGTGTTGTTCGGCGCTACGTTGGTTGCAGGCGTAAAAGGAGTTCCACCGGCAACAGCGCGCAGTTCGATATCAACCACGTCGTCAAAGACACGACGTCCATTTGGGAAGCCCGCGACGTCGCCACCCAAAAGCCCAAGCCGGCTCGGACTCGCCGATGGCGCTATGGCGACGTTCAGGCGCATCATTTCGTGTGGCTGTCCGTCTGACAGGAAAGTCGTGTAGTTTGGACCAGTCACTGAGTTAACCCCAATTCCAGTTGCGAAGATTGCGACCAGATCATTTCGCGGCGCTGCCGGCACCGCGATGCCAAATACGGCATGCAGCAGCACGGCCAGTTGCGGGTCGACCACATACGACGCGAACTGGGAATCGCCAGACGGCTGCGACGCATTAAACGTGTCCTTGAGTTTGAGCGGAATGATCACTTCGTTGACCAGCGGCTCGCCCAGCCGGGACACCTGCTTGAATGGACCAACACTCAACGTTGGATCGACCGCCTGGCGACGGCCGATGCCGGGCCTGATGACTGTGGTGGTGCGACGACTAGCGGTGGCCCAGACGCCGACAACTGCATCCGATGCGGTTGGACCGCTTGGCACCGCGCCAGTGCGCGTTAACGACTCAATCGGTACCTCGATAGCAATCGTGTTGACGTTGAACCCGGCGGTTGAATCTACGCCGCCTGTTGAGCCAATCGATTTGAGTTTCAGTGTGTCGAAAACTCCGCCGATGTCGACGTAAAAGCCTTCATCGCGCTGGCCGGCAAACACCTTACCGCCGTTTCCCAAGTTATAAACTGCCGGCTGAGCCAGCGCTGCTTCGTAATTTGGTGTGGTTCGTTCGCCGATATTATTTGGCGGCGTGAGCAAACCGCTGGCTATGACCACGCCGTTCTTATTTGTATTCTTGTCGATACGAGTGACGCTGTAGGTTTGCGGCTCGTTGTAGTCAGGGTCATCAAGCGAGGTGATGAGCGGTTCAATGCCGCCGGTTCCGGCGAGCGCCTGATTCGGCGCGGCCATCCCCAGGATAGTGTCAGGATTTTTGACAGTGGTGGTAAACCGAAACTGGTAAGTCACGTCTTCGATTCCGTCTCCCGTATTGTCGACTTTGATCTCATAAAGAACAGTGTCGTCAAACTTGTAAAAGTGTGGTCCACCGGAAGGCTCCTCGAAGGGAATCCAATTCGCGACGAGAGTAACGAAACCGTTGCGTCCTGCTTCCGTGCTGCGGAAAGCATAAGTATCTGTGTTGTCGGCTAGTGGGTCAGCGACAATTAACGGCGCTTCCCGGTGACTGGAAGCGCCGGTATTCCTGGTCGCCCCACTTAACGTTAGTGCCAAGGCAATGGCGCTAATGGCCAATGCGAAAATCAAATTTCTTTTCGTAAACAAGTTCATTCTATCCTCCCCATCTGTTAGCGGGCTCTAGGCCCTTGGATTTCTATATTTGTAGGAATGCGATTGATATTGTGCGCCGGCGAATGGTGGTCTACCGGCGCACCAATCTCATTGGCCAAAGCGCTGTCTGTACTCGCCTGAAATAATGAACGCCTTCACCATCTCGGCGTTGACGAAGTTACCGTTGAACTGATTAAGTTTGGTTAACCAGAAGTTATAGCCGGCGAAATTGTTATCCGGAGCGTCATTCGGATTCCGCCGCAAGTAGCCGAAATACTCCATCAACACGAACGCCTTGTTGAACTCCTGCTGGGCCAGAATGGAATTCTGAGCAACTCGTCTTAAGGCCCGCGCTCGGGCCGCGGTGTCGCTGGTGTTGGGTGCAGATCCAAATTCGTTGATGGCTGCCGTTCTTTCAGAAGCAGACGGCGTAACTCCGGCATTCAGGTAGAGTGCGTCCACAAATTGTGCCGGCGTCAACGTTGTTGCATAAGCAGTGGTAAAGCGTGAACGGGTGACGAAGTCGGCAAAGAAAGCCAGCTTGTTGTTTTCCAGGACCTGCTCCCAACCGCTCTGGCCGACGATGACACCTCGCCCGATCTGCTGGCTATCCGATATAAACTCACTGAAAGTCAGCGGCACCGGAGCACCAGGCAAATTGCCGTAACTGGACTTGTAGGTCCGGTAAACAACATAGCCAGTTTCCTGAAACTCGATTGAGAGAAAGAAAGCCGCCGAGACGTTGATGCGTCGGATCTCGATGCATTTTGCGTCCGAGCCGCAGGAAGTAATCTGGTTGGTCCAGAACGCAAGTCCTTCAGCGTCTGGTTCGCGATTAAGAAAGTCGAGGTAGTGCTGGCGCACAAACAGGTTCGGGTCATCGATAGCATTGACCCCCGGTGCGGCGCTGCCGAGCGGCTGCCAATCGGGAAAGATTTCATCAGCGCTGCCGTTGATGACGGTCGACTTCACGCTCGCATTGACCGGCATCACAACTATGTCGTTAACGTCGAGCAAGCCTCCCACCAGCGTTCCTGCCGCGTAGACGAGCCTCGCAGAATCAGGCGACCAGGCCGGAAAAGTTTCTTCCTTGACACTAGTCGTGAGCCTTGTTTGACCACTTCCGTCGATGCTCATAAGAAAGAGGTCAAAGTTGCCAAATCGATCGCTGGAAAAGGCGATGCTTCTTCCGTTCGGCGCCCAGGCCGGGAAATCATCATTGGCGGAATTGTTGCTGATATTCATCGGACTGCTGCCATTCGCGTTCATCACAAAAATATCGGCGTTACCGCTGCGGTCGCTGGTAAATGCCAATTTAGTTGAATCAGGCGACCAACTGGGAAAGGCGTCGTCGGCAGTGTTATTTGTCAAATTCGTCTGGTTGCTGCCATTAGCATCCATCGAAAAGACATCAAGATCATTTTGCGAGTCACGCGAGAAAGCGATCTTTGCGCCACTAGGCGACCAGGCTGGATCGAATTCGTCGGCCGCCGTATTTGTTAACCGAGTCTGGTTTGAACCATCGGCATTCATCACATAGATCTCAAAATTGCCGTCGCGCCTGGAAATGAAAGCGATCCTCGCGCCGTCTGGCGACCATGACGGATCTACATCGTCCGCCGCGCTAGTGGTTAGTTGCAGCTGGTTCTTGCCTTCGGTATTCGCGAGGTATATGTCGTAGTTGCCACTAGCATCACTCGCAAAAACCAGCTTGCCGTTTACACCGCGTTGCGATGTGTCCGGCGTGTTGCCCTGGTCCTGCCCAGCGGCCGATAAATTGGTTGGTGCTGCCTGAGTTGAAAAGTAGCCCGGTACGTTCCCCCCAGCCATTAATATTGTCATCGTCAGTAATAGACTGAAGTGACGTGTCGTTGTTCTCATTAAACTTCCCATGCCCGCTCCTTGTGATTGCTATTCCCCGCCGTAAGCAGAGATCGGTTATTCATCCAAGTTAAATTCGTTTACTGGCATCCGCTCCGAATGTGACACGCCGAGGACTGCACCCTCGTTCAGGAGCGAAAAAAATTGCAGGGGGATTTGTTACGGTTGAATTAGTGGAGGGGGAATTCGAATTGCGCTGGCGTCGTTGAAGAATCCGACGCTTTCCTCCGGCCACTCTCGGTACACTTAATGATCAACGTCACAACATACTTACGAGCGGTGGAGAGGTTTTGGGTTTATCTTTTTTTTATGTCATTCATCCTTTGTCGAGCGACGATGCTGCTGCCACAGAATCGTAGTTACAACCAAACGTTTCATAAGCGGTCTGAGATTGACTACTTCCTTACTTTCAACCAGATCATCCCCGCGGCCACGGCGAAAAAGCCTGTCCACAAGGGGAAGTTAGACTGTTGCTGATCTGAATGTGAACTCTCTGCTCGAGTTCGCCGGGAAGAATTCGTGTCGAGACTGCGCAGGAATTCCGCCATGTCCGCGCGCTGTGCGGCGTCCGACAAATAAAACGGATGCGGAGCCATCGGGCCACGCGATGGGTTCAACAGGTTATCCAAAGTGGGCACGGAATTGTCGTGCAGAAAAACCGGCTTGCGCGCCAGGTCCAACAGCAGCGGCAGAGCGAGGCCGCGCTGCTCGCCACGCAGACTGGCATTTACCACCGCCATCTTGTCGTCAAAGATGTTGTCCACTGTATTCAAAACCGGATTGAGCGGCGGCATGCGTTGCGCAAGCACAGTCGGGTTATCTCCCGGGAATACTGTTTTCATCGGCACGATGAAGGGCGGCACAAATTTGCTCTGGTCCACGTTGTGGCAACCCGTGCAGCCGACCGTGCGGAACAACTGACGCCCGCGCGCCATGGCTTGCCGGTTACCGTCCACACCGGCGGGTGCGGGCAGGCTGTCCAGGTACGCATTCATATCGAGCAACTTGGTGTTATCAACACGCACGCCGAGCGGAGCTTCTTCGCTGCCCGGCATCGGATGCGCCATTGCTTTGACATACGGATAGTTTTTGACACCAGTGTCCTGCAAAATTTTGACGTAGTCGTCAGCGATCTCATCCCCGGCTGCGCCACCGAGCTTATGTAGAAAAGCGCGTCCGCCGGGAGTGGTCAGCATGGTCTGATCAAACAGTCCGGTGTAGACCAGGTTGCTGAAGTTATCCAGCTTGGCTATCGTCCCCTCGCTGCCATAAGGGAAGGCCAGGTCCTGACGAAACAACGGCGAGTTATGCATCGGATCGCCGTTACCATCAAAGCTGTCGTCGAACATACCAACTGGATAAAAAGCGGGATTGCTGAGATAGGCATCAACTTCTTTTTCGCTCGACTTTTCCGTCAGACCCTTTGGCGCACGTCCGAGAGTTTTATCACCATTGGCTTTCAGTGAAAGTTGAAGGACTGGGTAAAGCGCGCGTGAGTTATCTGCCATCGCAAAGATAGCGCCAAGGTTAATGGTATGGACCGCGCGGCCGTCCAGGCGTCGCCCGATGGATCCACCGTTGGGTAGATCAAACACCGATTTGTCGGTAATGGTGTGACAGAGCGCGCAACTTGCTCCGACCTTGTCGCCTTTGGAGAGATTGATCACACCGTCGCCGTCCGAATCTTTGGCAACCATGCCGATGACCGCGTTGGCTTCGAGCAGTTTCATGGTTGTCTTGGGATCATTGAGCATTGGTGCGTTTTTCGGCGAGAGATCTGTCTTGAGTTCCGCCGCCACGGCTTGCTGAGTGGCGGAATCCAGCGCCTCAACGTCCACCGATAGCCCCGCCTTCAGAGCCTGAACTGGCGTCAGCTTTGCGTCCTTTACGCCCTTCGGCAGGCGCACCGCATCCGTCCAGAAACCTTCATTGCCGAAAGTCTCAAAGCGAAAAACGTCCCGGCCTGCTGTGGCGTTGCCGGCCTCGTGCGGAATCGGTTTTTCCCGAGTGTCCGGGCCCTCAGGCGTCGCTCGCGGAACCTGACGTTGAGCGGTCGCTTGACTTCGCTCATAAGCAACGCCAACCAGGCCCAGGGCTGTGGCGCAGAGCACCAGCATAAGCCGAAGAGAGAAGACGAGGCGAGTGGATGTAGGTTGGCGAAACATATTCTTGTGGTCCTTTCGCCGCTGTTACGCGGCTGTGTTGTTGACTTCCCGGCCGTGAACGACGGGGCTAAAATCGTACCGATGCTAAGCGTCGAAAATTCCGGGGGAAAATATTTTGGGGGGAAGATAATTGAGCAGCTACCGCAAGGTTTTTCGCGTGCAGTCTGCCAATTTTGTTTGGCCTGGCTACATCGCCTTACCGGGGGGAAGGTGTCTTTCCAGCACGAGGCCAAGTTTGCCCAAACCATAGGGCTTGACGAGATAATCAGTGCACCCCGCAGCGAATGCCTTCGCTTCAGAGGCAGGTTGTGCGTGACCGGAGAGAAATACGATCGGCACTGCACGCGTAGAGCTAAGTTCACGAATGCGGCGCGTTGCCTCATAACCGTCGAGCAACGGAAGATTGCTGTCAATTAGGATGAGGTCTGGAGCGAATCGCTGTGCCAGCTCAATCGCCATCTCACCGTTATCCGCTTCAACGACGCTGATGTCGCCGCGCATCTCGAGCACTGTCCTGAGCATGAAGCGGGTGTCTTCATGATCTTCAACTATTAGCACGCACGAATTTGAGGTTCGCAGGGACGTACCGGACAGGGAATTTCCAGCTCTCAATGGGGGTGTTTGGTTATGAGTTGTTGTTACCATAGTTGGAAAGTGCGGAAATCGTTAGCGAACCGCACTTCGCTGTGCAAAACAAAAAACCATAGAGCGCGGGGAGGGGCAAAGTTCCGTGGATTAAACTCCAACCTTTTCCGTCTCCCCCTTGTTCGTTCCGCTGTCCCGTCGCACGATTCAGCGAGTAAGACGACCGCTAAAGGTATTTCTTCTCTACTCCAGGGAGTATTCTTCTCTTGTATACGAATGAAGTTAGTTTTTAACTCACCCGGCAAATCCTGGGTATTGGGAAGGTGTGTGAAATGAGTAAGGGTTTTTCCCTAATAGCGAAGAAAGTATCAAGTGTCTTGTAGCCATCCTTGCAGCAATGCGTAGCGCACAATGTCGACACGGCTTTTCATTCCCATTTTACGCATCCCGTTGGCTTTGTGAACCTCGACGGTTTTGACGCTCACGTTAAGGCGTGCGGCCACTTCTTTGTTGATGTGACCCCATGCAATCAGGCGGAGAACTTCTGCCTCGCGTTCACTCAAATTCGCATCGGGAGGCAGCCCGCGAGCGGCTCGTTTGCCGCTACGAATTTGAGTGATCGCCTTTTCGGCAATCGCCGGATCAAGGTATGTCTGACCGGCTGCCACCGCGCGAATCGCGCGCAACAGTTCCACCGACTTGCTTTGCTTCAACACATAACCGCTGGCGCCGGCTTGTAGCAGTTGTTGCAGATAGCCGTCGTCCGTGTGACGCGTCAAGGGCAATACTTTTACTTGCGGACATTTTTCCTTTAGCTTCTTCGTGGCCTGAAGACCGTTGAGCTCCGGCATCGAAACGTCCATCACCACGATATCGGGCAGGAGCTGCTGCGCGAGTTGCACCGCGACGCGCCCGTTGTCGGCCGCGCCGACCACCTCCATATCAGGCTGCGAGTTGATCAGAAGTTTCAACCCATCGCGGATCGTTTCATGATCCTCGGCCAAAAGAATGCGCAGTTTATTCATCCGCGTGTCCTGTCTCCACTCCTGGCGGCACCGGAATTCGCACGACCACAGTGGCGCCCTCAGTGGGCTGCGATTCAAACTCTATTGTGCCGCCGACGAGCGCGGCGCGTTCGCGCATTCCGATTAGCCCCAGGCCTTTGTCGTCCGCGACGAACTGGCGCTGCCAGTCGAAACCTATGCCGTCGTCTTCGACTATAAGCGAGACCTGCCCGGCACGGCGTTCGAGTACAATCGCTACCTGGGTAGCGTGGGCATGCTTGGCTACGTTGTTGAGAGCTTCCTGCGCGATGCGATAGAGCGCGGTTTCTACCTCTGGCATTAAGCGATCTTCATCAAGGCCGCTCGCGTGCAGTTGAACTGGAACACCGAAATGTTTGGACCAATTCTCGACGTAGGTGGAAAGCGCTGCCTGTAATCCGAGATCGTCGAGCGCCGTCGGTCGCATTTGCCAGACCATGTGATCGACGTCCTCGTCGAGTTGCCGGGCAATCATCTGTAAAGCTTCAACCTGTTCGTGCAAGTTCTTATCGTCACCACAATCTTCTTTAACCGCGTCGAGTTTCAGATTTAGCGCGGTCAACTGTTGTCCAAACTGATCGTGCATTTCGCGAGCGATGCGGCGACGTTCATCCTCTTGCGCGAAGACGATGCGGCGTAGCAACTCGACGCGCTCCACTTCGATGCGCCGCCGCTCTCCGACTTCCTCTTGCAAAATGGCGTTCATGTCGGAGAGCGCCGTGGTGCGCTCTGCGACTCGTCGCTCAAGCTCTTCATGCGACTTTTGTAGTTTCGCTTCGCTGCTGCGCAGGGCTTGTTCGGCCTGTTTGCGCTCCGTGTAGTCGCGCGTAGAACCCGCGACCGCTTCCACCGTGCCGTCGGCGGCGAAGACGGGAGTAAAGATGTATTCATAGAAGCCTTCGTCTCCCGCCGGACTGGTGTAGGGCGTCTCGTCCCTGAGTCCCTGCCGAGTATCAATGACTTGCTGAATCTGCTGTTGCAGCCGCAACGCCAGGTCGTCAGGATACTGCAGCTCGAAGAAATTCTTGCCCACCGCCTCGTCGAGCTTCAGTCCCCACAAATCGAGCAATGGTTGATTCGCGTATAGAAAGCGCCCGTCCCGGTCGAAGATATAGGCGAAGTCGGTGATCGATGAAAGGGTAGTATCAAACAAGTTTGACTGCCGCTCTAATTGCCGGGTGAGTTCTATCAGTGATTCTTCCTGCCGCTTGCGTTCGGTGCTGTCGCGAATAATTGCTTGCAGTACATTGTCTCGAATCATTCTCCCGCTAATTTCTACCGGGAGAAGCACTCCATCTTTGCGGCGCAACCGGCGTTCTCTTAGGATTGTTTTTCCCGCGCGTAGCTCATCAAAGCGAATAGGATCAACAGCAAGGTCCGCCGCCGGGATTAGGTCTTTCACATTGAGGCGCAGGAGTTCTTCAGACGTATAACCGAGCATCTCGCAGAGCCTCGAGTTTGTCTCAATAATGTTGCCCTCCATGTCGTAGGTGTGAATGCCGTCAGAGGCTTGTTCCACCAGCAATCGATACTTGCTTTCGCTTTCCCGCAGCGCTTGTTCCACCCGCTTGCGCTCAGTTATGTCGCTGGAGACTCCGAGAATGCCAATTAACGTACCGTTGTCTTCGTTGATAGGTGAATTTATGATTTGTGCAGGAAAGGTCGTGCCGTCGCGGCGCTGCACTTCAAATTCGCCCGTCCAGCTTTCGCCCTGACTCAGGTGGGCCATAATTTCAAGAGCCTGTTCTTCCATTACGTCCGGCGTTGTCAACTCCATAATATGGCGACCGATTGCCTCTGCTGAGCTCCAGCCATAGAGTTGTTGGGCAAACTGATTCCAGTAAATGACAATGCCATCCAAATTGGTGGCAATAACTGACTGTTCAACGGTGTCCAGCAAATGTGCCTGGAAGCGAATGGACTCTAAGGTCGCGGCTCTTTTCGGAGGCTTGAGCGCTGACTGGGGCTCGGAAACCTGTTTGATTCTTTCAGCCATCGAGATTCTTTTTACTCAGTTTGCACCAAATTATCACACAGGATTTATTTAGACATAGCGAGCGAATCTGCTCTGAGACATCTACCTTTAGAGGGCAATCGATCGCCGAAGATTGTTTAAGATGATAACCGAGAGTTAGGTAGATTGCCCCGTTAGCCCCCGCCGGCTCGGTGGGGCGAGGACAGCACGAAGCAGTAAACCGTAAATTCCTGAATCATAAATTGCAAATCATTTGAGGCCGGTCAAATCTCTTAGGAATGGCCCGGTTTCCGAGCCGTAAGACTTGATTGGGGAAGAGCTCAGTCATGGACCAAAGCTTTGACAAGCAGTCGATTACGAAATTTAGTTGGGTGAAATCGATTGGCTGGTCATAAAAATTCGTGTAACCGCCCTCAAGGCTGAGCGCCACGAGTGGAAGTAAATGCCCCGGTGGATGCCGGGATTTTGATTTCTGAGTACAAAGAATCCCGGCAACGCGAGCGCGGCTAAACGGGTATTCTTTAGTCTCTCATGGTTCTGACGATGCGCACCTTCCTGGCTGGACGTAAATCTCCTTTACTCTTAACTGCTTTCGCGCTCCCAGTGTCGATGTTGAGCAATAGCCTGAACGAATTCCGTCGTGAAGTTTGCCGTGACGGGCCCGCGACTGGTAACGACGCCTTCGTCTGCAGCGACCAGTTTTCCGGTGGTGTTTGCTTCGCTAAACTTCTCGCCCAGGGATTTGGCTAACAGGCCGACTCCCGCGCCGCTTGCCGCAATCGCTTTGCAGTGTTTATAGGCTTCGCTCACAAACTCGCTGGCGTCCGCTTCCTGTTTCAGCGCCGCAAGGCTCCGATCTCCGCCGGGAATGTAAACGGCATCGAACAAGACGGAGGAGCCTGTAAGGAAACTGAAGTCCACCTTTAGTTGTTCACCCCCCGCGCTTGTTACAACCCCGAGGCGCGGCGCGATCGTTTTGGGTATAGCGCCCGCCGTTAGCAGCGCCTTAGTCATCTCCGCAACGGCGTCGTCGTCAAAACCATCCGCCAGCAGCATCGCTATCTTGCGCGTCTTGATCGTGTCTTTCGGAAAATTAGGATTGTCGACCATGCTCAGAGTTGGCGAATTCTCGATTGCCTGAGTCGCGCGCTTCGGTTGAAACTTTTTCGGATCGCCATCGGCAGGCACGCTCATGTTCAGGGGCTTATCCAGTTTCGCAGGGACACGCGTGCCGAGGCCTTCCGCCACGCTGTTCGCCAAGCTCTTATCCACCTGGGCCAACAAGCCCAGCATGCGTTCCCTGATTGCCGGCGTCTCGAGTTTTCCCAACTCAAACGTCAGGGCGCGGATAATATGCTGCTGTTCCGGCGCGGACTGGCTATTGAAGAACAGCGTCGCCTGGCTGAAGTGGTCAAAGAAACTGGCGCTGCGCGCGCGAATTTTCTGCGCATCAATCCTTTCGGCGTAGCTGGTAAAGCCGCCCATGTCGACCCCGGCCTGAAACGGGCAACCTGCCCGAGTGGTGTTGGGATCGTGCGCTGACTGACCCCGATTGATGGTCTGCCGCATGAAGCCATCGCGCTGGTTGTTGTGCACTGGCGCGACCGGACGGTTAATGGGAATCTCGTGAAAGTTTGGACCACCGAGCCGGATCAGTTGCGTGTCCGTATAGGAAAATAGGCGACCCTGCATCAACGGATCATTGGTGAAATCAATTCCAGGCACGATGTTGCCAACGTGAAAAGCTACCTGTTCAGTCTCGGCAAAGAAGTTGTCCGGATTGCGATTTAGCGTCAGCTTGCCGATTCGCTGTACGGGAACAATTTCCTCGGGGATGACCTTCGTCGGATCGAGCAGATCGAAAGCAAACTTGTGTTCGTCCTTTTCCTCGACTATCTGCACGCCAAATTCCCACTCGGGAAAGTCTCCGTTCTCGATCGCTTCCCAAAGGTCGCGCCGGTGAAAGTCGGGATCCTTACCAGAAATTTTCTGCGCTTCGTCCCAGACAACCGAGTGCAAACCCAGCAACGGCTTCCAGTGAAACTTTACAAAGCGCGCCTTGCCGCGTTCGTTGATGAAGCGGAACGTGTGAACGCCAAAGCCTTCCATCATGCGGAGACTGCGCGGAATCGCGCGATCCGACATCACCCACATGATCATGTGCATCGATTCCGGCATCAGGGAAATGAAATCCCAGAACGTGTCGTGGGCCGACGCGGCCTGCGGCATTTCGTTATGTGGCTCTGGCTTCACGGCGTGGACCAGGTCGGGAAACTTCATAGCGTCCTGAATAAAGAAGACCGGAATATTGTTGCCGACAATATCGAAGTTTCCTTCCTGCGTATAAAACTTGACGGCGAAACCGCGCACGTCGCGCGCCAGATCGGTGGAACCGCGCGAACCTGCCACCGTCGAGAAGCGAACGAATACCGGCGTTTTAACCGCAGGATCCTGGAGGAATCCAGCCTTGGTGTATTGGGCCATGGACTCATAAACCTGGAAATAACCGTGTGCCGCTGAGCCTCGCGCGTGCACCACTCTTTCCGGAATGCGTTCGTGATCGAAGTGTGTGATCTTTTCGCGCAGGATGAAATCTTCGAGCAACGTGGCGCCACGCTCACCCGCTTTTAGCGAATTCTGGTTGTCGTTGACGCGCACGCCTTGATTGGTGGTAAGGAACTCACCGGCGCTGTCTTCGGTATTCTTTTGCAAGTCGTCAATCTTGGCGTCGTTGTTTCTCGGATCGAGTTTGGCGTCGAGGCGCGCTTCGTCTCGCCGCACTGTAGCCTTACTCACGGCTTTCTTCGCCGGCCCTTTATCTTTTCCTTTGGTGGCTTTTCTTGTCGTCATCATCTCTCCCTTTGCGCGTTGCGTAATGTCTATCGCTGCAAGTTACTACTGAACCGGGTCAAGCAATGGTGATTGCAGGTTAGGAAGGGTGGCTTGCCCCCGCTTTGAGCGCCGACGGCGCGAGTAGTTAACTAAGTCAACTTGTGATGTTCTCCGACGAGTCGTCGCGCCCTCAGGCGCTCAAAGCGGGGGCAAGCCGCCCTTCCCGACCTGCAAATTAACGGAGCACGCCTCACTTCGACCGAGGCAAAGCCTCATTAATAAAAAACACCTTACGGAAAGGCAGAGCCTTTCCGCACGGCCGGCGGCGGAGCCGCTATGCCTTCTTACCTACGCTTTCTTCGCGCGCGACTTTTTTGCCTGAGCCGCTTCGATGGCCGTCTCTACGTCCTGCTCTTCCTCTGGTGGCGGCAACACGGCGGGCATGCCCAGGGCTTCGATCCACAGTTCGCGTGTCCAGCCACTCGTGTGATAGAGATGCTCGTCTTCTTCCGGCTCCACTTTATCGTGGGCCTGCTGCAAAAGTTCGGCTTCATCGCTACCCGCGTTCTTCGCAATCTCACCAATCAATCCCCAATTTAGGTGGTCTTTAGTTTCCGCGAGCGTAACGCATTCCGCAGCCACAATTTGGGCCGCCGCCAGGTCGGGTCCGCGCAAGGCCATCTCCATCGCCTGCACCAGGGAATCGCCGATGTGGCGAACGATTTTTCTTCCCGGCGTTTCCGTTTCCGGATCGAGCGTCATGCCCTTGAGGACGTCGGTGACAATCTGCACGTGGGTCTTGGTCTGTTCGAGATACTCGGTCCATTCTTTCTTTAAATCTTCGTTCAGCGCGCAACGCAGAGCGGTGGTGTAAATCTGTACGCCGCCCTTCTCGGTTTCAAGCGCTTGATATAACAATTCCGTTACGTGACTGGTACTCAAAGTATTGTTCTTCATGTTCCCCCCTCGTCGTTGGCTCGGCTGATTGTGCTTTCAGAAATTGGGAAGGAAGTTCCTAGCAATCACAGTGCCGATCGTAAACGGGGGACTTGTTTGCGATCTCGTCCGATAACCGAACGAACGATGTAAGCAGCTCAGTTGCTCTGTTCTAAAACAGATTCAGAATTGCCTACTTCTTAAAGCTCGCGAGGGGAAAGCAACTGAGTCCAGCCGCACACAAAAATGGACCAGGGTGCATCAAGAAACGCAGTCGCGCACTCGGCGGATTGAGGCCTCTGGCTGAGTGTTTTTATGAAAACGCGGGAACCGCTTCTACCAAAACAGCCACCGTTGCCGGCGGCTGTGATTGCTTGAAAATAAGTGGTGGAGCAGAGGAGGGTCGAACTCCTGGCCTCCGCATTGCGAACGGGATAAATCGGCCACTGCATTCCTTAACACGAAGTGACATGCAGTGGCATTAACTTACCATTCTTCAACAGGTTGCAGCCGTCGCAGGAGCAATTTCTTTAGCAGTGTTTGACATCGATTTTCATCGATTTGCATTCAGTCGAGTGACGAATCGGTGACATTTTTAGGGGCATGTTTCGAGCGATTCTGTTCCGGCCTCCGCACTATCGACGCGGGCGAGCAGATGTAAGACTGCTAGCTTGCTCTCTCTTGTTTTTGTCACTTCACTTTCATGCCACATGAAACGGCGTATGATGCGATCAGTGTTTTCGACCTTTGAAAACCGGCACAATCGAATCAACTAACTCTGTTCGAGCGAGAACCAAAATGTCACTCGACTTGATAAGTAGGCATCTCATTCTATCCCAAGGTGTCTTCATCTGGATTCGCGCCACTACGGCCAGCTTAATTTGGTGCGATTATGCTATTCGCGCCAAAACCTTCGGGCTAATCTTGCCAAAAAGGCTTGCGTTCAGCTCTGATTTCTGTCAGAAATAATAGGCAGTTTTTCTGACAAAATTCGGAGTGACAATAGCGTGCAA
>JACCVY010000160.1 GCA_013697915.1 Blastocatellia bacterium | reverse complement strand
GCAATAAGCTTTGTAGTAGCCATTGTAGAAGGTCATCTGCTGGTAGCCATAGACCTCGTCGCACGTCGTATCCATTTGCAAACGCACAACCTTTGGGGCTTTCTTTTGGCGTCTGACATATTGGTGAACTAGTAATTTCTGAAGAGCCTGATTGGTTGTGCGGTCAGCCATTGCTTCGAAGCGCGACAAACTGGGCTGAGACGCCAAAGGTCTCTCGCTGAGCAACTTCCCAACCGCCAGGCGATGCATTGCATCGTGCCTCAACCTTGTCGCGTCATTGCAATCCTCATAACCGGCTGCGATTGCGTAGATCCTTTGGCGGAACAGGTCAGGTATTGTATGCCGCATCAAGTCTGGGCGCCGCCTCTCGGCAATGCACAAACTGGCGAGTTCGCTCAATTCCGCACGGTCATCAGCTTTGCGAAGCAACAGCAGTCCGCCGTCACTGCAAACCTCGCCACCGTCGAAGTTTCCTTCGATCCTTTTGCCAAGCCCCAAATCAAGGGACATTTCAGCTTGTTCTCTGGAAGAATTCGGTTTAGACTTTGTCATTCAAGAAGCCTTGTAAGTTTTGGAATTTGGGTTGTGGTAAACACAGATTCTGAGCCAACTGACAGGGCTTTTTGTCTTGCCGAAAATTACTTTGGTATCACTTCCATGAATTATTCAGGTGTCGTAGTCCTACTATTTCAGATCGTACCAACATCAAAAGAGGTAAGTATTCGACCAGGACAGGGTGTGGTAAGGGAGATCTAATTTTCCAGAGACATGCCAAGGCTGGCCTTTAGCCTAAGAGTGGATCATTATGGTGGCATGAAACCTGTCGCCGGATCATCCAAGAAAGCGCAGCCCAAGAGCGAAGCGCAGCGAAAGCCATTTACGATAGAGGACCTCTGGTCAGAGCTCCAACAAGTTCGGGCAGCACTGGAAGCCTCAGAGCGTCGGGCAACAGCTTTGGAGATTCGGGTTCAGGAGCTTGAAGAGGAGAACAGCAAGCTTCGAAAAGCGCACAGTGTCACAGAAGAATTCTTACAGAAAAAAATCCGCAAGCTGGAAAAGGACGTTAGCGACCGCGATAAAAGAATAGAGAAGTTGACCAAACAGGTCACCTGGCTGAAAAAACAGAAGTTTGGGAAGACGAGTGAGAAGAGCCGACCGGAGGCAACAGAAGCTGTTGCAATGGAACCTGTGGTCACCGAGTCCCAAGCGAGTAAGAAACGCGGACAGCAGCCTGGTAGCGAAGGACACGGGCGAACTGATCGCAGCGGACTACCAGTTTCGGAAGAAATTCCATTAGGAATACCCGGTGGCTGCGCCTGCAAAAGGTGCGGAAAGCCTTATCTTCAGTTGGTAGCCACAGAAGATTCGTCGCTGGCGGAGATTGCAATCATGTTGTTTCAGGTGGTCTACCAGCGGCACAAATACGTCTCCCAGTGCAGTTGCGAAGGAAAGAGAATTGAAGTGGCGCCACCGCCGAACAAGCTGTATCCGCGAACGAACGTCGGAAACACGCTCTGGGTGCACCTGGTTGTGCAGAAGTTCTTGCATGGAGTGCCAACAAATCGCACGCTCAAAGATCTAAGCCTATATGGATTCAGTCTGGCTGAAGGCACTCTGACTGGCGGTTTGAAGGTAATCGATCAGCTCTTGGAAAAATTACACGACGAAATCGTAAATCGGTGTCGGGTAGCAGATCTGTGGAACGCTGACGAAACGACCTGGCGCGTCATGGATGCAGGAAAAACGAAGTGGTGGCTTTGGTTAGTTGCCAGCGATGATGCGATTGCTTACATCTTGGATCCAAGCCGATCCAAGAAGGTACCAACTGAATTCTTTGCCGGTTCTGCCGGCGTATTGATGACTGATCGGTACGCCTCGTACAAGTCATTGCAGGATGGAATCCGGCACGTTTGGTGCTGGGTGCATGTTAGACGGGATATTCTCAATGTTTTTCTTGGTGTCCCAAAGCTCAAGAAATGGGCAAAGCAGTGGTTGAAAGAGATTTCAATTTTGTTTGTTGTTACGCACCAACGCTTCCAGCTATGGGAGCAGAACAAGACTCTGGGGGCTGTTTGGGAGAATGCGCAGCTCGCGGTGAAACAACAAATCGAGAAGTTGAAACGGCATTGGCAGATTGAGTTGGACAAACCGCAGCTCGACGACGAACAAAAGAAAATCCTTAGAAGCATGAAGAGGCACTGGGACGGGCTTACGCTCTTTGTCGAGGATCCACGGATCCCGCTACACAACAACCGTGCCGAAAGGTTGCTTAGGAATGCAGTGATACTGCGGAAGAACAGCTTTGGCAGCGGAACACACTGGGCTGGTAATCTGGCGGCAAAACTA
>JACCVY010000123.1 GCA_013697915.1 Blastocatellia bacterium | reverse complement strand
AAAAAATTAGGAACTTGAGGTGGCCAAAACTGTCTTCGACGTTATCGCCAAAGATCCAGAGGTAAAGCATATTGCCTCCGAGGTGTAACCAACCGGCATGCATGAACATCGAGGTGAAGATCGTCAGGAAATCGCCTCCCGGATTCGCGAGCAGGCGCCGCGGAATCACTGACCATTGCTCGATAAAAGGGTCACCGCCACTCAGCTCCACGAAAAAGAAGAGCAGGTTAATAGCAATCAAGGCATAGGTCACGATTGGAGACGTTCTGCGAGAACTGTCGTCATCACCAATGGGAAACATCTCTAAACTCCTTCGCTTACAGCAATCAAACTGGCCTGACAATCGCGGTGTATGACAACTGGCGTGCCGAATGATGCGGCGAACAGAACGTTGACGGTCTGAGTGTGAAAACGGCTCGCTTCATCGAATTGGCTCGGGTCGCCGCATGAAATAGCTTCGGCCACAATCTCGAACTCCAGCCATGAAGATACTGAAACAATACAGCGCAAATTCCCACGCCCGTCTCATAAACGTCGCTGTGGTCCACAACTAGCACTTCGAAATCGCGAAAACCTCCTAGTTTGCACCAAGCGCCCCTCAGAATTACGTTCGCCACGTGAGGCAATAGGAACTATCTATTTGGCGGCAGCGGTGACGCGGCAAGTGACAGGTATCGCCTAACGTAGTTCTCACCAAGCATCCGCCGAGCAGCATAGCAGCATTGACCCCTCGCCATCTTACCTATACTGTATGCGTGGCTAAGTCGGGGGTTTTTCATTTGAAGCATTTCGGCCTAAAAGCTTATGCTGCCCTGACGCTGGAACAAAGAAAGCAAGTGCTTGAGAGAGTGCAAGACGAGCGCATAAACGAGATTCTGGCACAAGCGGATGCTGAGGCCATTACCGACTGAATCAGTGCTCACCCTAGGAGGGTAATAACCATGGACACCACCACACTAATAATCGTTATCGTTGTGCTATTCCTACTTTTCGGCGGCGGCGGCGGCTACTTCTATTCCCGTAGGCGGCGATAAGGACCACCGCGCGCGCTGAACGGACTATTTTGCGATTAGGTCGCAAACAAATCGTGTCCAAGCTGTCTGTGTGATCACCGGTTCCATCGCCGGGGTGCAACGGATCGAACTGTGAATCCGGCAAAGTTATAGAGCAAGATAGACCGCAAGCATAGCCTTCAGATGTTCCCATTTCTTGCTGAAAGCATTAGTCAGGCGCGTGAGTCGGGGATCGCCTCCGATTCTGGATCAACCGAAACACCTCAGCAACCAATTCGTCGTTATCCGTCGGCTTCACCAGGTAACCCTGCCCGCCGCTGGCGCTTGATGAACATATGACAAGACTTTATAATCCTGAAATTAGGGTCGCTCGTGTAGTGGTTGCCGTGAGAGACTGACTCACCACGATTAGACACAGACAGGACTCTCCTTAAGGCGTCTTTGCCGCAACCTTAGCGAAGAGGAGGACTCATGTCTCTAACGACTAACGGAAAAGAAGCGCTTTGGAATCATCTGCTCGCCGCCCTGCCCCATGAGGAATTCGAACGGCTCCAGCCGAATTTGCAGCCCGTCTCTCTTGACCTCGGCAAGGTTATCTATGAATCTGGCGAACAGATGGACTAACTCTATTTCCCGACTACCTCACATATCTCTCTGCTGTACACGATGATTGACGGTTCCACGGCCGAGATGGGCCTGGTGGGCCAGGAGGGAATAGTCGGCATCGCGCTGTTTATGGGCGGCGAAACCACGCCCAATCGGGCGATGGTGCAGGGCGGAGGTGAAGCCTTTCGGATGAAGTCGAAGGCAATGCTGGACGAATTCAAACGAGGCGGCGAATTCCAGCACTTGCTCCTGCGGTAAACGCAGGCGCTAATCACTCAAATTTCGCAAACAGCCGTTTGCAATCGTCTCCACACAGTAGAACAGCGCCTCTGTCGCTGGTTGCTGATGACTCATGACCTTGCGCAATCAGACGAGTTGCAAATCACTCATGAGTTCATTTCAAACATGCTCGGAGTTCGACGCGAGGGGGTCACGGTGGCTGCCCAGCAATTGCAAGAGCTGGGAATGATCAGCTACGTGCGTGGTCACATCCACATTCTTGACCGGCCGCAACTATTAGCCCATGTCTGCGAGTGTTACCAGGTAGTCAAAGATGAGCATCACCGCTTGCTTGGCTGAGAGGATGCTTCCGTTTCTTTCCTCCCTTCCCCATAGATCGATGATAAACCCGCGCGACTCTGCCATTCGGAATATTACTTGAATAAATTTTCAAAGAATGAAAGAACCTGATTCGGGATATTGAAGAACAAGAAAAAACCAAAGCAGAAACCGTCCGGCAGAGTCAGAAACTTCTTTGCCGAACTCGGTCCCGGATTGATTACCGGCGCGGCGGACGATGACCCGTCCGGTATCTCGACCTATTCGGTAACGGGCGCGGCGTTCGGCTACATGCCGTTGTGGACGGCACTCTTCTCTTTTCCGCTGATGGCTGCCGTTCAGTTGATGTGCGCGCGTCTTGGTTTGGTCACGGGGCGCGGGCTGGCCGGCATCATTCGGCGAAACTATCCGCGCTGGGTGCTTTGGACGGCCTGCGCAGTTTTGATCGTGGCTAATGTTTTCAATATCGGTGCTGATCTTGGTGGAATGGCTGAGGCGACCGAAATGATGACCGGGATCAAATCATATTATTGGACACCGGTTTATACCGTACTGATCATCTCGCTGCTTTTTTTCTCCTCATACCGTCACATCGCGCGTATCTTCAAATGGCTCGCCCTCGTTCTCTTCGCCTACATCGTGACAGCCTTCCTCGCCCGACCGGACTGGCGCTCTGTGCTGAACGCGACATTTGTACCGCACGTCGAATGGTCGAGCGCGTTCCTTGCGACCTTCGTCGGCATACTCGGCACCACGATCTCGCCCTATCTTTTCTTCTGGCAAGCCTCGCAAGAAGTCGAAGACGACCGGGCGATGGGGAAAAGCACAATCGCAGCGCGCGAGGGTGCGACTGCCAAGGGTGCGACTGCCAAGGAACTGCGGGTAGCGCGAAGAGACGTTTTTATGGGAATGTTCTTTTCTAACTTCGTGATGTACTTCATCATTCTAACGACTGCTGCCACGCTGCACGCGCATGGCCTAACCCATATCGAAACGGCCAAACAAGCCGCTGAAGCGTTGCGCCCCTTAGCCGGAAATGGAGCCTACCTGTTGTTCACGCTCGGATTAATCGGGACGGGAATGTTGGCGGTTCCCGTGCTTGCCGGTTCTGCTGCTTACGCGGTGGCGGAAGCAGAAGTGTGGAGGCATAGCTCGTTAGAAGATCGGCCACGTCTCGCGCCTAGATTCTATGGCATCGTTGCCGTCTCGATGCTGTTGGGACTGGGTTTGGATTTTGTCGGGTTCAATGCGGTGAAGATGCTCTTCTATTCGGCAGTCCTTAATGGAGTGCTGGCACCACCGCTGATCGTCCTGGTCGTGTTGCTGACAAGCAACCCTAAGATAATGGGTACGCGTGTAAGTTCGCGCCCTCTGCGTTATTTGGGATGGGCAACGGCAGCGATTATGACAGCCGCAGTCATAGGAATGTTCGTGACGATGTAAGACAGTTGATGACAAGCACCGTATTGCCTCAACAAAGGTGGTTTCATATCCGCAGGTTTAGGAGTTCAAGTCTCCTACTCACCAATCCTTTCCCAAGAAGATGGGGCTAAGATGATGGCGCGACGTGATAATACTAAGCTACGCGAAGCCGTACGTTTGGCGACCGCTGGGCAGCTACATACTGGCTTGTATGACTTGGTAAGACTAGGTACGACCGGGGGCACCGGACTTAAAACCGATTGCGACCAGGTCGGCCGCTTCTTCAGTCAGCGAACCTGACGCGTGGGATCAATGGATCGAAGCTCAGCCTTGAGTAGCTAGCCCAAGCCCGTGCGACAAACTTGTGACAAGACTACAGAAAAACTGGACTGAATAGGTTGTAATACATAGACTTGCTGGCGGCTGCAACCCGTAACAAAGTTAGTAAATCGTACTAGCCATAACCTGCTGTAGCGCCTGTGAACGCACTCTTAATCAGCGGGTCGCCATTTCACTCCTTGTGTTCGCACAACCATCGTTTAGCTCTTTGCAATGCCAACCGCTCGACCGACAGTTCAGACCATTGACCTGTATCACTGGAGTTACA
>JACCVY010000102.1 GCA_013697915.1 Blastocatellia bacterium | reverse complement strand
ACGGCATTTTAGCTGCTTATAACTCCTTCCCAGAAATCTGCCGTGACGCCGCAAAGGCGACGCGCCGCTTCAAACGTGCTCACTCCAGAGCACTAATAGTTTGTCGATTCCAGGGAAGAGAGTCGGGGTGTGTGGTTTACTCAGATACCAGTTAGACTTGTTTGGTTGCAAATAATATTGATGCAGCCTACCGAACTTTGCTCAGCCCTTCTCAGATCCTAAGTGGTTGTTTGAACCAAGATGGGACGGGTTCCGTTCTTTGTGCTACCTCGACCACGAGCGTGTACGGTTCAGATCGACACCACTTGGGGATCCAGCACTCCGACTACGTTTAAAATTCCAAATCTCCGAGGCTATTTCTTAAGAGGCGTTGACGATAAAGCACACCGAGACCCAGACCTCGATAAACGAACGCCGTTGGGAACTGGTATAAAAGATGTGCCGGTTCAACTCAAACGGATGCATTGAGGAAACATAGCCACCAATTCGATATGTTCGAAGGCGATGGAGATGGAGCTATTGGTGAGGCAAATCCCAATAACAACCGAGACCCAGTTGCGACAGACCCCAACCGGATTACACCGGCCGCCGCCAAGGTGAAGAAAGTAATCCCGCCCAGTGCGTTTCGTAGTTCGCCCGGAAAATCTCCTGCATACGTCACGTTACAAGTGCCTTTGAATCTTTCCGTGTCGAGGTTATAACTAAAAGCGGGCACTGCAGAGCAGGCGACGAAACTCTTGCGGCTGGCACTCGAGCGACTATGATGTCGTGACTGCACCCTTGGTGAAATAATAAGAACTTATGCGAAATCTGGTGGCAACGGACCCAAATCCGCCGTTAGCGCTTAAAACCGCGTGTCTGTAAATTGAAGTTGGTGCCGAGGGCGGGAGTCGAACCCGCCCGCCCTTACGTACAAGGGATTTTAAGTCCCATGAAACCGTGTCGTGTAAGGAGCATTTAACGAAATCCTGAGGTGCAGGTCCACCTGAAGTAAATAGGTCAAAAAAAGCTCAACGTAAATCTTCGGGATTTGTAAATAAAAGAACTTTACATTACTTTAATCAAGAATTTCCAGAGATGACCAGTAAGTATGGGTTCAAGTGCAGCTACAATCCCACCTTCGCGGATAAGAAGCGGAACAAGAACGGCTGGGTGTCGCTTGGCTATTACGGCCTCGACCAGGGACCGATCGTCGCGATGATCGAAAACTATCGCACAGGATTTTTGTGGCGTTTGCTGAGAAACTGCCCTTATATTGTGGAAGGTTTGCGCCGCGCCGGTTTTAGGTGCGGCTGGCTAGGTGATGCTTAGTGAGGACTGATTGCTCGCGCAGAATCACCGGGTTAAAAACCACGTTCGCGCGCTTTGTTATATGACCAACGGCGAGGATATGGAGGTTTCTGGTTTTGAGTTGAAAACGTGGAGTTCCTTCAAAACGCTGTTGACGACTGACGTCTAAGCTCTCATCATTGCAAAAGGAAATGAGTAAGAACCGGCCAGTTAATTGAAGTTGAGACTCTTTCGGAAGAGTCGAGACGCCTACACGATCTGCTCAATAATAAATCGGATTCAGCTTGCGTTTTGATAGCGGCGATTCCACCATAATCTTTCCCACCATATCGGTTCAGATGGTGCTCTCAGATATGACACCTAGCCCTGCCCGGTGCGGTCGGCGAGGTTGGCAACGACGGCGAGTAACTCATTTGGACTGATCGGCTTCGGCACATGAATCTGGAAGCCTGAGCGCAGTGTGCGGATGCGATCCTCTTCGCCTGCGTAAGCTGTCAACGCCGCTGCCGGAATTCGGCCGCCTCGCTCCTTGTCGAGAGCGCGCACTTTAGCGATCAGGGCATAGCCATCCTCTTCCGGCATCCCGATGTCGCTGATTAAAACGTCGAATGTTTCTTCCGCCAGCGCCTCCAGAGCGGCGGCGCCCGAGCTTACCGTTCTCACCTGCGCCTTGCGCCCTTCAAGTATAACTTGCAGCAATTCGCGCGTGTCCACTTCGTCGTCAACGACCAGTACCCGGACCCCCTCAAGCCGCGGCGTCCAGTCGGATTCCATCAACGCCATTGGCGAATGCACGCGCTCTGCCTCACTTGCCGAGCCGCGCACCGCTAACAATGGCAGACTGACGGTGAAGGTCGAGCCTTGCCCTTCGCCAGCGCTGTCAACCTGTGCCGTCCCGCCATGTAGCTCCGTTAATTGACGGACAATGGCTAAACCCAAACCCAACCCGCCGAAGGCCCGCGTGGTCGTCGCATCCGCCTGCCGGAAACGGTCGAAGACGTGCGGCAGGAACTCCGGCGCGATGCCTTTGCCGGTGTCAGCTACGGTAACCTCGACATGTGAGTCAACACGCTCCAGACGAACCAGCACGCGCCCGCCTTTGGGCGTGAACTTGATAGCGTTCGAGACGAGGTTCCAGATCACTTGTTGCAGTCGGTCCGGGTCGCCGGATACCTGCCCCGCCGGAGAATCGAGTTGCAACTGTAGACGTATCTCTTTGGCTTCCGCCGCCAGTCGCGCGCTATCAACAGCCGCGATGATGATTGTGCCAAGGTCAACGGGTTGCACGGTCAGGCGCAACTTGCCGGTGATGATGCGCGAGACGTCGAGCAGGTCGTCAATCATTTTCACTTGCACTCGCGCATTACGCCGGATGACTTCAATGCCGTGAACGGCCTGGATCGGATCGAGCTGAGGTTTCACTAACAGATCCGCCCACCCAACAATCGCAGTCAGCGGCGTCCGCAGTTCGTGCGAGAGCGTGGCGAGAAACTCATCCTTGAGCCGGTTCGCCCCCTCCGCCACTTCTTGTGCCTGAAGTGTGCGGGCTAATAACTCGTTGCGTTCCTTCTCGGCGTGCTTGCGTTCAGTGATGTCTCGGATGTTGCATTGGATGACTTGATGTCCGTTTTCCTGATAGACGTTACTGATGAACTCTACTTCCCGGCGCACGCCCCCCTTGGTTTCGAGCGGTATGTCTTCGTAACGGATATGGCCTGTCGCCTGCAACTCTCGAAACGCGGCCTGGCTCTCTTCCTTATCCTTAAACAGACCGATCTCCCAGAGTTCCTTCCCCACAAACTCTGCTTTCGGATAGTCCAACAACTCACACAGGAATGGATTCACGTCGGTGATTCGCCCTGTCTCCGCATTGAGGATGAGGATGCCATCATGGGCTGCTTCAAAGAGCCGCCGGTATCGAACTTCGGAAACTTTCAATTCACGCTCTGCCTGCTTGCGCATGTCGATGTCGTGGAAATAGACCGACAGTCCATCAGGTCCCGGATAAATGTGAATCTCGAACCAGGTGTCGAGCGGAGTAAAGAACTCTTCGAACTTGACCGTTACTTGCTCTGCCGCTGCCTTGCGATATTGCTCATTGAAGAAAGAACCGACGGCAAAGACGGAATCGACCGCTGCGGGGAATTCTTCCCAAATACTCTTGCCGAGTATCTCATCGCGTGTGCGCTGCAAGAGCGGTTCAGCCTGCCGGTTCAGATAAGTGAATCGCCACTCATGATCTACGGCGAAGAACGCATCGGTAATATTTTCCAGAATGTCGGCGACGCGCTTGTTCGCTTGTGCCAATGCCTCATCCGCCCGCTTGCGCGCGGTGATGTCGCGGATGTTGCATTGAATGACGTGGTGTCCGTTTTCACGATAGACGTTACTGATGAATTCCACATTCCATTGCTTCCCCGCTTTAGTCTGAAGTGGCATATCTTCGTAACGGATATACCCCTTCTCCTGCAACTCTCGAAACGCAGTCTGGCTTTCATCCTTATCCTGGAACAGACCGATCTCCCAGAGTTCCGTACCTAAGAATTCATCACGTGAGTAACCCAACAACTCCACCATAAAGGGGTTCACGTCGGTGATCTTGCGGCTGGCGGCATCAAGAATAAGTATGCCGTCTCGTGCGGATTCAAAGAGCCGCCGATAGCGGATTTCGGAAGCCTGTAAATCCTGGCCTGTCTTATGCTGCGTTACTTTGTTGGTCTCGTCCGTCACTTGAGAAATCTCCTTTCAACAGCGAGTCCATGGCGAGGGGATTCGACGCCGCGGGTTCAAGCCGTGGCACTTGTCGGAGTGCTTCAATAGTATGCCAGCACAGACATCATATCAATCTGATTTGCACCATATATCCATAAAACCCAAGAAGTGAGGGATGACTTCAGAGCAATAGAAAACTCTCGATCATAAGCGAAACTTTCGCGCTCTCACTCTAACCCTCTGATCACAACTCAGGAATCGGGTTCTTGAGATGCAAATCTGCCACCTCAAACGGCCGCCGATGTTCTTGCTAAGTTCCAATCGTCAAATTTTCACACATCGGCTGCCGGCACACGACATCAATTTGTTATTAGATCGTCACAAACATTCCTATGGCGGCGGCTGTCATAATCGCTGCCGTTGCCCATCCCAAATAACTCAGAGGGCGCGAACTAACACGTGTTCCCATTATTTTAGGGTTGCTTGTTAGCAACACCACCAGGACGATTAACGGTGGTGCCAGCACTCCGTTAAGGACTGCCGAATAGAAGAGCATCTTCACCGCATTGAAGCCAACAAAATTCAAGCCTAATCCCAACAGCATCGAGGCGGCAACAACGGCATAGAATCTAGGAGCGAGACGCGGCCGAGATTCTAACGAGCTATGTCTCCACGATTCCGCTTCCCCCACTGCGTAAGCAGCAGAACCGGCAAGCACGGGAACGGCCAGCATTCCCGTTCCGATTAAGCCGAGCGTGAACAACAGGTAAGCTCCACTTCCGGCCAGAGGGCGCAAGGCTTCAGCGGCTTCTTTGGCTGTTTCGATTTTGGTTTGACCATGCGCGTGCAGCGTTGCGGCAGTGGTGAGGATGATGAAATACATCACGAGGTTAGAAAAAAACATTCCCATAAAAACGTCTCTTCGCGCTACTCGCAGCTCCTCGGCAGTCGCACCTTCGCGCTCTTTGACGGTGCTCTTGCCCATCGCCTTCTCGTCTTCGACTTCTTGCGAAGCTTGCCAGAAGAAAAGATAGGGCGAGATCGTTGTGCCGAGTATGCCGACAA
>JACCVY010000095.1 GCA_013697915.1 Blastocatellia bacterium | reverse complement strand
GTCCTAAATCAGTGGTTGGCAAACCGGCTTTCAACTTGTTCCAGGTGGCGCCGGCGTCCGTTGATTTGTAGATAGCGCTTTCCGGTCCACCGTTAATCAAGGTCCACATGTGGCGCCGGCGTTGGTACGCGGCCGCGTACAGCGTGTCCGGATTCTGCTGGTCGATGACGATTTCGGTGACGCCGGTGTTGTCGCTGATCGAAAGAATCTTTTTCCAGCTCTTGCCGCCATCAGTTGTTTTGTAGAGGCCGCGATCGCCGCCCGGTCCCCACAACGGTCCCTGCGCTGCCACGTAAACTGTTTCCGAATCTCGCGGGTCGATGGCAATGCGGCCGATGTGTTCCGAAGTCTTCAATCCCATGTTCTTCCAGCTTTTGCCGCCATCGTCGGAACGATAAACGCCGTTGCCGTACGAGACGCTGCGCTGGCTGTTGTTCTCCCCCGTGCCCACCCAAACGGTGAGGGGATTCTTCGGATCGAGCGCGATGGCGCCGATGGAATAAGAACTCTCCTTCTCGAACACCGGCGTCCAGGTGGCGCCGTTGTTGACTGTCTTCCACACGCCGCCCGACGCCGACGCCGCGAAGTAGCGCGCTGAATTGTTTGGATCGACCGCGAAACCGATCACGCGGCCGGAAGTGAATGCCGGTCCTATCGAGCGAAACTTCAAACCACTAAACGTCGGTGAAGACATTGGGTCCTTTGGTTTGTTGTCATCTTCTTCACCCGGTTTCTTTTCATCTTTCGACGTTCCCGCTGCTTCGGGTGACGCTTGGGGGCTCGCTTCCGGCGACGCCTGCTGCTTTGCTGCCGCTTCCGCTTTCGCGCGCTGCGCTGCCTCGCGCTCCGCACGCTTCTCTTCCTGCGCGAATGAAGTGGGGGCCGGAGCTAAGAAGAGCAACGCCAGGACCCCAAGAACGGCTGGAAGAAATACGGCTAGATGAAGTGGGGCAAGTTGAAGAAAGAAACGTCGAGATTTTGAAGTAACGATGACAAAGCGGCGCATAGAGAAAACTATCTCCTCAATTTGAACTAGTATGACTTGGGGTTCTGGCTGATGCTGAACGCCGACAGCTGATAGCTCTCAGCTTCTTACTGTTTGCTGTTTACTGTTCACTCGCGGCTGATTCTATCCGAGTTAGCAAAGCCGAGGCTAGGCTTGCGGCTTCCCGGAAAATCTCTGAGCTGGGAATCTTGTTCGATGAAACTGCTCAATCATCGCCTGCGGCTTGCCGCCGCACAGTGCGGAATGCCTATGGCTTTCCGCTCAGCCTCAGGAAAAAGAAGTGAAAACCTCTCCCGGAAAGGCGCAGCCTTTCCGCACTGTGCTGCGGCAAAGCCGCGATTCTGATCAAGCACCTTAGATTCTGGCGAGAGGTGGGTTTTGGACGCTACATTCAGAAGAGGAGTTCCATTCGATTCAAGAGCGGCGCCACTTAATCAGATCCAAATCCATCAGCAGCGGCTCATCTTCAAGCGTTCTGCCGTTCCAACAACGCACGCTATACCAACGATAATCTTCCGCGCGTTTGACGAGTCCTGCTCGAACCGGATTCTGGTGCGTGTAGTGCACCCGCTCCATCAGCATCTTCTCCGTCAACAGCAATCTGACATTGGGATGATGATCAAAGACTGAGTAACGATAATCTTTCGCCTTCGTTTCGTGCCTCAACTTCTCGAGCGAACTCTCGTGACTCTGCTCTTTTAGGTAGTTAATAATCCGACGACCGATTATCCCATTGATGAATCGCAAGGTGTCAGCAGAAGAACGAGCAGAATCTGAAATCACATGGAAATGATCCGGCATGATGACATAGGCGTACAGAGCAAACTGTCCGGACTTGCGCGCCTCATCAAGGGCTTTGCAGGTTACAACCTTTATTTCATCCGTGCGGAAGACGGAAAGCCGGTGAACTGGAACTGAAGTAAGGTAGTAACAAGGTGAGTCTCTGGAAATTGTGTGCATCGTCGCGGCAAGTTTAAGAATGCCGTGACGAAAATCCTATAGTCGAACTGATTGGTGGCTAATCACAACAATGCAAGATAGTTGGCAACGTGCTCATTGGTGGCTAATCACAACAATGCAAGATAGTTGGCAACGTGCTCATTGGTGGCTAGTCACAACGATGCAAGATAGTTGGCAACGTGCTCATTGGTGGCTAATCACGACGATGCAAGATAGTTGGCAACGTGCTCCTGCGGCTTGCCGCCGCACAGTGCGGAATGCCTATGGCTTTCCGTTCAGCCTCGCCTCCCTGTTTTTTCCTGAGGCTCAGCCTCAGGAAAAGAAGTTAGAGCCCCCCGGAAAGGCACAGCCTTTCCGCACTGTGCTGCGGCCAAGCCGCATTTGGTGTGTTGGAGGTCAATATCAAAAGCAGCGTTGCGCCTGGGCCGATCGGATTCGGCCCCTAAAGAGCGCGCTGATTAATAGAAATAGGTTTGAATCTGTGTAATCGGCGTAATCTGCGGATAACTCTTTCTGAATCCGCGGCGAGACTTTCCTTACTTGTCACTTTTCACTTTTCACCGTTCTGCCGCCGGCTCTTTGTATACCCACGCACCGAGAATCGCTCCAATCACCAGCGGCACGAGTTCCAGCGCGATCACTTTCACCCAAAAGCTTTTCTCGTAAAAAGGAAACGGCATCCACTCGATCGACGGCAACACTGCAATTGCGAGCCACGCTATCAACCCAGCCACCACCGCCGTCCTCGGACCCGGCTTGCAAGGCACCCGCGCCGCCACATAAATCAACATCGCCACCAGCCCCTTACCCAGATCGAACAGCGCGAAGTAGATATACGCCGTGCTGTCAGCCGTGAGCGGATACCCCGCTGCTGAGATCGCCGCCATATGATATTTCCCCAGCAGCGCACCATGAATAAACCCATCCGCGATAAAGTAAAACACCGCCGCGATTAGCGCGCCTGCAATCAACCGTCCGTAATTAACGTTTCCCATCCTTCAGCTCCCTTCGTTGACTACGTTACCGGCGCATCGTAGCCGAAAAGCCATGCCCACACGACGGACTACACTAAGATCACGGCTATGCCGCCTGATGTGCGGAAGGTCTATGACCTTCCGGCCCGTTCCAAATAATTTGGGGCTATGCCCCTTTTGGGGCGCAGCCCCAATGAATAAAAGTGGCTTTGACGGGGGCAAACCACCACCGCACATGAGACGGCATAGCCGAAATCCAACCGGATGCTTCTCGAATTGGCCCTGCTCGGTTTACCATTCGGCTTTCTCTGGGTCGGCCGCTGAAACCAATTAGACTTCATCCTACTCATGAAACGAGACTATTACTCAGACTCGATTGCTAAGTTTCGAGACACCTCGCCTAACGAGATCCTAGGCACACTCGTCAAAAGCAGCGGCGGATTTGCGGTTGAACCCACTCAACGCGACGCATGGCTAGAAGAAATTAGAATCCTTAGTAGCGTCTTATCCGGTGTTGAGGGCTCGATCTATTTTGAATACGCAATCCCCCGGATGGGCAAGCGGATTGATGTCGTGCTTCTCATCGGGTCAGTTATCTTTGTGCTTGAATTCAAAGTAGGCGAAAGAGAGTTCACCTCGTACGCGTGCAATCAAGCGTGGGACTACGCGCTCGACCTAAAGAACTTTCATGAAACCAGCCGTCAGCTTTTCATCGCGCCGGTAGTCATAGCAACCAATGCGCGCTCTGCCGCACCGATCGTTTCTACCACTGCTCACAATGACAAAGTGCTCTCGCCTCTTCGCTGCAACGCAGAACAGATCAAATTGGTGCTCGAAAGTGTTTTGGAATTTACCGATGGTGCATCCATTGATCCAATTCAGTGGGAGACTGGGCGATATTCTCCTACACCCACCATCATCGAAGCCGCTATTGCGCTCTACAACAATCACTCTGTTACCGACATTTCTCGGAGTGATGCAGCCGCCATTAATCTGACTGTTACGTCAGAAACACTCCTGGAGATCATCCAATCCGCGAGAGCGAACTCTTTCAAAGCCATCTGTTTCGTAACTGGCGTTCCCGGCGCTGGCAAAACATTAGTCGGCCTGAATATTGCTACGCAACGTCGGGACGAGACCAGCGACCTTTATAGCGTTTTCCTTTCCGGCAATGGTCCGCTAGTAGCGATCCTTCATGAAGCCTTGGCTCGAGATAGAGTCCGACACAACAAAGAGCAAGGAGGCAAGCTAAGGAAGACCGAGGCAATGAGCGAGGTGAAGGCGTTCATACAGAACATCCACCACTTCCGTGATGAATGCCTTATCGATCCCGAGCCTCCTATAGAACATGTCGCGTTGTTTGATGAGGCCCAGCGCGCCTGGAACTTACAACAAACATCGAATTTCATGGCCCGAAAAAAAAACACTCCGAACTTTAGTCAATCAGAGCCTGAGTTCTTGATTTCATGTTTAAATCGCCATCGAGATTGGGCAGTAATTGTGTGCCTCGTTGGGGGCGGCCAGGAAATTAACACTGGAGAAGCCGGAATCACCGAATGGATGGATTCCCTAAATCGTTCATTTCAAGATTGGCATATCTATATTTCGTCTCGGCTGATTGATAGCGAATACGCCGCAGGGCATGTTTTACAGGAATTGGAGACGCGCCCCAATGTCATTACCAAGGATGAGTTGCATCTGGGTGTCTCGATGCGGTCGTTCCGCGCCGAACACGTTTCTCTGCTGGTTAAGCAGCTTCTGGATCTCGATAAAGAAGCCGCGAGGGAAACGCTGGCACGGGTTTCACAGAAGTACCCCATCGCTATCACACGCGATCTGACTTTGGCAAAACAATGGCTCAAGGGTAAAGCGCGCGGTTCAGAACGTTATGGGATCGTAGCCTCCTCACAGGCCGAGCGATTAAAGCCCCACGCAATAGATGTGAAGTGTTCAATGGATCCGATCCACTGGTTCCTTGACGGACCGGAAGATGTAAGGTCGTCCTACTATCTTGAAGATGTCGCGACGGAGTTTGCGATACAGGGTCTTGAACTTGATTGGTCATGCGTTACTTGGGACGCAGATTTCCGATACACCAAGACGGGGTGGGAACACCGTTCCTTTCGTGGGGACCGCTGGAACAACATCAATAAGCTGGAACGAAAAACCTACCTTAAGAACGCGTACCGCGTTCTTCTGACACGCGCCCGACAAGGAATGGTAATCGTAGTTCCGCCGGGTGATGCTGAAGACCCAACTCGCAAGCCTGAGTTCTATGATCCGACCTATGAGTACCTCCATGAAATCGGTTTCAGAACAATTTGAAGAATTGTTTACTCACGAGTTGTGACGATGCAAGAACGCTGGCAAGCGGGGCCAGCACGTTCATCAACTACCTACCTTGCCACTCCAAGCCTTCCTAGATAGCCTAGAAAAACCGAGGTTACGAGTTCTGATGTTCCCGATACTCACTAACACCTATTTCTCAGGCGCTGGGCTGATGGACATCGGCCTCCAAACTGGCGGTCTGACATTGCAGCAAAGCTTTGAGATCGAGGCTCTTTGTTGCGACACACTGCGTCGGAACTTCGCTCACGAAGTCGTCCAGTGCGACATCACCCAGAAGCTTGTTCAGTCTGAAAAAGAATGCCACGTGATGGTGGCCACCTATCCCTGCACAAAGTACTCCCCGATTGCTGACATTCACGGCGTTCGCACCGGAGACGATTTGTTCCTGCATTTCTTCCGGCACGTTGCTATTCGCAGGCCGGAGCTTTACGTAGTTGAGAATGTTCCGGGCATGAAGAAATTTCCGGTAGTCATGGAAGCAATGACGAAGCTCCCTGACTACTACGTACATGTTGCCTGTCCGGTGAAGTCTTCGATCTGGCTGCCCCAAAAGAGAGACAGGCTAATCATAATTGGCAGCCGGCGAAACTTCGCGTGGCGCGAACCTGCGGCTGAAAGGGCCGTCACACTAAGAGAGATTCTTGAACCCGATCCCGCACCGCACATCCCTGACTACGTGAGTCGCCGCCTTGCCGGCAAGTATCGTGATCGCCCGATCATCAGCGATCCCGATCGCGGCGACATCGCACCCACCTGCGTTGCGCATTACTCGAAAGACTTGAGCACGAGATTAGTTGCGGACGGACGCTTTCCGCACGGCGCGCGGCCGTACACGGTTCGCGAATATGCGCGGCTCCAAGGAGTGCCTGACGCATTCACTTTCGCGGGAAGCTACAACGATGCTTACCGAATGATCGGGAATGGGGTCTCTGTGCCAGTTGGCAAATGGATCGCCTCCGAGATCACGCGGTATTTCCAATGAATCCATAACCCCCTGATTACCGGGTCAGCGAATATTGCCATCCGGTTTCTGCCAGATGATTGAGTAGCGCCAGAGGAGATGCTTTTTGACTTTGGCGCCGGGGAGGAGGTCGGCGCAGATGGAGCGGACTTCGTTCATGGTTGGATAAAGGTCGTGCGCTTCGTGGGCGGCCCAGGCGGCGCGAACTTCGCGACGTGGGCGCAAGCGGCCGTGATGAAGCAACCTCAGCGCGACGCTCACCGGCAGCGCCACGAAATTCGAAAAGTAATCAAACCAGCTTCGCGGATTGAATAAGTGACTCCAGGGTCGCGGTTTCAAAGAGGTTGTCGAGGGAGGCTCGCCGCTTCGAGTTACCGGTCCAGTTTTGTCGCTTGAATATCGTCGCTTGAATAAATTATCGAGCGGCCGCTGTGGTTCGAACAGATCGAGAACCAGTAATACACCGCCGGGCTTTAGCGCTACTTTCATCTTGAGCACGACCTCGCGAAACGGCAGATGATGAAGCGTGGCGATGCTGGCGATACAGTCAAAGTATTCCGGGTCGGGTTCCCAATCACAAATGTCAGCCACCTGAAATTCGAGATTCGAAATGTGCTTTGATTTTTCGCGCGCGAGGCGAATCATTTCCGGCGAGAGATCGACGCCGAGCACGTGATTGGAACGCGAAGCGAGCGCGCGGGCGAAAGCCCCGGTACCGCAGCCGATTTCCAACACCTCGTCACAATGCGAAGGGAGTTGGCTGAGGAGGAAGTTGTGGTAGTGCTCGTTATGCAGCTCACCTTCGGGTGAAACTAGCGCGATGCGATCGAAATCTGATTGAATCGTGGAGGACATTCTCGTGAATCGTAAATCGTGAATCGTAAATAGATCAGAAGAATCCGCAGATTACGCCGATTACACAGATGATAGAGCCGTCAATCGTGAATCGGAAATCGGCTGTCTTCGTTTTGCTTCCCCTTCCCTTTGGGAAGGGGAATGAGGGGAAGGGTTTATTGGAACCGTCAGGCCCTCTCCCCTGCCCTCTCCCAAACGGAGAGGGAGAAGGCTGAGCCTACACAAATGGGAACTTTCAGTTTTGGAAAGAAGGTATTGCCCGTTACACGGAATATCGAGTGGCGCAAATGGCGGCGGCGAAATACCGCGTGAGCAAAGAGTTTCGCGCACTGAAGGACTACCAGCCGTTTGCCGAGGTAGCGCAGACCACGCGTGAGCGAATCTTCCGGCAATTAGAGACGCAGAAGCTGGGCGAAGCGAAGCGCGAGGTGGTCTATTCATTTGGGGCGGCTGAGGACTACCGCTGGACCAGATCAACCCCGGCTGGCGGCGGCGTTATTTTGTGGAGAAGTTTGATTTGCGAAAACTGTTTCCGTAGAGGCTGCCCCTTCAGGGCGAAGAGTATATTTGGTCGAGTGACCCAGGGTGGAGCGGCTAATTTATCTCACGCCTTCAGCGTGAAAGAATTTTTTGATTGCCTGTTCCCCGGGGTGGCGCGGCGAAGCGTCGCTTACCCCGGGCTAAGTTATGTCACGCCTTCAGCGTGAAGACCCGCCAGCTGCCGCGGGGCGGTATTAACCTCATCGCCCGTTTCTGGAATGCCTGCGAACGGAAGACCCACCCGCTACCGCAGGCGGTACTGACCTCATCGCCCGCTACTGGAATGCTTGCGAACGGAAGACCCGGCGCTCACTGCTCACTGCTCACTCAATCTTCTTACCGACTTCGTCGACGTTGGAGAGCAGGTGAGTGACCTGGCCCTGGGCGTTGCGCTCAAAGGTGATCACGTCGGGAATGTCGGCGGCGGTGAATTCGGTGGCAGAGATGGGAAGCAGTTCGATCTTGTGAGGGTCGTTGCCAAACTGAATGAAGAGGTGCGGGCCGGCGTTTGGATTGGTGACGCCACCCGGATTGTTACCGCTGTTTGGATTGTTGCCGCCGCTGGGATTGTTGCTGCCGCTGGGGTTGTTTCCTGCGATTGAATTATTCCCTGTTGAAATCGTAACGATGAAGCCGTCGTCAAAGCGGTAGCGGCCCACATAGTCAGCGTAAGCACGGGTATCGACGCTGACGGGGACGACGGTCTTCTTGCTGTTGCGATCGCCGTAACCATGTTTTTGTCCGCAGGCGGGACATTCGGTGGGCGGCTCGGTGTTATCGACCACGTGATGGACCGGGCGGCGCGCGCGCAGGTAAGCAAACAGATCCTTCAGATCGTCGTCGTTCAAATTGCGAAAGACGATCCAGGGCATGAGCGAACTCAACTTGCGCGCCTTAACATGTCCGGTGCGAATCGTGCTTATGAATAATGCATCGTCGTAATAGCCGATGCCCGAAGAGTCGGGCGTCAGGTTGGCGCTGAAAACTTTTTCTTTGCCTCGTTCAATTAGATTGCCGCCTGCATAGAAGCCGGGAACGATGGGCGCTTCCCAGGCAGTGTGACAACCGGCACAGTCGGCGATGCGCGCGAGATAGGCGCCACGCTTTACTGCGTTCGAGAGGTCGGGTTGCGGGACGGGATCGACGAGCGGCTCGGGCGCTTCGAGAGTTTTCTTTCGTTCTTCGGGAATATTTGTTTTCGGCAAAGGATTGTGCACCGGCGGCAGCGTGCGCAGGTAGACGATGACTGAAGCAAGGTCTTCGTCGGACAAGCTACGAAACGAGCCGTACCACATTTGCGGGTGCAACACGCGACCGTCATGACTGATGCCTTCGCGGATGGCACGCGCAAACATGTCATCGGTCCAGTTGCCGGCGCCAGTTTCTTTGTCGGGCGTGAGGTTGGGTGCGACCAGCCAGGGCCGATCTTCCCAGATGTGGCCGGCACCTTTTTTGTTTGCGACTGGCGGCGCTCCGGGTTTGTTCCAATCACGACCCGAATGACAGATGAAGCACTGGAGCAAGCCTTCGGTCAGGTACTTGCCGCGCGCGAGCCGCTCCGGTGTGCGTTCGAAAACAACATCACGCAGCGCGCGCGGTTGAAAAGATTTGGTTTGTACGGCGGGAGGTTGTAAGGGAGCGGAAGCGGTTCGGTGACAGGCGGCGACAGCGATCAGCATCAAGACGAGACAAGCGAGAAGTTGTTTTCGTAAGAGTGTGATCATTCGTCTCGTTCGAGTAATCGCTCGTTAGTGCCGTTTATGTCGCCCATTCAGGGCGAAGAAGATTTTTTGGGTTACTGCTCCCGGGGTGGCGCGGCGAAGCGCCGCTTACCCCGGGCTAAGTTAAGTCACGCCTTCGGCGTGAAAGAAGTTTTTGGTGTGTCCGCTAAGCCCTCTCCCCAGCCCTCTCCCAAAGGGAGAGGGAGATCGTCGGCGTGAAGACCCGCTACCGCAGACGGTACCTTTCAATGGCCATTTGAAGCATTCAAGTATTGAAGTCTCGGGGTGAGGAAGGGTGGCTTTGGCACCCCAACGCGGTTGCCGCGCCGGGGACCCCGCTTGCCCCCGCCTAAGATCGGGTGGCATTCAACGCGCGGGGGTAAACCGCCCTTCCCAACCATGAGCTTTTCATTCTTGACCCATCACTCTCAATCTTTGCAGCTCATCATTCATTACGCATCATCATCGCTCATCATTCATTACGCATCACTCATCACTCTGCGCTCCACTACACACTGTTCTCTGCTCACTACACACTGCTCACTGTTCCTTCAGCGCTTCTCTTCGTCGAGTTGACGTAGCGTGTCGAGGATCAGGTTTGTGTTGCTGGCTGCCTCGATGCGAATGGGAAATACTTCCGCTGACTTTTGCAATTCGAAACTGCCGCTGGTGATCTCGACGATGCGCCGAAAACCTGCCTCAGCTTTCTCACCGCCTGACTCAGCATCGACGATTCGTCCTTCATTGAAGAACACCTGTCCATTCTGTGTGTCGTTGACCAGCGCGAGCGTGCCCGTCAACTTTGCGTTTTCAATCACCTGAATTGCGTCAAACACATTAATCGCCGAGAGATCTCCCGCCAGCGTTGCACCGCGCGTGCTGGTTGTTTGCTGCGCAGCGCCTGCTTGCGGTCCCAGATCCGGACGGCGCGCGCGCCGGATTGCTTCCAGACCGGTGGCGATGTTGATGCGCTTATCGAGTTGCTTCGCTTCCAGCAGGCGCTCATAAGCGTTATCAAAATCATCCCGCTCAACGTAGAGACTTGCCAGCGCCAAACACTGTCGCGCCGCTTCTTCATTTTGCTTCTGCACGATACAGACTTCGCGTATCCGCTCGCGCAACGGAATCGAACGCGAGTTGCTCTCCAACGCCGTGCGCAGCCGCTTGAAGGCTCGCTCGGGAGCTTTGTACTTCAGGAAAAGCTCCGCATCCAGCAACGCGGTGTCGACTTCGCTGACGTGCTCTGATGATGATGAAGAATGCTCGGTCATTCGAATTTGAAAAGCGGCTAGGCTCTTCGATCAGGCGCGAGTTTATCATACGACTCGATCTTAGTTTTGCCCCAAGGACGGCAGTGGTGCTCCAGTAGTGGGTTGCTAAAAAAGGCAATGAGGTCAGTACCACCTCGCGGTAGCGGGTGGGTTTTGCTCCGGAACAAGATCGTTGGGCAAAACGAGATCCTCCCGGTGTTAAAGTGCTCCATCGACAACCCACCCGCTACCGCGACGTGATACTGACCTCATGCCACCAGGGCCTAATGTGAATCGACGAGATAAAGAATCCCGAAAGAAAAACTTCAGAAATCGAAGCGAATGCCGAGCCGGATTTGTCTGGGGCGTAGTGTGCGCGTGCTGACGAGGAATGAATCGAGGAAAGCCTGGCGCTGTTCGGGCGTGGCGGTGGGTGCAAAGGAGTTAAAGTTGATGAACTCGCTGCCAAAACTGAAGACAGTTTTGTTCAGCACGTTATCGATTTCAATTACTGGCCGCAGGCGCATCTTTTCGTTGATGCGAAATTCGCGCGTCACGTTGAGATCGAAAAAGAACTGGCCCGGTCCCTGGCCGGAATTGCGCGGCAAGTTTCCCGTCTGGCCGATCGTCGGCAACGCAAACATGGTAAGGATTGCAGGATCGATTGGATCGCCCGGCGCGCGCCAGTGAAGCAGTTTCGGATCGCCAGTGAAAATCGGTCGATCATTTCCGACATCATCGAGGTTGCGATCGTCGCCGCCCACGGAAATGTTGAACGGCGCGCCCGAAGACAAACGCACGATAGGCGCAAAAACCAACTTGCCAAGCTGGCGCGGCGTCTCAAACGTTCCTGAAAAAACAAAGCGATGCCGCCGGTCGAGCAGGCTGCGAGCTCGCTCCGCGAAAAAGTTTCCGGGCGTCAGCGCGTCTGAAGTGTTCACAATGCCGTCGTCGGTTAAGTGAGAAAAAGTGTAAGCAGCGCGAAAAGATAAGCCAAAACCGGCGGTGCGTTTGACGCGCTTGCGGAGTTCAAAGGTCAGGCCGTGATAGAAACTGTTGCCGGATGAGATGAGCTGCTCGATCTCGCCTCGCGTTGGGTCGGGCCGGAAGCGAGCCAACGCCGCCAGCGCCACCTCAACCGGCGTCGTTGAAGTAAAACTATTGAGATTGATCACCGAGATGGGAACGCCAAACTCGTTCCGCAGGATAACCGCATTCGGGTTGGCAGGATCGAGTGGACTGAGCACAAAGCGCACCAGCTCGCCCGCCGTCGAGGCATTGTAAAGTGGGCGCGCGCCATTTGGGCCACTGTGAAAGTTCGCGAAATCGCGGGACGCCAGATAGTCTGAAAAACTCTTGAAACCGGCCGGCAAACGCGGCGCGTTGACATTGAATTCCCGCCAAAGGTGCAGACCGCGATTGAAGGTGTAGTTGGATTCGAAAACAAACCCTTTACCCAGATCTCGTTCGAAGCCGACGTTGGTTTGATAGCTTTCGGGTATGCGCAATCCCGGATCAAGCCGCCGCGAAAATCCGGTATTAAGCGAACCGTATTGTTTTACGAGGGGCGAATCGGCAGTAAGGACCTGGGGAAACTTAAGGTTTTTGGCAATGAAGTCCCGGTGGAAAGCAGCGCTGCCAATCAACCCGGTCGCCGGATCGATCAGATCGTTTGTATCAAAGAAAAGTTGTCGAGCGCCGAGCGTGAAATCGTCGATGGTCCGGAGCAGCGCGCGATTGTAAAAAATTCCCGCGCCTAATCTGATTACCGTCTTTCCCGATTTGAATGGATCGTACGCAAGCGAAAGCCGTGGTCCAAAGTTATTTAGATCGTGAATGATCGTTTCTTCTTCCCAGCGCAAGCCATAGCTGATGGTCAAGTTTGGTCGTAAACGCCATTCATCCTGAAAAAAGAAACCGAGATAGTTGTTTTGTTGGGTTGACTCCGATTGAAAATTTTGCCGAAACCGGCTCGGTGCGTTGGCCAGGAAATCCGCAAGGCTCGAGAAACTGAAGGTGCCGGAGATGTCCGACAGATCTATGAAGGTCGAACTGATGTGTTGCACGTCACCGCCAAATTTCAGCGAGTGGTCGCCGCGTACCCAGGAAACGACATCCTGCGCCTGCACTCGAGACTCGCGTCGATCGGTCGCACCCGAAGTTGAAGAACCCGCGACGAGAGTGCCGGAACGTTGCTCCGGATCGCTGGCCGGAAGCGCATCGTTGAGTGTGATTAGAACGACAGAACTCCGTCCCCCGCTGGCGGAGACTGCCGGCGTCAGACGTGAATACTGAACTCGCGTTTGATTGACGAGTGTCGGCGACAGAACCAGGTTGTCGGTGTAAGCAAGCGCGTCCGTTTTCCTCGTCTTGCCCAATAATGCTTCCGCCAGACGGTTACCCCCGCCAAATTGCCGCAAATTATTCAGCCGCCCCAGCTGGTAAAGAATGGAGCCGTTGTGAACATCCGAAAAGCTGTGATCGACGCGCGTCGTAAAGATGTGGTTCCGGGACGGTGTCGAGACGGTCGAAACAAATGGCGCAATGCCGGCTTTGAACCGTAGATCACCGATCAACGCCGGGTCAGTGACGGTGGGAGGCGGAAGCGGGAACAAGGGATTCTGTTGAATAGGAACGAGGGTGTCGATCGTTGCCGAGTCCAAAACGGTATCGTATTCGTAAGCGCTAAAAAAGAACGTGCGTGAACGCCCGTCATAAAGCGGCAGCCTGACAGGACCACTCAGCGTGAAACCAGGGTTGTGCTCTGCAAACGGCAAGCGAGCCAGACCCCTCGATTTATTACTCGACGTGTTCGCGTTAAAAATGTCGTTGCGGAAAAAGGAGAACAGGCGCCCGCGATAACGATTTGAGCCGCCACGCGTGCGGATGTTGATGCGACCGCCCGATGCGCGCCCATACTCAGCCGAGAACTGATTCGTAATGATCTGAACTTCTTCAACCGCTTCTATCGACGGTTGAAAGCGCTCGCGCGCGGCGCGGTCGTCGTTGTTATCGAGACCGTCAATCGTGATGTTGTTGGAAGACGCCTGCCCACCCGAAAGCGAAAACGTGCCTGCTTCTTCAGGAGTGTTTGCCGGGTTTGTGTTGCGATCTTCGGCGAGGTCGCGTGTTGAAAGCGGCTCTTCGGAAACGCCGGGAAGCGTGAAGATCAGATCGAGCGGCGAGCGCGTAGCAACAGGAAGCGATTCAACTTCAAGCGAGGTAACAGTGCCGCCAACCACCGTCCGCGTAGTATCGACCGCCGGCGTATCGGCTTCGCTTATGACCATTGCACCGGCCTGGAGTGCGGGTGGCTGCAACGTGATATCCAGTTGCAGGTTCTGACCGGCTATCGTCGTCAGTGCCAGTCGCTCCTCCGGAGCAAAGTTTGTAAACGAAACTTTCAGATTATAGACGCCAGGTTGCAGTTGAATCAGACGATAACGGCCGTCGCCGTCGGTTACGACTGTGCGTTCGATGCCGGTGCTGACCAGCGTCGCTGTGACCGTGGCGCCCCGAATGATGGCCCCGTTTTGATCCGTCACCCGACCCGTCATCGTTACGTTGTCGAGATCCTGCGCCGCGGCGTCGCTGGGATGCACGAGCATCGTCGCTGTTGCCACTAAAGCGACAAGCACCGTCGAGAAGAAGAAACGGGAGGCCAATCTCGCCATCTGTAAATCCGTCGATGAAGGTCACGAATTCGGAACCTGACATTCGTGCCGGCGTTTTTGGAACACTGAAAAACTGCGTGTGGGTGATGGTAATGCGTTTCAGAAGCGGTCAACGGCAAGCGAAATTTAGCACGCCGGGCAGCGCCCAAACAAGCGGATTTGGTAACAACAAATATTTTGTATCGTCCTAACCGGATTTGCACAAAGTGGTTCGGCCACGAGTAAGGAGCGGGGGCATGCCCGCCTTCCCAACCTCGAGACTCTTTGACTGGCGCGGTTCGGTTTCACGTGTGAACGCGTTTCCGGCCGGCGATCACAAGTCAACTCTGATCAGCTCGAGGTCGGGAAGGCGGGCATGCCCCCGCTCTTGAGCAGGCCAAACATTTTTGTGCAAAGCTGCTCAACCGCGAAAAGCGCGACGGCGCAGCGCGGTTGTGCGGGTGAGCGGAACGAGCGCGTCGCTGGTGCCTTCGGCAGGCGGCTCGGCAAAGTTGGTTAACTCTTCAGCGTGGGACTGGAGATATTGGAAGAAGCGTTCAAACTCCTGCTGCATGGCGTCCATCTTTTCGCGCATGTTGAGAATGATTTCCACGCCGGCAAGGTTTACGCCGAGGTCGCGCGTCAGCGCTAAAATCAACTCGAGCCGCTCGAGATCGGGATCAGTGTAGAGGCGCGTGTTGCCTTCAGAGCGCGACGGCTTGAGCAATCCTTCGCGTTCATACATTCTGAGTGTCTGCGGATGCAAACTATATTGATCCGCCACCGCGCTGATCGTGTATGTCTTGGCTTTGCGTTTCATTGCTACGTTGGTCTTAGGTCTTTGGCCTTTGGTCTTTGCGGCGACTTACATTGAGATGTTCGTTCGAAGGCCAAAGACCAAAAACCAAAGACCGCTTTACTCGAGTCCCATCTCTACTCGTGGGTTCTCATCATTCATCTTTGAATACTGCCGCAGCACTTCTTTCGTCTCTTCGGAAATCACTTTCGGCACGGTGATCTGCACTTCTACAAACTGATCGCCACGCGCGCCGGGATTGCGCAGCGACGGCGCGCCCCGCTGCTTGAGGCGAAATTTTTGACCTGACTGTGTGCTGGGCGGAATGCGTAGTTGTGCTTTTCCCTCAACCGTCGGCACTTCAATCTTTGCTCCCAACGCCGCTTCGGGAACGGTAATAGGAACGGTCACATAAATGTTGTCACCCTTGCGCGTGAAATATTTGTGCGAGCCAACATTGGTGATGATGTGCAAATCCCCGGGGGGGGCGCCGAGTCGACCGCCCTGCCCTTTTCCCGGAATACGCACGCGCGATCCCGTTTCGACTCCAGCAGGAATGCGAACCTTGACTGTTTCAGTCTTTGGCACAACTCCTTTGCCGTGGCACAGGGAACAAGGCGATCGTCTGCGGCCGGTGCCCGCGCAATCCTGACACTCCTGCGCAAAACGCAATCGTCCTCCGGCGCGTTGTACTTGCCCACTGCCTTTACAGGTCGCACAGACCATCACCGGTCCGCCAATGTCGCCGGCGCCATTGCAACGTGAACATTGTTCCGAACGATTAACTGTAAGATTGGTAGTTATTCCCTTGATCGCTTCTTCAAAGGAAAGCGACAAAGGCATTTCAATGTCCACGCCGCGCTTTGGTTGTGGCCGCGGCGGTTCCTGCTCTTTCGCGCCGCCGCTAAAGAGATCTGCAAAGATGTCGCGGAAACTCGAGCCGCCACCGGACGGCGTGGCCGCGCCCCAATCAAAGCCGCTGAAATCAAAACCAGGAGTTGCCCGGCCGGCGCCGCCCGGTGTGGCTCCACGCGCGGCAGCGTCCGCGAGGTTGTCGGAGTACTGCCCAAACTGATCGTAAACTTTTCGTTTCTTGGGATCGGAAAGAACGTCGTGCGCTTCAGTCGTTAACTTGAAACGATCCTCGGAAGCTTTGTCCCCGGGGTTGACGTCGGGGTGATACTTGCGCGCGAGGCGGCGGTACGCCTTCTTAATTTCTTCAGGCTTTGCGTCGCGCTTTACGCCAAGTACGTCGTAGTAGTCTTGTTTGGCCACAGTTACATTTCCGATTGCCGATTTAAAAGGCGGAGAGAAGTATGTCACCCTCCGCCTTCTTTTCAATCGGCAATCGGCAATCGCAAATCGGCAATCACCTTGCCCTTACTTGTTTTCGTCTACATCGACGTATTCCGCGTCGATGACATTGTCGTCACCGGCATTACCCGAAGACGACGCTCCTGCAGCCGAGGCCTGATCTTCAGTGGGCGTCTCGCCCTCCGGCGTTCCGGTCTGTTGATAAAGCGCCTCGGCCATTTTGTGCGAAACGGTTTGCAGTTGATTGAACGCTTCGTTCAAGCGATCCACACCGCCTTCCGCCAAAGCTTTCTTGGCTTCAGCGATCGCAGTTTCCACATCGCCCGCTACAGCGCCAACCTTTTCGCGGTTATCGTTGAGCGTCTTCTCCATCTGGTAGGTAAGCCCATCCAGACGATTGCGCGCCTCGATCTCTTCCTTCTTTTTTACGTCGTCGGCGGCGTGCGATTCAGCGTCGCGCATCATCTTGTCGATCTCTTCTTTCGAAAGACCAGACGACGCGGTGATAGTTATCTTCTGCTCGCGGCCGGTGCCCATGTCTTTGGCAGACACGTTCACGATGCCGTTGGCGTCGATGTCAAAAGCTACTTCGACTTGCGGCATGCCGCGCGGGGCTGGCGGAATGCCGACCAGGTGAAACTTGCCGAGCGTGCGATTGTCGCCCGCCATCGGGCGTTCACCCTGAAGCACGTGAACTTCGACCGACGTTTGATTGTCGGATGCTGTCGAGAAAATCTCAGACTTGCGCGTCGGAATCGTGGTGTTGCGTTCGATCAGCTTGGTAAAGACACCGCCAAGCGTCTCAATACCCAAACTGAGCGGCGTCACGTCAAGCAACAGGATGTCGGTCTTTTCACCCGACAAAACTCCGGCCTGGACGGCCGCGCCGATCGCTACAACTTCGTCAGGGTTCACGCTCTTGTTTGGCTCTTTGCCAAACAGATCGCGGACCATCTCCTGAACTTTCGGAATGCGCGTCGAGCCACCCACCAGAACCACCTCGTCGATCTTCTTCGCATCGACGCCGGCATCCTTGATGGCCTGCTCGACCGGTGATTTCAGACGGCCCAGAATCGGCTCAGCCAATTGCTCAAACTTCGCCCGCGTTAGTTTCATCGCCAAGTGCTTCGGGCCTGACTGATCCGCTGTCACGAATGGCAGGTTGATCTCGGTCTCCATCGTGCTCGAGAGTTCGATCTTCGCTTTCTCCGAAGCTTCTTTTAGACGCTGCAACGCCATCTTGTCGCTTGAAAGATCGATGCCCTGGTCCTTCTTGAACTCTTCAATGATCCATTCAGTCAACCGTTCATCAATGTCGTCGCCGCCGAGGTGCGTGTCGCCATTCGTCGATTTCACTTCAACGACGCCTTCGCCGACTTCCAGGATCGATATGTCGAACGTGCCGCCGCCAAAGTCGAACACGGCGATCGTCTCGTCTTTTTTCTTATCGAGACCATAAGCGAGTGCGGCCGCGGTCGGCTCGTTGACGATGCGCATCACTTCAAGGCCGGCGATCTTTCCGGCGTCCTTGGTGGCCTGACGTTGCGCGTCGTTAAAATACGCCGGTACGGTGATCACGGCTTTGTCGACCTTCTGCCCGAGATAATCCTCGGCCGACTGCTTCATCTTTTGCAGGATGATTGCCGAAATTTCCGGCGGGCTCCATTCCTTGCCCCCAGTTTGAATACGTACGTCACCACTGCCGCTGGCTGCCTGAACCTTGTAAGGGACCTGCTTTATTTCTTCGGTCACCTCGTTGAAGCGGCGTCCCATGAATCTCTTGATTGAATAGACAGTGTTTTCGGGGTTGGTAACAGCCTGCCGTTTCGCCACCTGACCCACCAGCCGGCTGCCGTCTTTGGTAAACGCCACCACGGACGGGGTTGTGCGGCCACCCTCTGAATTCGTTATGACCGTGGGCTCGCCGCCTTCCATCACTGCCACAACGGAATTGGTTGTTCCCAGGTCGATTCCTATAATCTTGCTCATCTCTTTTTGTTCTCCAAACGATATTTGGCCCGTCAGTTAGCTTGCGGGCCGACTCAGTCCTAATGTAGTGCCCCACCCATAAACTCTAGTTGAATGGAACGATAATATAATACCTGAGTGTCTCCTTGTCAACTTTTACTAGGCGGTGTTGGAGGGCGTTTTTGCTTAGATATTGGCGCTTTTACTGCCCGGAGATGTGCTAGCGACGGTCTTCGTTCAGCAATTTTGAAGCGAAGAAGATGTAATGAAGGCCTGAAAGAATTGCGAGGATGAACACGGTTGCATAGACCGTCGGCAGGTAATAGCCGGTGTAGTAGGGGACGCTGGCCGCGAACATTATCGCCGCGATGGCGCCGATTTGAACGGTGGTGTTGACCTTTCCCAGCCAGGAGGGACGAAAGCCACGGAATCCGGTCATGATGTTTATCGCTGCTGCACCCACAATAATAAAGACGTCACGGCTGATGACGGCGACGGTTACCCAGAAGGGCACCGGCAAGTGGCTCGGCACCGGCGACGGGAAGATGCCGCGCATTGAGAGCACGATGAAGGCCGTGACCATCATCAGCTTGTCTGCGATCGGATCGAGAACGGTGCCAAGCTGCGAGCGCTGATTAAATCGTCGGGCCAATAACCCATCAAGCCCATCCGTGAGACCCGCACACACGAAGACTGCCAACGCCACGACGAACCGCTGGTAGAAAAGCATGGTGACGAAAACAGGAATGAGCACCATCCGCAAGACGGTGAGCATATTTGGTACGGTCACAATTCGGGAGGACATTGAATTAGTAAATCGTGAATAGATAAAAGTAAGTAGGAAGGACTATTCACGTCTGGGATACCATTCACTTCTCAAGTGCAGCGCAATTCAAGTAGAGAAACTTCCGGGGGGCAACCAAACCGGACCGGGAGCACCACAGTTCCAAGCCCGCGAGTTATGTATATTTGAGTTTCGTCCTGGCGCGCCAGACCTTTAAGTAAACGCCGCCGAGGACGGCCGGACTCGCTGCGTTGGGAGCGCAAATTAACCTGCCCACCATGCGTGTGGCCGCTTAGCACCAGGTCAACACCGGCGCGCGCAGCTTTTCGCAAAATCACCGGGTTATGGGCCAACAGTAATTTCATCTCATCTTCGCTCGCACCAGCCAAAGCAAGCGACAAGTCCTCAAGTCCCACCATCGTGTCATCCACGCCGGCCAGCCAAAAAGCGGATCCGTCTTTTTCAAACCGCATCCCCTGATTGACCAGCATGGTGATGCCTTCGGCACGAAACAAATCAGTTATTAACGCGGCGTCAGTCCAATGATCGTGATTGCCCAAGACGGCAAACACACCGTGGCGAGCTTTTAAAGTTCCCAGTAATTCGGCACAGGGCGCCGCGTACCGGCGCTCCTTGGAAACATAGTCTCCGGTTAACGCGATCATGTCGGGCTGCAAGCTGTTGGCTGTTTCAACCGCGCGCTCAATTTGTTTGACGCTGGTGAAAGGGCTGTGATGGATATCGGAGAGTTGGACAATCCGAAAGCCATCGAACGACCGCGGCAGACGCGGCAGAGAGATTGGTTGATGTTCCACCGTCAGCCGAAAAGGCTCGGAAAGCGCAGAACGCGCGGCCTCACTTAAATTGAGCGCGAGCGTACGCAGCGAAGTTTCGGGTTGGCGGCGGGTAAAAGGCGATACACGACCGCGTTGTTTCCATCTAAGAGGGGTTGACATTGAAAATGTGTTTTATCGAAGAAGCGCCGGCTGCTCCCACCCAACCAAAAACCGCATCCAAGTTTTGGCGCATTATAGTGACCGCAAGCGCGGCAGGCAAACAAGCGTTGCAATAAAACAGCTTTCAGACTCGACATAGTCCCCTTATTCCTGCCCCTCCTTTCCTTGCAGGTGTGTATAATCCGGCGTCAAATTCGCTTAAGCACCATGAAAAGACCACTGCTTGCAGTCATTGTTGTCCTCGTCATCTTCTTTGCCGCGGAGACCGCATGGGCCGGCTCAGAAGCGCCGCTGGCGCACGCGAGCAGCGGGTACGACCTTAGTCCCATGATCCTCGCCGGCCTGGCCACGATTCTGTTGCTTGCTAAGATCGCCGGCGAACTCTTCGAACGTGTTGGCCAACCGGCGGTGCTCGGTGAGTTGTTGGCAGGAATCATACTCGGCAACCTGATGCTGGTTGGTTTCCACCAGGCAGATTGGATCAAAAGTGATGGTGTGATTGCGGCGCTGGCGCAACTCGGCGTGATTCTTCTGTTGTTTGAGGTGGGACTGGAATCTAACCTCAGCGAGATGTTGGAGGTCGGTTGGTCTTCGTTGCTGGTGGCGCTTGCCGGTGTGACGGCACCGTTCTTTTTGGGTTGGGGAGTGTCTGCATACTTTTTGCCAGGCGAATCACGGCTGGTTCATATCTTCATCGGCGCGGTGTTGTGCGCGACCAGCGTTGGCAT
>JACCVY010000063.1 GCA_013697915.1 Blastocatellia bacterium | reverse complement strand
GCAAAAGTCATCAAGCTGCCGCCCGCGCTCTCGCCTACAAGTGGATCCGCATCATCTGGAAGTGCTGGCAAACCAACACGCCCTATTCTGAGGTCAAGTATCTCGAGAGCCTGCGTAAGAAGGGCTCTCCACTACTCGCCTTCGCAGTGACAAACCCTTCTTCGTCTCTAAAAACTTCTTGACTCGTCGCCCTCAGATGGCTTGTTCGGGTGCGCGTTTTGCGGCTAAGGTTGTTGGCTCATAAGTGAGGACAAGTACGAAACCGGTATGGCGAAATTGAGGTTCTGGCCATTCTCAAACAGACCAACCGCGATTCCTATCACCTGCCCTCGGTCGTTCAAAACCGGGCCACCGCTGCTTCCGTGCGAGATCGGAGCCGTAATTTGAATGTACCCTTCTCTTATTGCGCTGATTATTCCTGTTGAAAATGTGCCTTCAAGTCCTTCCGGGTTCCCGACAACATACAGTGAATCACCCACCGCGATCCCACTCGAGTCGCTTAATGGTAAGGGCTGCCCTCGTATCCCTTCTATTGCGACTAGAGCCAGGTCTCTGTTTTTGTCTGTCGCGATAACTTCCGTCACATCGTAGATGGTGCTCGCACCGACGATCTTGGCGTATATTCGCGAGGCGTCCTTGATTACGTGATAGTTCGTTGCAAGAACACCTTGCTGAACAAAAAAGCCACTCCCGAGAGATGACCGCTTACCCTGAGCGTCTTCGGTGACTATGAGCACAACAGAAGGAAAAGACCGCTGTGCAATCTGGCGAGCAGTGAGAGTCCTTACGGCACTTTCACTTCGGTCTCCCCGGGCACTGCTTCGCTCAACACCGACCATAGTTCTTAAGTCTTGGAGGCTATAACGGCTGCCGTCACCCGGGCTGAGCCTTAGCTCGTAGTCAACTCCCCGGCCAGCTTTGACGTTTGTGAGAAAGATTGGCTGAGCGCCTGACAAACTAACGACAATAATATAACCGCCGTCCTCAGGCATATTTTGAAATAGAAATTTGCCGCCCTTGCTGGTTTTCCCTTCGTATACCGCTGCACGGTCGGTTCCGTATACTTCGATTAAGGCGCCAGCTGGTTTGACTGAAGTGCCGTCGGCTTTTTTCAAGACGACGTTCCCCCGCAACTCGCCTCGTTGTGCCGAAGCCGATACTCCAATGAGAAGCGAAAGAAGAAGCGCTGAAGAGAAGGTGGTAATATATTTGTAAAGCATCAAGGGTTCCTCCAGACTTAGTTCGCCGCGCACTCTATCAGGCGACAGTTGATCGGCCTAACGTCCCGATTCACTGCACCTCTTGCGGATTCCGCAAGTCAGCCACGCGAAAGACTACTACCTGCCAATTACCCTTCTCCTTCTTAAAAACGTGCGTCGTGCGGACTCTCCTTGGCGGGAGCTTTCTATCGCCTCCAGCGCTAACCTGCCCGACTATTTCCCTGTCAACGTCCGCCACAGCTACTCTAGGCGTGATGAAGCGAATACGTACCTCCTTGATCGTTTGATTGGACTGCTGGAACATCTGGTAAACGCCTCTAAGCCGTTTCTCGATATTCGCACGCCCCTTCTCATGGCTGCCAAAGGCATTCTCCCAATCGGCGTCTTCAGCAAAGGTCATCGCGTAAATCTTGGCGTCGCGCTTCTCAAAAGCCTGCTCGAATTGCGCCAAGACTTGACGGATTGCTGCCTCGTCGTTAGCGGAGCCGCTTGCTATTTGTGCGCCACAGGGGATGGCTGTTATTAGCAACATCATGAGTGGCAAGAATTTTCTGAGTCGCATTTTCCACACCTCCTATCCATTTCGAAAGCCGTCTAACGATGGCCTTTGTATGTTTTAACCGCAGGGCACCGGAGAAGCCGTGCTGGCCCGCTCCGATCCAACAACGTGTTAGGTGGGAGTCTAGATCACATAGACGTGATGGGCTATTGTTTATGATCGACGCGCGTCTCAGTGCGGACTCTTCAAAGGTGGCGGCGCTTACTGCGAGGATCTCTTAAGGAGGCGCTTTGGTATACTAAGAAAATCGCGAGCGATAGGGCAGATGGATCAATCCAGCAACCTTCTTTTTGGCTCTTTCGCCGCGCCGATCGTAACCAACTGTAGTTTCCACGTTCGCGTGCCCCATCAGCTGTTGAACCGCTGAAAGATCTCCGCTGGCGTCTATTAGCTCCGAGGCGAATGTTTTTCTCAAGTCATGCGGCGTGAAGTGAGCGACTCGAGCCTCAGCGCCACGTTTGGCAAGCGCCTTGTAGATCGCCTGGGCTGTGATCCCTTTGCTTTCAATCTTTCCATCCTTGCGGACACTACAAAGCAATGATCCAGGCTGGTTGCCGCGCGTCGTTATCCAGTCCACGACGGCACGATCCGCGCCAGCTTCGAGGTAAACCATTCTCTGCTTGTCTCCCTTACCTGTAACCTTAATGCTTTGGGATACAGAATCGTAGTTGTCCATAGTAAGTGCCGCACATTCAGCTCTCCGCAAGCCAGCGCCTAATAGAAGCGCAAGCATGGCTGCGTCGCGGGCTCCCGCCGGTGAATCATCACACGCGCACACATCAAAGAGTCCCGTTACTTCCCCAACTGACAAAGCTCGGCCTGCTGGTAGTCGAGAACCTTTGATTCCTTTTACGCCCTCAATCCGCATCCGATCTTCGCCTGTCATAAGACCAAGCCGCCATGCTTCGCGCGCTACACCTCGCAAGGCGCTGAGAGTCGCATTAACGGTTGCAGGTGCCTTGGTCTCCGCGAGCTTGGTGCGAATGGCTGTGACGTGCTCATAGCGCATTTCGGACCAGCGAAGGTTACGCGGATCGGCGTAGCCCAGGATCGCCGCCACGCTCGAAAGCTTGCCGGCCATTGTCCGTCGTCCATTGATAGATAAGCCCGCAAGGTAAACTTGCACCGGATCGCGTTCAACGTGAACAAGGGTTAGTGCAGCGCTGCTCATATTGCCTCCATTCGGTTTCGAGAAGACTGATTCCCATAACCTATCCAGGGAGTGGATAGAACGCGCCGGGCAGACCGTGATCTGCCCAAGCGGATTCCCAATCAAGCACCGATCACCTCGGCCTTCAGGCGAACATAGCGGCCTCGCTTAACGAGATCCGCCGCAGTGATCGAGTGTGGTTTAGACATGAGAATTCGCTCCTTCCTTTCTTCTTCAAATTTGGACTGTACAGGAAAACTATACCGCAAGGGGAATATTTAATCAAGTCTTTAGGGGAATAGTTTTATGTTAAGATAGAGAGGTGAAAACGCTGACAACTCCAGAAGCGGCCGCTCGGCTAAAGATAACGCCCAGGCGCGTGCGAGCATTGATTGGTGCAGGGCAACTGCCGGCGGATAAAAAGGGTCGGGATTACTTCATTGACCCAAAGGATCTGGCTTTGGTGAAGAACCGCAAGCCTGGCCGGCCTCGAGGAAGCTCAAAGGAAAAGCCAAGGAAGAAAAAACCATCTATAAAGGGTTAATTGTCGTTTGCGTTGAACAGTATGAGAAGCAAGGAAAGCCGAAAAGAAAAGGAAGGCCGCGTGAAGCTGAAAAGAACAATCCTATCGCTGGCGTTTGTAGTGTTAGCCGCATCCACAAACCTAGCGCAAACACGAGTTCTTTACCTTGGCGGGGTGGAACTGCGTTTAGGGATGGCGCAGGATATGGCAATGAAGCTTCTAACGCCTAAATATAGAGTTTCAGCAATGAGCGACGGAAACAGTTTTACTGTAACTCAGTACGATCAACGGAATAAATTTTTAGGAACGGTAGGGGTAATCGGATTTGATAGAAATGAGCTGAGCTACATCAGCCGCACCATAGACACAACCGGATGGCCCGATGACGAAGGGTATGCAGTTGCGCGAGCAATCCACGATGCTATCAGTGGATCTATACTCCGAACCGACAGCGATGGCGCAAAGCGAGCGAACGCAAGAATCGTTATCTCAACAAACGAAGTAGCCCAATCCAGTCACGGTACACTCCGTGTTATATATATCTTCATAGACGAACAAAGAATCAGCCTCGCCATCTGGGACGGCTCTGACGGCAAAAGCGTCACCGCGACAGTGACTATTCAGACAAAACCGTGGTGACGACGCGTTGCTGCATCGCGGTCAGTCAAGTATGTTATTACATCCGCAAGCTGACGTCCAAATTTTGCCGTTCATTGATATAATGTTCAGGCAAAATAGGCAGCGGGATACCAAGAAACGCGGACCTGACGAATTTCCCAATCTTCTGATGTGGACGTAATCACGATTGCCACGTCGGAGGATCAGGCTGGCCGGAATACAAAAGGCCGCTCTATCCGAGCGGCCCTCGCCTTTGGGTAGTGGGTGCGATTGTCGCGATTGCCATGGTAGTACTTCTCGGTTCAAGGAAATCTCCCGACTCAAACTGAACCAGTACCCACACGTAGCCGAAGCGGTTGGCTATCGTTCACTCGATCGCATCTACTGGACCTGACTAATCGGCCTTGATAGTCGCCGCGCGGTCATCTTGCTATCGTGAACTCATTCTGTCATTTATTACAGGCGATCCGCCGGAGTAATAGTCTGGGCAATGCCGCACTAAGTTATGGTTTGCCAGCCTTCTAGTTTGCGAAGCAGATTTCACCAGTAATCTCCGATGGGTAAGATTGAAGGGGCAAGTCACCGATGGTCTTACCATTGAAGTAAAGCACCCCTGTCGCGCCCACGAATCTTCCGGTGCTGGCGTCAGGATTGATGCGCCCCATGGCAGTCCATAGTCCCGTTACGAAGTTGTAAATGTACACATTGCTGGTCTGCAACTGCCCTTGATTAGTTGTTATCGTCGTCTCGGCAATGTAGGAGACAACGTTAGGGTCTGGGGTAAAGACAAAAGCAGGGTTATATACCGTTTCTGTCGTTCCGTTGAGGATTCCTCCATTTGTGATTATTCCTGTCGTGCCGCCAGTGTTGAGATCAATAGTGTCAAACCAATTTCCCTTGGCTTGTTTGCAATTCCTGTTAGGTGATGGCGCGGGTGCTGACTGCGCCGCTCCACGCATTGACATCGCGCGGACCTGAGGCATCGAATTGCTGTTCGGTGATTGCGCTGATGCTGATTGCGCCATCACGAACAAACAAAAGGTTAGTACGACGGCTACGAGTGCCGTAAAGTTTCTGATTTTTGCGTTCATGATCATCTCTCCTCTGTTTGAGTGTGGTGCCAAAGATTAGGCATTGAACGTGTCGCGGCACCAGTTTTGCGACAGTTTGCCAAAAAGTTCGGTTGTTTACTTTCTAAGTCGATTCAGGTCATTCGCGTCTGGTTCCCTGATTAAAGCCGAAACTGCGCGGCGGAGCGGCTCCGTGATTCGAGTTTCATCGAGATCATTCTCTACCACTCGAGCCGATTCATCTCGGACCAGATCCAATATCTCGCCATCGCCGTGTCCCTCCCTACGGCCAACCTCCGACTTCTCGCGCAAGACGATGGTCGTGCGGCGGCGGAAGATCGTGATCTCGATGCGACGCCGGTTTTTCATGCGGTCTCCTTTTTCGGTATAGCGTTGAAATCTCTGCTGCTCTATACTCACGCAACCGCCTTGACTGGGTTTCCATCCACGTAAATGCAGGTTTGAAGTTCGCTGCGCACATTAGCGCTCGACCCGGCGGCGAGTAACGAAGAAACTCCTAAAGAACAGCTAAAAAGCCACTAAAGATCGGCTTAATCCGCTTGGGTGACATGCAGAAAGTTCTTCAGCACCAGACCCTCTCTTTCGATGGCTTCACGCTCGACCTGACGCGGGGCTGCCTGCTTCGGCACGGCGAGGAGGAGGTCAAGCTGCGCCCGAAGTCCTTCGAGGTGCTCAGACATTTGGTTGAAAACAGCGGCCGGCTGGTGAGCAAGGACGAGTTGATCGGAGCGGTTTGGCCCAACACGGCGGTGACGGACGACTCACTGGTGCAGTGTCTGATCGAAGTGCGGCGGGCACTGGACCAGGGCGGACAGCGGATTGTCAAGACTGTTCCGCGCCGGGGCTACGTTTTTGAGGCAGACGTGACGCGGCACGATCTGCCGGGGCGAGAGGTGATTTACACGGAGGAGATCGAGGGCGTAAGGGTAGCCTTCGAGGAAGAGGGGAATGAGGAGCAGGCAGTAAGCCGAACTGAAATTGTGGCGGCACCGCAGGCGAAAGACGAAGAGTTTCTTCAAGGCGCCATCGGACCGCATAAGCGGGTTGCGCTTTTGATCCTGGCAACGCTGGTCGCGGTGATAGTTACCGTTGCTTACTTTGTTATGCCCCGCTATTTCGTCAGAAGCGACAAGGCAAGCGCGCTTGCCGTGAACGGCGCGATTCGTTCCATCGCGGTGCTGCCACTTGAAAATCTGTCGGGCGATCCGGCGCAGGACTATTTCGCCGACGGGATGACCGAGGCGCTGATCGGCAAGCTGGCGCAGATCGGCTCGCTCAGAGTCATCTCGCGCACGTCGGTGATGCGTTACAAAGCCAGCAACAAGTCGCTTCCGGAGATCGCGCACGAACTGAACGTGGATGCGGTGATCGAAGGAACGGTGCAACGGTCGGGCGGCCGCGTGCGAGTAACCGCCAAGTTAATTCCGGCGGCGACGGACTCACCTTTATGGGCGCGCGAATACGAGCGCGATCTTAGCGATGTGCTGAAGCTGCAAAGCGAAGTTGCACGTGCGGTCGCAGATGAGATTCGCATTCAGGTCACTCCAGATGAACGAGCGCGACTGGCCGCGGCGCGCAACATCGATCCCCAAGTTCACGATGAATACCTACTTGGCCGTCACCATCTGCGTACCAACGAAGACGATTTGCGCCAAGCGATCGGACACTTCGAGCGAGCCGTTCAACTGGCTCCCGATTACGCGGCCGCCTATGCTGGGCTATCGAATGCGTGGCTTCAACGAAGCGTGTGGGGAGCGAAAGACCACAAAGAAATGATGGAAATGATCCCGCTTGCGCGTGACAACGCATTGAAGGCGGTGGCGCTGGATCCGCAACTCGTTGAGGCGCATATCGCGTTGGGTCAGGTAAAGATCTTTGATTGGGACTGGGCCAGCGCGGAAGCTACGCTCACCCGCGCATTGGAGCTTGATCCGAACAGCGCCGAAGCGCATCGGACTTATGGCGACCTGCTGTCGGCACTGGAACGCCACGCTGAGGCAATCAGAGAAATGCACAGCGCCGAAGAACTGGACCCGCTTTCGTCGGTGACTCAATCACGCTATGCCCGGGCACTCTACCGCGCCCGCAAATACCAAGAAGCGGTGCCGCACGTGCAGCGAGCGATCGACCTGGATCCCAATCTTGGAAATGTTATGCCATATTGGATACAGGGAGACCTGTACGAACAGATGAACAGACATGATGAGGCTATTGCCAGTCTCAAGAAGGCCCAGTCGCAAGGCGGAAACGCTCAGGAGATCTCCGCTGAGATCGCGTGGGTTTACGCGCGCATGGGGAAGCAGAACGAAGCGCGACGGATGCTTGAAGAGTTGAAGGCCACGACCGACCCGTCCAGTTTCTCAAGTTTTGGGGTAGCCAGCGCTTATGCCGCGCTTGGCGATAAGGGTGACGCCTTCAAAGTGCTTTTCCACATGATCGAAGAGCGGAACGTGGTTACCCACATCAAGGCCGATCCTCAGTTCGAGAGCCTGCATTCCGACCCACGTTGGCAGGTGCTGCTTCGTCGCATGAATTTTCCACTTGAATAACTTGGCTGCGGTGTGAGCAGGAGGCGCCTGGCTCGAAAAGGGATCTCAAGCAGCGCAGCGGCCAGTGAGATAGAAAAGCGACAGGCAGAGTACGAGCGCGAGAGAAAGAAAGCCACGATGAAACGGAAAGCCGCGTAATGCCCGCCTCCTTTTGATTCTGTTGTGGTGGCGAACCTCAGCCCAACGGTATTCGCCCAAAAACCCAAGGTCCCACTAACCGCCGCCCTGGAAGTAGTTTTTCGCTTTCAAATTAGCTCCACAATTTTGTGCCCGCTGGCCTTGATTCTCTCGACTCTTGACAGAGAGTTTAGGTATAACTAAACTACCTGACTGGCCGGGGAGCGCGGGTTAAAAATGCCGGAATGCCTCATAAGGATTGTAAGCCAGTTAACCCACACCCGTCGGTCGGTCGCTGTTATAGAAAAGCATGCTTCCCCGTCTGCAAACCTTGGCGGCTTTTTCGGCCTTGCTGGAGATTCTGATAACAAATACCACCGCAAGAGTTTTGATTATTGGGTGGGCGGGCATCATGTTAATGAGCGATTTCACGGATGGAATAAGAGTCAACATGACGGGAAATATACTCGATGCTTTGTCTTCAAAAACGTATCTGCGGCTGAGCGTCTGTATGGATTTTTGTGTCGGCCTAAAACTGACGATGAGAATTATGAAATGTGCGTATTAGTTTTGTATGCCGAAAAGAAGAAATGGAAGACGGACACCGCCGAGCTTGAGCGGGCGAAAGCAATGATAAACGACCCTGACGTTCTGGCCGCGTTGAGAGACCCTAAGCTTTTTACGAAAGGTGAAGGTAAAAAGAAATGACTACTACACACTGGACCGAACGCAGTCCTGAAGATTTTCTTTATAGCATCGCGTCGGACTTCATTGAACAGTTGCGGGCGAAAATGAAGAAGATGGGTATGACCCAATCTAAGCTCGCAAAGGCCGCAGACGTTAGCAAATCTTACGTGTCTCAGGTTTTCAATGACCCCGGCAATCTATCGCTGGTAACCATCGTCAAATTTGCCAAAGCGGTCGGAATGAAAGTCTCGGTCGTTGGGTATGAGGGTGAATCACTGACCAGCGCGGATAGTGGCCCTGTTAACTCCGAGGTGTTTCGATTGTGCTGGGAAGCGCAAGGTAAACCCGCTGACATGTGGGCAATAAACGAAAGGAATGTTGCGAAGACGGATCCGGTGGGGATTGATCGATTGTTGGCGTTGGCAAATCTGAAATGGGATCAGTTTCTTTTCGGCCAAACTAGCAACAACGCTCGGCCTTACGTTACAAAAGATTTTGCGGGGCTTCTGTATAGTCCAATCGCTTCAAAGAAAGATACAGGATGGGATGCTGGTCAAGGCAACCCCTATCTGGAGGTGTAAAATGGCTGAGGCAGATCGTTTCCTTTTTGAGCTACGGGAATTAGCGGGACTCCTTGTTAAGCAACAGGGTATACGTCAGGGTAACTGGGGTATTTATATTGAATTCGGATTTGGGGCAGCGAATGTGCCGACTGGCCCCGACGGACCGCTTGGTAAGACCATCGCGCCAGCGTCGATAAATTTTGTACAGAAGATTGGAATACAGAGATTTCCCGAACCTAACAGTTTGACTGTCGATGCCGCTGAGTTGCATCAGGGAAAGGGTTCAAAAAAAGCGGCTAGCAGAAAGGCGGCTAAAAAGAAATAGCTTTTTATTATTGATAGGCAAATTTCAAATTGGGAGCCGTTCATTGATATAAATATTCAGCGAAATGGTCAGCTGGATACCAAGAAACGCGGAAGACCCTGGCATCACAATGAGTCCGGCAGAATGTGCGTCGAGAGGCGCACCAGCTGCCCTGGACGAGGAGCCGCCTTCGGGCTGGCCGCTCTCAGGACTTTGGAGGCTTGGCGACCCTCCCTGCTGGCAAATGGCTGCGGGGGTTTCCAAGAAATTAGCATACTTACCCAGAAAAAAAGGTAGGCGTCGTTATTCCTATCGGTAGAGCCTCAGAAGCTTTTAAGAGGGCTGCGGATTTCCATTACAAGATGACAGAGCAGCACCTTCAGGCTAGCCAGTTTGACAATCCTTATCTGCTTGCCGACGGCACTTCACTCACTCGGCCCCCTACTTGGGTTTAATTCAAACGCTAGTGCTTAACTGGCGTGCAACCGGAAACTGCGCCAGTCGGTCGCGTTTATCGAGGCAGGACTGGTTACCATTTTAACTCCCCGCCAGTATCACGGACGATCAGCGCAAAGCATGAGAGCGTCTAAGCACCAGCGCGGTAACTTATATCTGGTGATTCGGTAAAACTACAAGCGTGCAAAATCCCAAAAGCGAAATATGACACTACCAGATATTAGCTAAGGCAGTAGGTACTTCATTGCCGCTTTTAGGGGTTATAATGTTCGCCAAGATGAAAGGGAAAGCACACGCTCGAGAAGTCAAAGCCCAGGTAATAGCAGCGCTTATCGCTGGGGAGACTACTACTGCAGTCGCAGCCAAGCACAACCTACCTAGGAAAAGTGTAAGCAACTGGAAAGCAGCATTAACCCCTGAGCAGTTGGCCGAAGTTAGCCGCAATACCGGCGGTCGGTTGGACGAGCTTGTTTGTGACCACGTTGCGACCGTCCTGGAATCATTATCAGCACAGGCGAAGGCAGCGGGCGATCCTGAATATCTCCGCAAGCAGTCAGCGGGCGACCTCGCGCGGCTGCACGGCACCATGTTTGAGAACACGTTCTCGATGTTCTCGATGCTGGGGAAGTTCAGGCCGTAGTTCGATAATGGCGGGTTTTGTCGCCACTAAAAAGGAAACCGAGAAATATGCCTCCTTCACTGAATAGAGACTTAGCGGCGACCGTTCTAATGGACGCCATCTATACGACCGACGAGAAAGCCTGTCAAAGCTACGGCGTGTCGGTGCGGACCCTCCAACGGTGGCGTCGGTTGCTGGCAGAGGGGGACGCTGAACTCATCGCGAATATTGCAGCAAAGCGCACCGCGGCTGATCTAGCCTGGGCTAACAAACTACCGGGGGCCTTGTCTCAGGGCATTGAGGCCATTATGGAATGCAGCGCAGCCATCAGGAATGATGATGACGCGAAAAAGAATCCAGCGGTTATTCACGCTCTAGCTGGAGCCGTCCGAATCTGCGCCGACGTTTGCTTGACCAGCAAAGTGATCGATAGCCGCATTCTCGGTAAGGAATTGCCTATTGGCGACGGTGGAAGGTACCCAAGCTAAATGAGGAACAAATGACAGACTTACTTAAGCAGATAGATCGACGAGTAAAGTATCTCGACGCCTATTTGCCATCTCCTGCCCCTCACAGGGAGTACACCAACGAGCAGCGAATGGCTGTGGTTTGTGCTGTGATACGCCTGGCCGAAGCAGGGCTCCCTACAAGTCCGGATCCCGAAAAGCATGCCCGCATCATGGAAATCATCGAACGCGGGCGCGCTCGGTATAAAAAGATGCATGGGAGCGACGGAGCGACGAAAAGCGATGACTGATCTTCTAAACCAGATTGATCGGCGCGTAAAGTATTTGGCGAACTACTTACCGCCGGCGCGGCGAAGGGTTACTAACAAGGAACGAGCGGAGGCGATCCACGCCTTAGGTGCTCGCGTACAATCCGGGAACGCGACGAGCGACGAGTGCCAGCGATTTGCGCGCATTATGGAAATCCTTGAGCGCGGCGAAGCGAGGCTAAAGGATGCAACGAAACATGAGCAGTAGCAACGGCAACGGTCACAAGTCCGATTAAATTAAATTGGCTATGACATGCTCATAGCGCATTTCGGACCAGCGAAGGTTACGGGGATCGGCGTGGCCCAGGATAGCCGCCACGCTCGACAGCTTGCCGGCCATCGTCCGTCGTCCATTGATAGATAAGCCCGCAAGGTAAACTTGTGCCGGATCGCGTTCAACGTAAACAAGTGTCCGTATCTAGAGTTTTCAGTTTCACAGATGCCTCAACGAAAACCTCATCCCTAGCCGTCCGATCTGCGATGCCCGCGACGCTTGAGCTGATGTTGCCGGTGCTCGGTATTCTTATTGCTTTCCTTGCATACCGCTGCAAGTTTAAACTCTGAAACGCGATTATCAGGGGCCTTCCAGTCGCTTGCTTCTGGCGGCAAGGCGTCTTTTACGACTAGAGTTACCGTTAGCTATCGCCACCAGGACGGGGGCGAACAGGCCGGCATCATTCTGGACAGCAATTTGCTGAGTCACTCTTTACCGTGGGGCTTTGTTACTGCAATCACGCGACAACTTTCTCAATCATGGCAACTTGTTCAATTAACCACCGCTGGCTCCTCGAATTCCCTTAGTTATTGTTTACTCGCCGCCTGAGTTTCATCATCAGATTTTTGCGTTCTGCGCGCTTGCTGTGGGTTTTCGCGCATTTACTAATCGGATCACAAACTACACTGTCCTTCCGTCGAGCAAAGAATACCTTGCCACAGACAGGGCACTCTCGGATATTGCGAACATCGACGCCTTGAATTGCCTTGCCAAACAAATCCGGACGTATGTTCGCTGTGTAGTTTTTGTCAATTACTACTACCGCCCTTTCATATACCATTAACACCGCGCCGTCGATGCCTTCATCAGGAAAATCTTTATAAACTTGCTCAAGATGGGCCCGCATCTCAAAGAGCTCTCTAAGATTTTCTCTGGCGTTTCTTATAACCCGATACCGCTCAAAAGCACGCTTTATACGAAGCTTGCGCGCTAGATCCTGCTTGTTCGGATCTAAGTCAATTCTGACGCCGCCATACAGAACTTCACCCTGAAACGGCTCTCTCAAGTGAAGTTTCAGCTTCATGAGCGTTTCTGGCAGCGCGTCGATCGCCGCCAACATTTCCCACTCGGCCTCTGGGCCGCGTCCGTGAGGTTCGCTTAATTCTTCCAGCACAGCATCCCGTGGAACCAGGTTTACCAGATGAATAAGTTCAGCTAATGCGGTACTAGGCTGCATCGTCCGTCGGTGTTTGTCGTCTCTTCTTTTTCCCATAGTGCGAATGTCGGGGTTTTTAGACTGGCTCAGGGCCTTAAAATATGGCGTTTTTTTGATTCGTGAAATCTAATCTCCGACAACACATGGTAACATAGAGTGGTAAGGAGACGTATTTTATCTTCCGATGGAGGGGTTAAATGTCGAATTCAAGCGACGGCGCACCCGAGAGGATTGCCTACAGCATACCCCATACTGCGTGGGTCTTGGGGGACGTGAGTATAGGGCACATCCGCAACTTAATTAAAGCTAAGACTCTCGACGAAGTCCGCATCGGCCGGCGAGTTATGGTCTCAGCCGCATCGATAAAGCGGCTTGTGGAGGTAGGCGGAGCGGATAAATAAGCGAGGCCGGCGGCGTGAAGATTGAACCGTTCCTCATTTGCGGGGAGGTTCGCGGGATGACGATTGTTCTTGGAATAGACGAGTTCACCTCAAGGATCTCTACGCGGACGGGTTCTCAGCGGAGGACGCAGAGGGCTGTATATCTCAGTCTCAGGGGCGACAAGTGGCGGCACGGCCATGTCGATTCGGCGGTCGTAAGAAGCGAGATCGGTACTCATCTGCCGATATTGCGAGCAGCTCGGAATGGGGCCGAGATCGGAACTATCGCAGAAGAATTTGGTGCCAGACGGCCAGGGCGCACGTTCAGTTCACCAGAAGAATTTGCGCAAGCAACAGGCAACCGATCGATGAGGTTAGAGCAAATCGGAATGGATCTGACGAGCGAACAACAAAACATGCGCCAGCGGCGTGAGCTGCTCGAGCAAGTGTTGGGCGTGAAGGCAGGCACAAGTTGTCGCCGTCAAGTTCATTCAAGTATCGCCACACGAAGGTGGCTGGGTTCGTCGTGGCCTTACAGGGTCCGTGGCCTTTGTACAACCGAACCCGATTGGCAGGCTGCGGATTATGTCGTCGTCGTTGAAGGTGAGAAGGCGGCCCATGCGTTGACTGAAGGGGGAATTATCGCAACGACCCCACCAGGGGGCGCGGGCAAGGCGGGAAAGGCCGATTGGACGCCATTTGCAAAGAAGGTGGTAGGCCAATGGTTCACCTCGCCGAAGGTTCACGTTAGAAATCTAATCCGGGCCCAGTTCAGAAATGAGATTGAGATTTTTACGAATACGATCGATGCAGACGCAGCGGCTAGTGCTCGAAACTGCGCCGTTATCGCTCTGAATGGATTCGCATTTTTTCAGCTTTCAGCCAGACTGATTGGCGAGTCTCCCATTGTTTCAGGGACGGAGGCTGCGGCGTGAACACCCACCTTGAGACAGAAGCGCACAGGCTTTACGACAAAGGGGCGATGATTATTGGAGTCAACAGGAAGGTGTCAGTTGGCGATTGGGGCGGTAAGGATTTCAGCGTCCAGACCAACCGGCCTAAATGGGAAGAGGTAAAGCAATCACTGAGGCACCCGAAAGTCACTGGCATTGCTATCGTGCTCGGCCCTATTAGCGGCGATCTCTATTGCCGGGATTGGGACGAAGTGGGAGCGTATGAACAGTGGGCTTCCGAGCACCCCGACCTTGCGGCGGTTTTGCCCACAGCGAGAACTAAGAGGGGCTATCACAACTATTTCACAAGTGACAAGGTACTGCCCACCAACACCTACAATGATGGAGAACTGCGCGGAGCTGGCAGCTACGTTGGGTAGCGTCAAGGATTTTGTGTAAACGATCGTCTTTTGTTTTGGGTCGGCTGCTTTTCATCTTGATTTGTCAGCAGCAGTAGGGGCTGTGGGAACGGAGGGAAAACGCAGTTTGTTTTTCCACGGTTTCCATAGCCCGGTTTTTGCCTGGCTGGTTCATGCGTAATCAGCTCCGAGATTAGTTCGCCGGCAACCGGTTTTCGTAGATGATGGCGAAGCGATTGAGCGCGTCCTTCCAAGCATGGACCGGCATGGTCCATTTCTTGGCAATGTTGCGCAGCGCCAGATAGAGCAGTTTGCTGACGGCCTCATCGTTGGGAAACGAGCCGCGCGCTTTGGTCACCTTGCGCAGCGACATGTTCAGCGACTCGATGGCGTTGGTCGTGTAGATCACCTTCCGAATCTCCGGCGGATGCGCGAAGAACGGGATCACACGAGCCCAGTTGCTGCGCCAGGATTTCGCAATCATCGGAAACTTCGCGTCCCACTTCAGGCTAAACTCGGCCAGTTGTTGCTCGGCTTCCTCTTCCGTCGCCCCCGTGTATATCAGCTTAAGATCTCTGGCCACTTCTTTGCGCTGTTTCCAGCCCACATAGTTCAGCGAGTGCCGCACCAGATGCACGATGCACAACTGCACTTCGGTTTGCGGAAACACACTTTCAAGCGCTTCCGGGAAGCCTTTCAGTCCGTCAACACAGGCGATAAAGATGTCGGTGACGCCCCGATTCTTAAGTTCTGTCACTACTTGCAGCCAGAACTTGGCTCCTTCAGTTTGCGCGATCCACAACCCCAGCACTTCTTTATAACCCTCGATCGTCACCCCAATCGCCAGGTAGATCGCTTTATTCCTGACGTGCCCACTATCTCTCACTTTGAACTGAATAGCGTCCAGATACATGATCGGATAAACCGCGTCGAGCTGCCGGTTCTGCCACGTCTTGACCTCGTCCAGCACTGCATCCGTCACGCTCGAGATCAGGGCCGGCGAGACTTCCACGTGGTAGATCTCTTCCAGGTGTTGCTGGAT
>JACCVY010000057.1 GCA_013697915.1 Blastocatellia bacterium | reverse complement strand
GTTCACCGGCAAGCACGACCGCCATGACGGCCGCCTCAGGCACCGCTATCGGCAATTAGTTCTCGGGTGAAAAGTTTTCTCACTCTCTCACGGGGGCGTCGAGCATAATGCTCTCGCCCCCCTTTTTTCTTCTCCTTCTTTCAAGACTTCATTTTTGCTTTTTGCTGGGGCGAGGCTTTATGTGCTTTGACCGGGATCTTGTTTTCAAATTGGGTTAGCTGAAACAAAAAGTACGCCTATCATTGCCCATATGGTATTTTGTGCCGGCTCTTGGCCTGCATTAACAAAAGAGCGTTTCCAGATTCTACAAAGCCACTTTGCTTAATCCCTGGAATCGAAAAGATGGCAGAAACACTTATACAAACGAAACCGGCCAGCAGTATTTCTCAACGTACAGTTGGTTGGAAAAGGATCGCCAGTATTGCACGCAACACATTTCGCGAGGCAGTGCGCGACCGAGTCCTCTATAACCTCATTTTATTTGTGCTGCTGCTCACGGGAGCGGCAGTTTTCATTGGTGAGCTCTCAGCTGGACAAGAACGCAAGATAATCGTTGATCTTGGCCTCAGCGCAATGATGTTGTTCGGTGTCTTCATCGCTATCTTTGTAGGAGTTGGCCTTGTCTATAAGGAAATTGAAAGGCGAACAGTCTATGCGATATTTGCAAAGCCAGTGTGCCGCGGCGAGTTTCTGGTAGGAAAGTATTTCGGTCTTTGCCTGACGTTACTGGTGAATGTGATGGTCATGGGGACCGGCGTGTCGCTGGCGCTTCTCTATGTGAGTCACGGCTGGGATCCGCTGGCGCTGAGCATTTGGCCGGCCATCCTGCTGATTTATATCGAGCTGATGATTCTCACCGGCGTCGCTCTGCTCTTCTCTTGTTTCTCATCGCCGGCTCTTTCAGCCTTACTCACATTCTTTGTTTTTATCATTGGTCATTTCAGCGCAGACCTCAAGGGACTGGCGAATTCAATGGGAAGCACTGGCGCGCGCTGGCTATTTAAATCTCTTTATTACCTTTTTCCGAATTTCTCGAATCTTGCTTTCATCACTCCGGCAGCTCACGGACAGATGCCTAATCCTGCCTACGCGGGCGGATCGATTCTCTATGGGTTGATTTACATCGCAGTAATTCTGGCGGCCGCCACGTTGATATTTAGCCGCCGTAATTTCAAATGATGAACAAACTTTCCGGACGTGACGGCGTTTTGCTGTCAATAATTCTTATCGGAGTGGCCAGCGTAGTCGGCCTGTCACAATGGCTTGACTCTCATCGGCCGGCAAATAGTGCAACAGTTGAGGACGAGCAACTCTATCTCACGGGCACAACCGTGAGGCGCGTTTGTCTCGGGTTCAATGGGTTGGCCGCCGATTGGTACTGGATGCGTTCGCTTCAGTATGTTGGGGGCAAACTTTTGAACGCGCATCAAGGCATCGGCTTGGACAATTTGTCGCCATTGAACCTCAAGTTGCTGGCGCCGCTGCTCGACGCGGCCACGACTTTAGATCCTGAATTCATGGAGCCGTACGAATACGCGGCGATCATTCTTCCCGGAGTTAACGTCGCAGACGCTATTCGAATCATCAACAAGGGCATTGCTGCCAATCCTTCTGCCTGGCGACTCTATCAACATCTTGGCTACATCTACTGGCAGCAAAAAACTTTTAGCGCGGCCGCAGATGCCTATGGTCGTGGCGCCGCGATCCCTGGGGCGCCACCCTGGATGCAAGCGATGAAAGCGAAAATGCTGGATGAAGGAGGCAGCCCCGACACCGCTCGTGAGATTTACGTGCACATGTACCAGGAAGCTAAAGACGATCAAGTAAAAGAAATGGCACGACGGCATCTCATGCGTTTGGATTCGGTCAACGAGAGAGATGGATTGCGAAAAATCCTGGCAGCCTACCAATCACGCTCGGGTCGCTGTCCCGAATCGTGGAAAGATCTCGAGCCCGTCTTTCGCCCTTTGCGCTTGCGCAGAGACGCGTCGGGGGCACCGCTCGATCCAGCGGGCACTCCTTACGTTTTGAACCATGCAAAGTGCGAGGGGGAGCTAGATCCAAAATCAGAAGTGCCTCCCAACTAGAATTGGTGAAAGAAACAACCTGAGTTACTTAACAACCTATGAAAGTCCTTGAAATAGATAATTTGCAGAAGGATTACGAAGTCGGGTTCTGGCGCAAGAAGAAAGTGCGGGCGCTGGATGGACTTTCCCTGACCGTTAACGCAGGTGAGATATTTGGTTTCCTGGGGGCAAACGGCGCCGGCAAAACCACCACGCTAAAGTTGCTAATGAGATTGATCTTTCCTACTGAGGGCAGTGCGAAAATTCTCGGTCAAGACATCAGCGACGTTTCTATGCACAGCCGCATTGGATACCTACCCGAAAATCCTTACTTCTACGACTACCTTAGCGCGCTGGAGTTTCTAAAGTTCTGCGGCGAGATCTTCGGTCTCCCAAAAGCTGAGCGAATCGCGCGGGCCACAATGCTCCTTTCGCGGGTGAAACTGGACGAGAGCAAGTGGAACACGCAGTTGCGAAAGTTCTCGAAAGGGATGTTGCAGCGCGTTGGTTTGGCCCAGGCGTTGGTCAACAACCCGGAGGTAGTCTTCCTCGACGAGCCGATGAGCGGTTTGGATCCGATTGGCCGACGCGAGGTGCGCGACCTGATTGCCGAATTACGAGCCGAAGGCAAAACGGTTTTCATGTGCTCACATATTCTTTCGGACATCGAGGTGCTCTGCGACCGCGTTGCGATTCTTAAGAAGGGCCGTCTGGCAAATATCGGCTACCTGAACGAACTCCGACAGCAAGTCGCGGGACAAAATCTAGTAGAAGTGATTGTAAGCGGCACCGATGAAGCTACCTTAAAAACCTATTTGCCGGCCGGCAATGAATTTCAAGTAACTTCAATTCCGGGTGGAGTGCGAATCGAACTAAAAGACGATACCGACGTTGATAGCGTGCTGGCAGCCTTGCGCAAATGTGGTGGGAAACTCTTGACCGTGCAGCCGGTGCGGCAGTCGCTGGAAGAACTTTTTGTTGACTGAAATGGCAGCGAGGTTGCTGCGAGATCGTGACCTTAAGGGTTACTTGAATCTGAAAGCAGTTACTTCCATGCGAATGTTCGCTCGATCGTCCGCGTCCATCATCCCTTCCAACATTATCTGAACGGGCATTGTCCTGTTCGGCTCCAACTCGGCTTGTCTGGACGGAATGACCACCACCGTGCGCTGCTTCACCGGTTCTCCCTGATGATTGATGACTGCGGCGGTTATCTCCAACCCGTTTAGGGTCCGTCCACTGAAGTTGCGAACCGTCCCGTGCAAGCTCATCACAATGTCGCCCAGTGCCCGCTTCGCCTCATCCGCTTCAACATCGTCAACAACGATCTTCGATTGAAACTCAGTGAACTGCGGCGAGCCGGCGCGAATCGCATTGTCGAGCGTTGGCTCGGTCGAGCCTCCACCACTGGCGCGCATCAGGAAATAGAAAACGACCGCGATTGCTATCGCCGCGATCACCGCAACGGTAATGATCAACTTGCGACGAGAGTCGTCGTCTGGTCCTGGAATCTGTCTCTCAGCTGTAGCCATGGAAGGTGCTGAATTCTAGTTGCTGGCAATCCAATTTTGCAATCCCAAGCCGCCGGGGCGCATAACCTTGGACAACATATCTTCAAATATGTTTCCAGGATCTGCTGAGGTTGGGTCCCTTGAAAGCGCCTGTTACTCAGCCTTTGAGATCATGCGGCGCATTACTTCTTCAAGCTCGGAAAAGTCGATCGGCTTAGTGATGTAGGCGTCGCAGCCCGCAGCGAGTGCCTCATGATGAAAGTCGGCGGTGTCGTGCGCGGAAACGGCAACGATTGGAATGCCTTTCAGTTCCGGGAGATTGCGGATCCGGCGCGTGGCCGCCAGCCCATCAACAAAGGGCAGGCTTAGATCCATCAGAATTATTTTGGGATGTTCCCGCGCGGCTGCTTCGACTGCCTCCCGGCCGTTGGTAGCTTCGACAACTCTGAAACCGCTCATCTCGAGGAGTCGCCCCATCATTTGCCGGTTGTCTTCAGTGTCTTCGACCAATAAGACCGTTGCTCCATCGCCCGTGTCGTGCACCGGTGTGTACCCTTTTTCTTTGCTAAATTCCGCAGTCACATTCACTGTTTGCGTGCCCTGCCACTGCGGCATCGCTGTATCACTAGAATACGCCGCCCTTTTTTGCTAAGATCGCGCACCGAAATACGACATTTCGAGCGCAATGTGTTCGAGTTCAATTGGTACACATCGCTGCCGCCAGTACCATTCCCCCAAGAGATCAGAAGGAACCCGGCGAAATCGCCCGATCTAAATGAAGCCATTATTGTCAGAATCTGAGGACAATCACTCCTTGCAGGCACTCGGACGGGCTTCGGTCCAAATCGTTCACGATCTCAAGAATCAATTAAATGGTCTCAAACTCTATGCCACGTTTCTTCGCAAGCGTCTGGAAAAGGGTGAGCGGCCTGCCGATGAGCTGGAGACGATCGGGAAACTAATCGCCGGTATCGATCGAACTGCGGCGGATCTTTCGCTGCTTTCGGAGTATGGACAGCCACTGGAACTCAAGAAGCGAGCGGCCACAGATGTACAGCAGATACTCCGGGGCGTAGTTGAGAAACTAAATGCGGACGCATCGGCGCCTGCCGCCGAGGGAAGGGTGATCATTATTGAAGCCGAGGCCGCACCGCTCGTCGCCGAGGTCGATGCTGCGTTGCTGGCGGAGTCATTAAAGTCAATTTCAATAGGAGCAGTGAAATTATTTCGGGCCCGAAAGAAAGAAGGTCCCTTAAAAGTCCACTTGGGCATTGAGGCATCGGACCAGCGTCATGACGGCATAATCGATTGGCACCTGCTGGATTCTGTGGATCACGATCCTTTTCATTCGTTTGCCGGCACGGACGAAATTCGCCTGTCGCTTGCCGCCAAAGTGATCGAGGCACACGGCGGTTCAGCCGAACGGCGCAATGGCTTTTTGCGTGTGCGGCTGCCACTCGTCAAGTAAATTTTTTCAAACACTTAACCAGAGGGTTTTAGTTCAGGGGAGGATGTTTCGTGGATAAGAGAGAGGTGCGAATCTTAATAGTTGATGACGAGCCAACCATGACGGACTCGTTGAAACAGAATTTGTCCGAAGAAGGTTATTCGGTCGACACGGCTAGCACCGGCGCCGAAGCGATCGAATTGTTTGATCAGGGCGGCCACCACCTGGCGATCTGCGATCTGCAACTGCCGGATATCGACGGCCTCGAAGTCATGCGGCACATTAAGGATGCACGACCAACAACTGAAGTGATCGTTGTTACCGGCCATGGATCGGTCGCCAAGGCAGTCGAAGCAACCAAAGCTGGCGCTTTTGATTTTGTAGACAAGCCATTCGATTATGAGGAACTTCATCTGCGGGTTGAAAACGCCTTGAAGCAGCGGGAATTACTGGCTGAAAACGCAAACATGCGGCGCCAGCTTTCGACGCGCTCGGAATATTTCAACATCATCGGCGGGGCAAAGTCGATGCAAACCATTTACGAGACGATCGAATCAGTAGCCAAGTCGGACGCGAATGTTTTGATCGTCGGTGAATCGGGGACGGGCAAAGAATTAATTGCCAACGCAATTCATTACAACTCGTTGCGCGCGCGTAAACCTTTCATCAAAGTGAACTGCGCGGCGCTGCCGAAAGAGCTTATTGAATCGGAATTGTTTGGCCATACAAAAGGCGCTTTTACCGGCGCGCACGCCGACAAGGAAGGATTGGTGCAGCATGCGGCCGGCGGCTCGCTAATGCTGGATGAAATTGCAGAAATGCCGGTTGAGCTGCAGCCAAAACTATTGCGCGTGCTGCAGGAGCGCAGTTACCGTAAGATTGGTTCGGAAAAGACTTACGCCGTCGATTTTCGCCTCATCTCGTCCACCAATCGTCCGCCCGCTGACGCCATTCGTGATGGACTGTTGCGCGACGATCTGTTCTATCGAATATCGACAATCACCATTCACGTGCCGCCGCTGCGCGAGCGAAGTGACGACATTCAGTTGCTCACCGAACACTTTCTGCAAATGTATGCGCAGAAATACGACCGCGCGATCGGTGGCGTTTCGCAGGCTGCATACCAACGACTGTTTTCGCATACCTGGCCAGGCAACGTACGCGAGCTGCAAAATGTAATCGAACGAGCCGTGCTGCTTGCGAAAGCAAATCGCATTGAGCCCGTCGACTTGCCGTTTGATAACGGCTCGCTGCCGGAAGGATCACCGGCAGGCACTGGCTGGGATGTGCCGCCAAACATGACGCTCGAAGACATTGAACGCCTCGTGATCGAGAAGACATTGCAACGCACCGGCGGTAACAAGCAGGCGGCGGCTAACCTGCTGGGCATCTATCGTCCGCGGCTGTACAGCAAGATTAGAAAGTACAATATAGACGTGGCCGCGCTAGTGTCAGCCTAAACTTCAACGCTTTTGAAATCCTCTCGATTTGCGAAACCGATAGACTTTTGCCTCGACGTCGCAGATGAAATCGCTTAGTAACCTGCCGGCAACAGGCCGTCTTCAGAGCATTGATGCCCTGCGTGGAGTGGCCGCGCTGGGCGTCGTGCTTTATCACGCGGTGTCGCAGACACAAAGGGCCGTTCCTCATAACTTTTTCCAGTGGCCGGTGAAACTGATCCAGTTTTTGACTTCTTTTGGTTACATCGGCGTCTTTCTTTTCTTCGTCATCTCCGGATTCTGCATTCACCTGCAGTGGGCCAAGTCGAAGGCTGCCAGCCAGGAAAAGCCAATTAAGTTTGGTTCATTCTGGAGGCGGCGTATTCGCCGTCTCTATCCGCCCTACCTGATGGCATTTGCGTTGTTCATGTTGATGGCCGCGCTCTCCACTGGCATCAACGTCACGCATTTTTTTGTTTACGATGTCCTGATGCATCTGTTGATGCTTCACAATCTGGATCCGCACACTTGCTACAGCATCAACGGCGTTTTCTGGACGCTCGCAATCGAAGAGCAACTTTACCTGGCTTACTTTTTATTACTGTTTTTGCGTAAGCGCTGGGGCTGGGGAGTAACTTTGGCGATTTGCGCAACCGCCCGAATGGGCTGGTATTTCTTCAGCCATGCGATTTGGGTTTCGACTGGGGTCGGTGTTCCCGTTCCTGAAGCAGCCGCTGTTCATTGGTTCACCTGGGCGCTGGGCGCGATTGCGGTTGAGGCTGCATTCGGTTTGGTGAAACTGCCGCGCTGGTGCCGAAACTTATGGCTCGGCGGCGCGGCGATTGTTTTGGCTTCGGCGATTTCAGAGTTGTTGCCAAACACGCAGAAGGAGACGTTGCCCCACACCCTGGGCTGGCTGCTGATGCATCCGCTGTGGGGATTCGGATTCTTTGTGCTGGTGAATCGTGTGGTCATTGCAGAACACAAGTGGCTAGCGCAACTGCGCGAGCCCGGGGCCATCGGAAGACTGGTTGCGAAAAGCGTCGGCGCTGCCGCGACGGTGGGAGTCTTTTCCTATTCTTTGTATCTCACGCACGAACTCGTGATCATGGAATCGTGGTCATTTACCATCAGGGAACTGCCGCCGATGGTGAATGCGTTTGCGATTGTGGTGCCCGCAACTATTGCATTTGCCTGGTTGTTCTTTAGATTCTGCGAGAAGCCTTACATGCGAAAAGCAGTTCCAGCACGGCTCAGAGAGCAACATCGTGTGCCGGAATATCGGGAAGAAGAATTAACGCCAGTGTTTGTGCAAACTATGCCAGTGATGGCTGATGAAGCGTGAAAAAGTAGAAGGCAGTAAGCAAAAGGCAGTAGGCAGAAACTGGGAAGAGCGTCTGCTGCGGTCAGTTGTGCTTGGATTCCCGGCTATGCCGTTTGATGTGCGGAAGGGCTCTGCCCTTCCGTCGCCTGTAATAGAAAACTTTTCGGGGGATGGTTTGAGGCTAAGCCTCGAACCCTCCCCCGAAAGATTCCTCAAGCCCTTCCGGAAAGGCAAAGCCTTTCCGCACGGAACGCGGCAAAGCCGCAAAAGGCGACTCTACTCCACTTGATAGGTCGCGACGCTCGTCGGCGTCTCAAAGCACCTGACTTTGTAAATCTGCACGCGCTCGTCACCAACCTTGGAAGCCACGCGTTCTAAAACATATTTCGCCAGGTTTTCCGCCGACGGTTGCAGCTCAACAAACGGAACGAGCTCGTTGATGTTTCGATGGTCGAGGTATTGGACCACTTCATCAGCCGCTGCTTTCAATTCTACAAAATCGACCAGCAACCCGATATTGTCCAGTTCGCGCCCGCGCGCGTAGATCTCAATTTTGTAATTGTGCCCGTGCAGGTTTTCACACTTCCCCTTATAGCCACGCAGTTGATGCGCGCTCGAAAAGTTACGCTCGATCATTACTTCAAATAGTCCCGGCATGATAGGAGTCCAAAGTCTAAAGTCCAATGTGCAATGTCGCAAGTTCCTGGCTCCGTTAGGAGCCAAATATCTATACAACCGGTGTTCCTGGCTCCGTTTGGAGCCAAATGTTATAGAATCTACGTCCCTTAACGAACATTCCGGAGTTGAAGTTGGATGCCAACTTCAACTCCGGAAATAACCTGCGCTGTAGCTTCCTCTATAAACATCGCGCTCCTACAGAGCGCCAGAAATATTAGAGAGTGCGGCTTCGATGTCGGACTGCGGTTCGAACACACTTGCGATGTCTGTGATGTTGCTGGTCACACGACACTGCGGCAAACTCTTCAAAAACAACCGACCGTAGCTCTTGGTCTTTAGGCGCGGATCGAGAACCGCCAACACGCCGCGGTCGGTTGTGCTGCGTATTAACCGCCCAAGTCCCTGCTTCAAACTGATAATTGCCTGCGGCACGCTGTACTCGAAAAAGCTCGAGCCGCCTTCGTCCTCAATGTAGCGCTGGCGCGCCGCGACAATCGGATCGGTCGGCACCGCGAACGGCAGCTTGTCGATAATCACGCATGACAACTGCTCCCCGCGCACGTCCACGCCCTGCCAGAAACTCGAGGTTGCAAAGAGCACGCAATTCGGAGTCTGGCGAAACCTTTCCAGCAAACGCCCTTTTGAGGCGCTGCCCTGCAACAGACAAGGATAGTCGAGTTCGGGCATCGCCAAATCGTAAAGCGATTGCATGCCCGCCAAACTGGTAGAGAGCACAAACGCACGACCATTCGTCGCGTTCACAATCTTAATGACTTCTTCGGCCGCCGCGCCGGCCCACTCATGCGAACGTGGATCGGGCATCTTCGCCGGCAGATACAAAAGTGCCTGGCTCTGATAATCGAAGGATGATTCGGCGATCAAATCATCAGCCGTATCCAACCCCAGCCGCTCGCGAATAAAAGAAAAGTTGCCGGCGCTGGAAAGTGTTGCCGACGTCAAAACAACCGTATCGATTTTGTCGAACAGTTTGTCTTCCAATATGCCGGATACATCGATCGGCGAAGCGCGCAGGAAAATGCCACGGCCGCGCCGCTCAATCCAGTAAACAAATTTCTTGTCGTCTCCAGTGACAATGAACTGCAAATCGAATCTGGTTTGTCGAATGCGCCGGACGAGATTCTCAACTTCTGCAGGCTTCTCTTTCAGCGCATCCAGCGTCGTTTCCAATCTCGCCAGCGCACCATCAAGCGAAACATAGAGGTCGCCAAGCGGCGTCGATTGCATCTCGCCATCTTCGTCTCGCCTGGCAAAAGTGCCGGGAATAATCGGATAACGACCTTCGTTGCCGCGTCCTTCGCGAAAGCCCATCCAGAACTTGTCGGCAAACCGCATCAGGCGCGATGAGGTCTTTGTTATTTCGCGATCCACTTCCGCATCTTCGTACGGCACGTTGCCGACGTCGCGAATGACATCATCGATTTGATAAGTGGAAACTTGCGAACCGAAGTATTCCGAGGCGACGTCCTCGATCAGGTGTGCTTCGTCCAGGATGACTGCGGAATAATCGGGCAGCACGCTGCCGTACATGCTGTTACGCAAAGCGAGGTCGGCAAAGAACAGATGGTGATTGACCACTACAATGTCCGCGTTCTGTGCGCGCTCGCGCATGCGCGTGATGAAGCAGGGATTAAAGTCGACGCACTTTTGGCCCAGACAAGTTTCCGAACGCGCATCGATGTGCCGCCAGAACGAAAGCGACTCAGGCAGGTTCGATAGCTCCGCGCGGTCGCCTGTTTCCGATGACTTGGACCAATGCGTAACTTCATCGAAGTAATCAACTTCATCGAGGCCGTCAAGCACCGGCGAACCTTCGGCACGTCCCAACCGGTGCAGACAGACGTAGTTGTTCCTTCCCTTCATATAAGCGGCCTCGAAACTCTTCGGCAGCACGCGCTGAAGAAAAGGAATGTCTTTCTCCATTAACTGTTCCTGAAGATTTTTCGTGCCGGTGGAGATGATCACGCGACCGCGTCCGCCGAGCGCTGCGGCAACTGCCGGCACAAGATAAGCCAGAGTCTTGCCGGTGCCGGTTCCCGCCTCCACGATCAGATGCCGGCGCTCTTCAAACGCGCGCATCACCGCCCGCGCCATATCAATCTGGCCGGGGCGATGTTCGTAATCAGGATGTGCCTGGGCAATTAGACCGTCAGGTCCGAAGATTTCATCCATGCGACTTGATATGACCCATCAAAATATTAACCCGTCCTTCATTACGACGACTTGTGAACTCCGCTATAGTAGTCAAGTCTGACAAATAAGTTTCACCTGCCAGCCGCCATTGAGCTTAATTCAAAAGATGAAATCTGAACAACTCAAAATTTTTTAGGAACTCTCCATGTCCCCTTTGATATATAAACGTTATTGGCTTCAAGTCGTTGCTATCGGTCTCATCGGATCGATAGCCTTATACTTATATGGAGTTCCTTATGGAGTAGATGTGCCTCAACACTATCGAATGGCATTGGGCTTTTTTGAGTCAATTAAAGCTGGGGATTTTTACCCGTCGTGGCTTTCCTCAACTAACGGCGGTTATGGTGACCCGAGCATAAGATTCTACCCACCGGCACTGTATTACCTATTGTCCTTCTTTCGCCTGATAACTCCAGATTGGTACGTTGCAAGTTTATTGAGTCTTTCACTGCTGACGGTGGCCGGCGGCGCGGGCATGTATTTATGGGCGAGCGCACTGACCGACAAACGTTATGCAGTTCTGGCAGCATTGGTCTACATATTATCCCCTTACCACGCCAACGAGATGTATCAGGCGGGTTTATTCGCTCAATACACCTGCGCCAGCGCGCTGCCGTTTGTTTTTGCTTTCACCGAACGAATCATTGCCAACGGTCGTTGGCGCGATACTGGTGGACTAGCCATCAGCTACGGATTTGTTGTTCTCTCTAACCTTCCCTTAGCAGTGCTTGGTTCAGTTGCCGTTGGTGTCTACGCACTCGTCAGACTCGCGCGGTCATTCAGCAGACGCTCGCTTTATCAACTTATTGCCGGCGTTCTAAACGGCCTCGCTTTTAGTTCTTGTTACCTAATGCCAATGTTAGTTGAGTTGAAATGGAAGCGTCCGAGCGGGGCCGCACTGGATAAGTGGTTCGATTACAAGAACAACTTCATTTTTCAGCCTTCGCCTAACGAAATGGGAAACTATTGGGTGCCGATTATTACAACTGTCACCTTGCTGCTGGCAATCCCGATCATCATTCTCTTTGCAAAGCGCAAACGTGAAGCGTTGGCTCCCGCCGTGGTTGCTCTGGTGACTTTTTTGATGGCGACCTCTCTAAGCAAGCCAATCTGGGATGCCATACCGGCGCTACAGGAAACTCAATTCCCCTGGCGCATGCTGACGATTACATCAGCCTGCCTCTCGGTCCTTGTTGCCATGAGCTTTCCTGAGCTGGTTAGAATGTGGTCCACTCGTTTGCGCCCGCTTTCTTTAGGGTTGTTTGGAATCACAGCAGTCGTTCTCAGCTTTACTATCCTGCAAGTAATCAGACCAGCATTATTCCGGAACCATGCAGCCTTTGATCAAATGGTCACGTCCCTTCAAGGGTCAGAGAGTAATGAAGGCCTGCTTCCTGTTTGGGTCTCAGGTAAGCCCCGCACCATGCTGCAACCAGTCGAGGCTCAAGGTCGCGACGTCCAAATGAATGAGTGGTCCGACAAGCATAGATCGTTCCAATTAGGCGCGGGAGCGACAACAGAGGCACGTCTGAGAACATTCTATTATCCGTACTGGCAGGCGACAGCCGATGGAAACCGATTGGCGACCAGGCCCGCCGATGATGGCGCTTTGCTCTTTACCGTTCCGCAGACAGCGACCACGGTGAAAGTCGACTTTGTAGAGCCAACCAGTACTTATGTTGCCGGAGCGTTTAGTGTTCTCGGCTTGTTGGGAATTGCGCTTTCGTTTGCTGTCGATTCTCGCAAACGGACGAAGAAAAGTTCCGTATGATGAAAATAAACAGACGAGGCACTTAGGCGCCCATTGCTTCAGGCTGGCGCTTAATTCTTTTCGCATAAAGCGGAAAGCGTCCGCTCAGTTCGGTCACACCGTTCCTTACTTTGTCGCGCACTTCTTCCGACGCCGGCGCGTGAATAACTTCCGCGATCAGGCGGCCTATTTCCTGCATCTCAGGTTCCTTCATGCCGCGGGTAGTTACAGCGGGCGTGCCGATGCGCAGGCCGGAAGCGACGAAGGGCTTGTTCTGATCGAACGGAATCGTATTCTTGTTGACGGTGATGTTTGCCGCTTCGAGAGCTTTCTCTGCGTCTTTGCCGGTGATTCCTTTCCCGTCCATCCAAACGTCCACCAGCATAAGATGGTTGTCCGTGCCACCGGAAACCAAGCGTAGTCCATGCGATTGCAATTCCGCAGCAAGAGCCTTTGCATTAGCGAGAATCTGGCGTTGGTATTCTTTAAAATCATCGCGCAACGCCTCGCCAAAAGCGACGGCCTTGGCAGCGATGATGTGGACCAATGGCCCGCCTTGCACACCGGGAAACAACTTTCGATCAATCTCTTTTGCGTGTTCCTCTTTGCAAAGTATCAATCCGCCGCGAGGCCCACGCAGAGTCTTATGCGTGGTCGTGGTCACGTAATCAGCATGGGGCACGGGAGAGGGATGAAGATCAGCAGCAACTGGTCCGGCGATGTGCGCGATGTCGGCAAACATGCGCGCGCCGACACTCTTTGCGATCTCGCCAATGCGTTTGAAATCGATGATACGTGGATAGGCGGAAGCGCCGCACACAAGCAGCTTTGGCTTGTGCTCTTCCGCTATCCGTTGCAGCTCGTCGTAATCAATCTGTTCAGTTTCTTTTGACACGCCGTAATCGGCGACCTTGTAACTGATGCCGGAAAAGTTCAGCGGATGACCATGCGTCAGGTGACCGCCATGTGACAGGTTCATTCCCAGAATCTGATCACCGTACTGAATCGCTGCGAGGTATACAGACATGTTTGCCTGGGCGCCGCTGTGTGGCTGCACGTTCGCGTGCTCCGCGCCAAACAATTGTTTCGCGCGGTCTATTGCCGCCTGCTCGACCACGTCGGTCCATTCGCAGCCGCCGTAGTAGCGCTTCTTCGGATAGCCTTCGGCATACTTGTTCGTGAAAACTGATCCCGCCGCTTCGAGCACGGCCTCGCTAACGAAGTTTTCTGAAGCGATCAACTCAAGGCCATTCGCCTGGCGCGCAACTTCATTGTCGATAGCTTCAGAAATTAACGGGTCAACTTCGGCGAGTGGTGCGTTCCTAAAATCTGTCATTCGGTTTTACCTTTCGAGGGCCGTTTGAAGGATTCAAGTGATGAAGTCTCAAGGTAAGGAAGGGTGGCTTGCCCCCGCCCAAGGTCGGGTGGCATGCAACGAGCGGGGGTAAACCACCCTTCCCAACCATGAGCTTTTCAATCTTGACCTTCACATTCAATCTTGCAGGTGTTCTGTGCCTACTACCTACTGCCTTCTGCTTACTGCTTACTGCTTACTGCTTACTGCTTTCTGCCTACTCTCCTCCTCCGCCTTCTATCTTTGCCACGCGCTCGGCATGTCGGCCACCTTCAAAATTTGAACTAAACCAGGCGCGCACAATTGTGGGAATCTGATCCGGAGGCGTAGTGCGCGCGCCGATCGCGAGAACATTTGCATCGTTGTGCTGACGCGCGAGCCTTGCCGTTTCTTCGGACCACGCGACGGCTGCGCGAACGCCCGCAACTTTGTTCGCAGTGATCGCCATGCCCGTGCCCGAGCCGCAAACAAGCACACCCTGATCTACCCGTCCTCCGGCAACTTCTTCCGCAACTTTGCGTGCGTAATCCGGATAATCGACTGAAGCCTCGAACCTGTGCCGAGGTCTTCAAACTGCAAACCCAGATCGGTTAGTAAGGGCTTCAGACGTTCCTTCTCGGCAAAACCAGCATGGTCGCTCGCAAGTGCGATTTTCATTATTGAATCTCCGGAGATCGACGACTCTAGCAGGCTGCGATGGTACATCACGCCACGAGCACTCGCAACGAAGCAGACATTCACCCTCGCCTGCAAAAAGCGAGCTGGAAAGGCTCATGGTTAGGAAGGGTGATTTACCCCCGCGCGTTGAATGCCAGCCGATCTGGGCGGGGGCAAGCCACCCTTTCCGACTTGGAGACGCACAAGCTCGAAAGCTTTCTTTGACCATTTTTCCTGGACCTAAGAAAACCACGAGTCTGTCATACGTTGCGTTAAGCTTTTTGCTAAGCGAGAATGAATGGCCGTATTTTATCTCAGGAAAGTTTCACTTAAAACCGAATGCGCTGGTCACAATATTTCATTCCCACACTTCGCGAAGATCCGGCAGACGCCGAAGTCGTTTCGCACAAACTTTTGTTGCGCGCGGGTCTGATTCGCCAACTCGGCGCCGGCATCTATTCCTACATGCCAATGGCCCAACGCATTGCGCTGAAGATCATGCAGATTTTGCGCGAAGAAATGAATCGTATCGGCGGCCAGGAGTTTTACCTGCCGGCGCTGCATCCAGCTGAGGTTTGGAAAGAATCGGGTCGCTGGGACGCCATCGGCGCTGACATGTTCCGCCTGAAAGATCGCAAGGACGCGGACATGTGCCTGGGCATGACGCACGAGGAAATTTTTACCACCATTGCGCGCAACGAACTTCGTTCTTACAAACAACTGCCGCAGGTTTGGTATCAGATTCAGGTGAAGTTTCGCGACGAGCCGCGGCCAAAGTCGGGCCTAATGCGGTTGCGCACGTTCATAATGAAGGATGCCTATACGTTTGATGTGGACCAGGCGGGTCTGGACAAATCGTTTGCTGACCAGCGCGAAGCTTACAAGCGGATCTTTTCGCGTTGCGGGATTGAGTATTCGATTGTCGAAGCCTCTTCCGGGTCGATGGGGGGCTCGGAGTCAAACGAATTTGTCGCCAAAACTGATGCCGGCGAAGACTTGATTGCAAGTTGTTCAAACTGTGGTTACGCGGCGAATCTGGAGAAGGCCACTTCGCGTCTGGCGCCTGTGAAAGATCTGGTTGGGCCGGAAGTGCCTGAAG
>JACCVY010000023.1 GCA_013697915.1 Blastocatellia bacterium | reverse complement strand
GTTCAGTGCTATGTCACGGGTGGCAGTTCTTTCCTGCAACACCAGGGTGCGCTTTGGGTTTCAGGGTTCAGTTCTGATGCCCGCCGGAACTCTCGCTGACGACGCGACCGTCTCTTTCTCTTTCATCTTTGTTACGTTGACGATGACTTCCACCGTGACCGCCATGACCACCGTGCCCGCCGTGGCCGAACATGTGCATCGCGATAAAGGCGATGAAGACCAACACCCAAAACCAGTTTGCCGTAAACCATTCCATGACTTTTCTCCTTTCGGTTTGTCGTCGCGCCTCCTCGTCTATACTTGAAGACGGGAGCAGCGATGAAACTCTATTGCGACGGGTTCTTATCGCCTCTCCGTTTGATTGCAGCATCGGGATTGCGGCGGCAACGTGCTCAGCGATCAAGCATGAGTCACCTCTTCCGATGCTGCGGCAACTCAGTGTGGGAGCGGCAACAGGTCAAGCCGATTAGCCAAACAAACGGCTGTCCTCTGCTCTAACGACCTCGTAACACTCGCAAACGTGTGCTTCCAGCTTCCGCCGATCGAGAATCTTAATGCGGCCACGCACGTAGCTGATGAACCCTTTCTCCTGCAGATTCTGAGCAGCGTGCGTCACGCCTTCGCGGCGCACGCCCAGTATGTTCGAGATGAACTCCTGAGTCATTTGCAACTCGTCGGAATGCGTGCGGTCGTGGGTCATCAACAACCAGCGACAGAGTCTCTGTTCCATCGAATGCAGGCGATTGCAGACGGCGGTCTGCGAGATTTGCGTGATCAGGGCCTGGGTATAGCGGAGCAGCAAGTGTTGAAAATCGCCGCCACGACTGAACTCAACATGCAGCGACTTCGCTCTTAACTTCATCGCTTTGCCGGTGCCCTGCACCACGGCCCGATTGGGTGTCGTATCACCACCCATAAAGAGAGCGATGCCAACCACTCCCTCGTTTCCCACCATTCCCATCTCGGCGGTCACCCCATTGATCATCGTGTAGAGCAAGGAGACGTGACAGGTTGTCGGAAAATAGACATTGTCCATCTGTCCGCCAGACTCATAAACTACTTCACCGAGAGCAAAGGAGACTGGCTGCAGATCATTCAGCAGCCGCTCGTAAACTTCTTCTGGCAGAGCGTTGAGGAGCCAGTTTCCAACCTGTCGGGTAACTACACGGGACATGACTTTGAAACCTCTGTTCCGGTCTTAAGGATGAAGGCAAAGTCTAGAACATGTGTGCGTACCGCTTCGCTATGTTCAGAACCATCTATCGCTACAAGTATTCTCATCATTTCTTACCTTCTGTAGTTTTGACTGCATTGCCTGGCTTCGTATCAGCCGCCGCCGCGGACTCGCTCATTTTCACGCGCTTCAACAACAGCGCATTGGCGACCACGATCAAGCTCGAGCCGGACATCGAGAGGGCCGCGACCTCGGGGCTCAGCAGCCATCCGGTCACGGGATAAAGCAGACCGGCGGCGAGCGGGAAGGCAATGACGTTGTAACCGGCAGCCCACCACAGGTTCTGCCGCATCTTGCGCCGCGTGGCACGGCTAAGGATGACGGTGCCGATCACGTCGAACGGGTCACTCTTCATCAGCACCACATCAGCCGTCTCCATCGCCACGTCGGTGCCGGCGCCGATAGCGATGCCGACCTCGGCTTGCGCCAGCGCCGGTGCGTCGTTGATGCCGTCGCCCACCATGCCGACGCGCAGCTCCTTCGCCTGCATCTCTTTGACCTTCTCCGCCTTCTGTCCCGGCTGGACTTCGGCGAAGACCGTCTTGATGCCCAGTGCTTTGGCAACCAGGTTCGCAGTGCCTTGATTGTCGCCGGTCAACATCGCCACCTCGATGCCTAACGCCGCCAGTTGGTCAATAGCCTGTTTCGCGTTCGGGCGAATCGCGTCGGCGATGGCGATGAGTCCGCCCGCAGAACCATCAACGGCGGAATAGACGACTGTGTTGCCTTTTCCCTCAAGTGCCTTTGCCCGCTCGTTAAGCGTATCAAGAGCGATTTTGTTCTCGTCCATCAGCTTGCGATTGCCCGCGAGCACCGTGCGCCCGTCAACTGTCGCGCGCGCGCCTTGCCCCGGAATCGCCTCGAAATTCGACGGCGCGCTGAGCGTCACGCCGTCAGCCTTCGCTTTCTCGATGACGGCTTGCGCCAGCGCATGCTCGCTCGATTGTTCGAGCGAGGCGACGAGCCGGAGCAATTCTTTCTCAGTCACAGGTTTTCCATCGGCGACGATCTCTACTACTTGCGGCTGCCCGATAGTGAGCGTGCCCGTCTTGTCGAAGATGATCGCCTGAAGTCTGCCCGCCTCTTCGAGCGCGGTCGCATCCTTGAAGAGAATGCCGTTTTGCGCGCCCTTGCCGCTGGCGACCATGATCGCCATTGGCGTGGCCAGCCCGAGCGCGTCGGGACAGGCGATAACGACGACCGTGATTGCTAGCAGCATAGCGAAGACCAGCGTCGCTCCGACGGCCCAGTACCAGACCGCGAAAGTTGCAAGGCCGAAGACGATGGCCGAGATGGTCAGCACCTGGGCAGCGCTGTCGGCGAGTCGCTGCGACGGCGCTTTGGAGTTCTGTGCGGCTTGCACGAGTTTGACGATCTGAGCGAGTGCGGTTTCAGCCCCGACCTTGGTGGCGCGGAAGCGAAACGTGCCGGTCTTGTTAATCGTCGCGCCGATGACTTTATCGCCGACAACCTTTCTGACAGGCATACTCTCGCCCGTGATCATTGATTCATCTACGTTCGACTCGCCCGCGACCACTTCGCCGTCCACCGGTAACTTGTCACCAGGACGAATCATCACAATGTCGTCCATTACGACTTCGGAGGTCGGCACCTCGACGGGCTGATCGTTGCGTATCACCGTCGCCTTCGGCGGCGCGAGGCTCAAGAGCGACTGCACGGCTTTCGACGCTCCGGCCCGTGCGCGCATCTCAAGCCAGTGACCGAGCAGGATGAAGACGAGCAGCACGGCGACCGCTTCGTAGAACACTTCTGCAGTGAAGAAGAAGGTCGCGCCAACGCTGAAGAGATAGCCCGCCAGCACTGATAGTGAAACGAGCACCGCCATGTTGGCGACACCGTTTCTGAGCGCGCGCCAGGCACCTATGTAGAAGACCCAGCCGCCGTACAAGACCGCCGGAGTTGTAAGCAGGAAACCCAGCAGTTCCTTCGAGATTCCAAACGGCGTTGGCAACGCGATTCCCGTGAGTTGCTGGAACATCGGCGCGTAGAGGTAGATAAGGGCTGCAAGGGCGAGCGTGACGAAAAATCGGTTACGCATATCGCGCACCATTGCGTCCATTGACTCTCCCGTCCCGTGACCCATCTCCTGGGCCATCTCCGCATTGTCCTGCGCCATCTCTTCCGCCTTGTGACCGGCGTGGTCTGCCGCGTTCGCGCCGCTCGCGGGCAACGGGGTTTCAATCCCGACCTTTTCCTCCGTTGGTTTGACAACAGCTGGCAATGGCGGTGCTTCCGCTTTGGGCTGGTCCGTTGCAGATTTGTCAGCCGAAGGCGGCACGTGAGCATCTTCCGTTTTAGCTTCGGTCGAGGACGGTTGGGTTTCAGTCTCGACCTTTTCCTCCGGCGGTTCGACAGCCGGTGGCGTTGGAGGGACTTCCGCCTTCCCACCGCCTGCGGGCGACCGGGTTTCGGTTTCAGCCTTTACCTTGTCCTCCGGCGTTGAAGGGTGATCTCCCGGTAAAGTTTTCCGCGTCTCGGATTCGCCCTCTGACTCATACCCGCTTTGGCGCACTGCGGACCTGATGTCGGCGATACGAAGTCGGGTTTCGTCGTAGCGTACTGTGGCACTTTCTGCAGCGAAATTCACGGTAACGCTTTCGACACCCGGCACCTTGCCAATCTGCTTTTCCACTCCGACCACGCTCAATACCGACAGCATGCCGTGCACTTCAATAACGCTCGTTTTCATCGCATCCCCTTGGTCGGCTTCATCTTCAATATGTCTTGTTACATCTCCAATCACTTTGCGAGCTGGCCGTTTCGAAGCTTGAGATGTCGTATGCGAAGACCCTTCTGATTGGTTAACTGGAATTCGGACAGTCAAGGCTGCCCAGTATTTGCAACCCCTCGATATTCTCCCGCTTCGGTTTTGGTGCCTGTGCTCTAACACACAGCGCAAGCTTCGTGCCCTCAACATACCTTTGCATTTGTCCTTGGTTTCTTGAGGACAGACATTGTTGATTGGGTGCGCTTGCGAAAATATGCGCAGCCCGCAGGGCAGAATTCGCAAAAAAGACGACGAATCAGCAAACAAATCGAGGGTTTGCCCTGCGGCACTTGTGTTGCAGCGAGAATAAGGACAAGTTCTCGGTACACATTTGACGTGGGCCAAGAGTCCATATGTTGTGTTTACGATGATGAAGTGGCTTACAGCTGGAGAACGGCAAGCCTACGTGTGAGCCATGCTCCCTGTTCGGTCGAGGTCGTGCGGCGGAAGCAGGAGAAGACCCAATAATCCTCGGAGTCGAAGAGATGCCAGAAGAAGGTGAATCATGCCTACGCGCGCACAGATGAGTGAATCAGCAGAAAATAAAGGTGGTCACACAGACCTAATGCGTGCGGCGCTCGAAGGACAAACAGAGACGGTGAAAACATTACTCGAGAGCGGAGCGGACGTGAATGAAAAAGACGATGAAGGCCGGACATCTCTGATGTTTGCGGCTACCAACATACACACCGACTCCGCGAAAGCATTGCTGGAGCATGCGGCAGATGTGAATGTGACAGCTAATGATGGCTCCACAGCACTGATGCTGGCGGCATCGTCTGGTGACAGCGAAATTGTCCGGGATTTGTTGAGCAAAGGCGCTGACGTATCAGCGAAATTCACTCAGACTGGAAAGACGGCCCTGATGCTTGCAAGAGAGAAAGATTACACCGAGATCGTCCAATTACTTGAGGCAACCGGAGCTGAACAACCGTTCTCTCCCGCAGCGCCGGCTAACGTCGAAAGGAAGAATCAATGAGAAAGATATTTTCTATCCTGGTGGTACTAACGTTTATTGCGCTTTTGTCAGTGCCGGTGTCGGCGAGGACCTGCGGCAAATTGAGGCACAGGCATAGCAACATCACGCACACACATTACAGTTGCGTCGGTGATGGTCATCGTCATGGGCGAAGCTTCTGGCAGAAACATCGCGATAAGTTAACCACTGCCGGAGGCGCTGGAGCCGGCGCAATCATCGGCGGCATTGCGGGTGGCAAGAAAGGTGCTGCCATCGGAGCCGTGGTGGGTGGGGGCGGCGCGGCCGTTTACACTTATGGAATCCGCAAGCGCCGAGCAAAGGCTCGTTATTAATCTGACCATAAAGTCTTGAAGGGTGCGCGTTCCTGGGGAAATCAGCGCGGTCACGTCCGAGAAATTCGGTCGTCGCCGAAGGGGCAGATTCACAAGAAAATGAGCACGACACAAAATAAGTGGATGTTGGCCGGTGGCATGGTGTTGGCTGGCATCATTGGCCTTTGGCTGGGCGTGCCTCCGACCACCCTGTTGCTTGTAGGGGTTTTGCTGCTATGCCCGGCTGCAATGTACTTCGGCATGCGCGGCAGGAACAATTATTCAAAGCGTGACAGGATGGAGGAGCGTAAAGATATGCCCGCTGCAGGTCGTCAGCCGAAGGACTATGAAAACCGAAAGGTCTGAAGCAACTGCCAGCGGGCACCTGGAGGCGCGCCGAGCTTCGGCGGGCCTCGTCATCCGTTGCTGGAGCGCGTCCTGCTGCGGAGGCACACGAGCGCTTAAACAAGGGAGCAGCTATGCAAGCACAGATTAAGCTTGGGCGCATCTTCGGCATCGAGATCGGGCTGCACTACAGTTGGCTCCTGATCGCGCTGCTGATCACACTCTCGCTCGCGGGTCATTTCCGGTTGATGAACCCGACGTGGGGCACGAGCACCGTCTGGGGGACGGCCCTGATCACGGGGCTACTCTTCTTCGCGGCGATCGTCGTGCACGAATTGTCTCACGCGGCAGTGGCCAAGGCGCGCGGGCTACCCGTCCGCTCCATTACGCTGTTTGCACTTGGCGGCGTGGCGCAGATCGAGAAGGACGCAGAAGACGCAAAGACTGAGTTCTGGATGGGGATCGTCGGGCCGATTACGAGCGCCGTGATTGGGGCCGGTTGTCTCGCGCTCGCGTATGCGCTCGGCTGGGCGCCCGAGCAAGGGATGATGAGGGCTTCGACGCCGCTTCTGGCACTGCTGGTGTGGCTTGGCTACATCAACATCGCGCTCGCCGTCTTCAACATGATCCCCGGTTTTCCCCTCGATGGCGGTCGCGTGCTGCGCGCCATCGTCTGGTGGGTGACTGGTGACGCCAATCGCTCAACCCGCATAGCCGCGCGGGTGGGCCAGTTCGTTGCCTTCGGCTTCATCGTTTGGGGCATTCTCCGTTTTTTTGGCGGCGCAGGCTTCGGTGGGTTGTGGCTAACTTTAATCGGATGGTTCCTGCTGGAGGCAGCGCGAGCCAGTTACGCTCAGGTTGAGATCTCCGAAAATCTGCGCGGTGTGAAAGTTAGTGAGGTGATGGCAAACGACTGGC
>JACCVY010000019.1 GCA_013697915.1 Blastocatellia bacterium | reverse complement strand
CAAAATCCGTGGCGCGGCGTATGTCTGCTGCAAAACGCGCCGAGCGAATCAAGGTTTTCGAGGGCACACAACCGGTGTAAAGGCAGTCGCCACCCAGCGCTTTCTTTTCAACGAGTGCCACCCGCGCCCCAAGCTGCGCCGCGCCACCGGCAACTACCAGTCCGGCAGAGCCACCGCCTGCCACGACGAGATCGTATTTACTCATAACCCTTCTTTGCGTTCATTACTCTGAGTTTCTTCCGCAACGCGTCGAGACTCGACGCTGCATGCACCAGACATTCAAGTCGGCACGCCGAGACGCGGCAAGACATATTTCATCAACAGAAAGTAACCGACTATGATTAAGGGCAATACTAGCCATCCAGGCATAATTTCTAACCTCACATACGTTTTATTAATTTTAAGAGCCTTGAACCTACTGAGCGGCGAATTGACGCTGCTCTAGCCACTTCGCTCCCAGTTGCCGCGACGAGCCGGTGAACGCGAACCGTCTCCGACAAGCCGCGCAACTGCGCGTCGAAGCTGTTCTCAATCTGGAAGCGTCGCTCCTGTCCGTTTTGTTTTGCTTCAATGTCTGCGATTACTTCGTTGGTAACGACAACATCATTGCCGCGCGACAATCCCTGCACGCGGGCGGCGGTGTTGACTGCGCCGCCGAAAAAATCGAGACGGTCGTTCAGCTTGACGGCGAGACACGCGCCAGCATGAACGCCAGCCTTTAGTACGAGTTCACCACCCATGTCCGCGGCGCGCGCGCACAATTCAGCTTGCGACTCAAACGCCGCGCACACGGCGTCGCCTCCCGACGCGAACGTGGCCATGACTGCATCGCCAATCGTCTTCACGAGGGCGCCGTTATTTCGCTCAATTGCGTCGGCGAGAATCGCGAAGTGATCTCGCACCAGACGGTACGCGCGCGGATCTCCGCGCTCAGCATAGATCGCTGTCGAGCCACGCAAATCAGTAAACAGAATCGCGACGCGGCCAATCCGCAGCGACTCGTCGGCGGCTGGGGCTTCACCCGAAAACAATTCCCAAAAGGCTGGGACTAACAGAAGATCGAGGCCGCGGGTGGCAAGCTCGGCATCTCCGTCTGCTGTTAGCGGTACCTCTTCATCTCCCCGCTCTCGCCGCAATCGTTCACTCGCCGAGAAAGTCACTCGTACATCGCGGTCAAGATGGAGATCAAAACTCGCCTGGCAGCCCACGCACTCAATGCTTCCCCGCGCGTGTCTGAGCGAGCCAATATCCCCGGAGCCGCCGCCGCACATAGGGCAATATACCTCCCAGTGCATTTCAACCAATCCGTCGCGCACTCCATAGGCGAGCGCGCCAAGCAACTCGCGCTCATCAACATTGAGGTTGTTTGCTAACCACTTTGGGTGAAGCCGCACGTTAGGTGCGCCTGGTTCCAGGAGATACTCCTGCAAGCGACGCATCAGGGCAGGATGCGGGGCTGATGCCGGGAGTAGCGTGTCTTGTAACTCTTGCGCCGCCGACGCGGAAGGAGTGTTGGGTGTCTGCCCGCTCAAGAAGTCTTCGCGCACATCATTCACTCGCTGCGCTCTCCAGTCGTGGTTTGTTCGTGATTATGATCCGCTTCCTTCCGATTTCAATAATGCCTGCTGTCTTAAGTTCATTGAGCGCGCTGGTGGCCGTCTCGCGGTACACCCCCAACCTTTCAGCGATATCCTGGTGCGAGAGTCCATGGACTTCGTCACCTTCGGCCTCGCGCAGTAGCAAAGCCGCAATGCGCGGGATAAGTCCTTTGAAAGCTAACTCCTCCAACTGCCGCTCGGCGTCCACGACACGCTTACCCACCGCTTCCAGAATACGCAGCGCGACCTTTGGTTTCGCCAAAAGCAGTCGCTCGACATCGGCTCGACTCATTGTGCAAATCAGTGACTCTTCAGTAGCTTCGGCAAACGTGTCGTACATTCCTTGGCCTATACAACTCATCTCGCCAAAGAACGAGTACTGTGGCAGATTAGCGATCACCAGCTTCCGGCCTTCGGGCGACATGCGATAGATCTGAACCGCACCTTTCTTCAAAATGAAGAGCACCTCTCCCGTTTCACCAGGCATGTAAAAGACTCGTCCCG
>JACCVY010000009.1 GCA_013697915.1 Blastocatellia bacterium | reverse complement strand
GTAGTTCTTCAGCAGGTTGTCTATCAGCTCGTTGTCGATGCTTTTGTCTTTGGTCATCTTTTCTCCCTGCCAACCCTATCGCAGTTGGCACTCGATGACCATTTACACAAAACTTTCTACACCCTCGGAACTTGCAGCGTACGCAGATGATTAGACGTTCGATTACTAACAGTTTGCTTTACGACCAGCCACAAACTAACAGTTTGCCTTACTCTACTAGTTGTAAATGTACGTCGAACTTTTCTTCTGCTCCCATTCCAAACCCGCAATGTTCTCGGAGTCTTCGGAAAAAATCTCTTCGCTGAGCTGATCGGTCGTGTCTGCGTAGCCAAGGTTTAGCTCATAAACAATTTTGCCTTGTTCGCCTTCTTTGCCGCCACGCTCTAACTGGCGCACCTCAAAACTGAAGCCATGTCTTTCAAAGATCTTCTTGAGCACCTGGCGCGTCTGGTCCAGGTTCCGGGTTTCGATCCGCACGTCCATCGAGCGAAATATTTGTGCTGACTCGAAGTGCTCTAAAATCCCAAGAACAACCAGCACAAAGACGGTGAGTATTAATGCCATGTCCAGCCGGCCGACGCCGCAGGCCAGCCCAACGCCCAGACAAATCAAAAGCACCGTAGTTTCTTTGGGATCGCGAATGTTCGTGCGAAACCGAACGAGTGAGGCCGCCGCAAAGATGCCGAACGCTCGCGCGGCGCTATCGCCCACAATAATCATCATCGCGGCGGCCACTACCGCGAGCAATATCTGCGTTTGGGCCACGTAAGGATTACGCTTAGTGATCGAGACGCCGCGGCGCCAACGAAAGGCCAGCAGCATTGCCAGAAATGCGGCTATCAGGAATCTGAGTAAAACTCGGACAGCAACTATTCCCCTCTCTTCTTCGGTAGTAGGCTGTCCGGAAGACTCAATCCCGAAGAGTTCAGAAACGACTGAGCGTTTATCGTTATTCTGGGCGGCTCCAGAAGTTTGAGTTGCTGACGCGTTATTGTTTGGCTGTTCCGCCGATGTCGCTGATCGATCCGTGACCCTTTCCGGCGTTCCTGTTCGCCGCTCAAGCAGAACGTAAACAAGCAGCCCGCTGCCGAGCAGGACGGCGACGAAAATCACCAGTAAGCGAACCAGCTGTTTGTTCATTTCTTAGTCTCCTTTTGGAATCGTCACCAAGCGCGCAGCTTTGCACAAAAGCGTTTATCAGTCCGCAAAGCGGACGAACGAATAGGCCAGCAGTTTACTGCTGGGATAAAAAGCTGAAGGATTTGTAGTCTCGAGCTCCTGCCAATCCCAGCGATGAATCGCTGGGCTATGTTCAATCGTCCGCCAAGGCGGACTCCAGGGACGCTAGTTTTGGTGCAAAGCCGGACTGCAATTAGTTTGAGCAACGCGCGTCGATGATCGTTCGCGCCTTGCGCACGAATTCCGCGGTCCATGCTTCCGGCGCTTGATCGCGCTCGGCGTTGCGCGAGGCGCGAAAAACCCTGGTTATCGTGTTGTTAGTTGTCTCGGCATCCAGCAGCCGCTGCAGACCTTCTGCCAAAAGCAGCCTGCCTGCTTCGCTGATCTTTGTGTCTCCCACGCTCTTTGCAGTCGTGTTACAGCGCCCGCCATTCACTTTAATAGGATCCTTGTCCTTCCAATTCACCAGTTTCGCTTTCTTCTCGCTGGCACTACTGTAACCAAAGGTTGAACCCATGTCGGAGACGTAGTAAACCGCCTGGCCCGGCTTACACATCCGGGTGCCGTCGGCGTTTTTCTTTGAATCGAGGCAGGCGAATTTCTGGTTGTCTGCTTTGGTATCTCCATGGTCGATAAAGGCGAGCCAGAGCTTGAACGCATCGATCTCGGCGCGATTACCGCCACCCTTCAGCAACTTTTCCAATGAACCGCCAAGCTCGCCAGAATCTTTGTTGTTGCATTTCACATCGATACCTTTTGCGAGCGGCAGTTCCACGCCCGCGGCCGGTTGAAATGGCGTAAAGCTGGTGCCCTGGAATTTCGCGGTTAGGCTCTTCTCGCAATCGGGGCAGGTGACGTCAGCGACCCACTCATCGTCTGCAAAGAAACCCAACGCCTTTGAGAATCGGGACGAGAGAAATTCGCCATAGACTTCGCCGTTCCTTTTGTCCGGCGTCTGTCCCTTGAAATGAGGCTTGATTTTATACCGAATGAGATTCCCATCCTCATCGACCACGCCCGCTACCGAGCAATAAAATTTTGGTGTTGTGCCCGATCCTTTGTCCTCCTTCGCGTTAGCGACGCAGGTGATGCCCGCGGCGAATCCGTCGGGGTTGACCGCGGGCGCGCCTACTCGAGGACCGATAGTTGGGTTGTATCCGAGCACCGGATCGTAACCGGGATCGGGCTGCCTATAAACTTTCGCCGTCCGCTCGGCAGTAGCACGGGCTTGCTGGGTGAAACAAGATTTTTGCGCGGCCGCCGGCAAAGTAGAGAGAATGAAAAACATACCAAAGATGAACGCCGGAACTAATTTTCTAGGCATAGACCCTCCCAGGCAGTGTTTGAACCAAATTAAGAACTCAAAATAATACTTCCTTCGAAATGCAGTTGACTGTTGAATGCCGCTTCTCCCGCAGCCATCGGAACCTGGCTCTGTTAGAATGCTGTTCCCCAGTGCAGTTCACCTCTTCGCCAATCACCCGCGGCAGGCATTCGCGGATTATTTTCAGTTAATCCAATGATCCACTTCAGCTTTGCCGACCAGACCTGCGCGGTTTCGATCGAAACGTCAAGAACCATCATAGGAGCGACGCGCGGGGACGGTTTTGAATTCCCCGGTTTCGATAATGTAAGCAGTGAGCTCCTTGCCGTAGACGCAGCCCGTGTCGAGACCGATCGCTCGTTTTCCGCGCCGCGGTTTTGGCGAAGGCCAATGACCAAACAACACAACCTTCTCGCCGTCATAAACCTCGTACCAGGGAATACCATCGCGCGCGCTGCGTTTCTTCCCAAGACAGCGCAACTCCGTCAGATCCTCGCTGGTCTGAGAATGAAGCGCCACGCCTGGCCGCACTCCTGCATGCACTACCAAGTGCGTGCCCAGATCAACCATGAAGGGGAGCGAGTTCAAATACGCAACGTAACGCGCCTTGTCTTTCTTCAACTCCTTTTTTGTGGTCTTCTGGGAATCCTTTAATTTGACCTTTTCGCCGTTCCATTTTCGGCGCAGCGCCAAATCATGGTTGCCCAGCACCGCGGAAAATTGCGGCTCGGACATGAAACGCTCCAGCACTTCCCTGTTCTTGGGTCCCTTCGTGATGAGATCGCCGACCGAGATGAGACGGTCGTCCGCCGCAAAGCGAACTTCTGCCAGCATATCTTCCAGTTCGTCATAGCAGCCATGAATGTCGCCAATGACGATCGTGCGCGATGCCATTCCGCTCTCCAGCTTCACCAGTAATTAAGGGGGATTGGTAACTAGATTAGGATCGATTTTTATGACCGTCAAGGACGCGATTCGGCTGAATAAGGCTTAACTCCAATATGCCTGCCGCGGTTTCCCATTCGGCTGACGAGTTGAATCAATTTAGTCTGACCGCCTACCGACTTCGTATTGAAGTGTGAACTATTTAATGCAGGTGTTATTAGCAAGTTAAAATGTCCGGTGTTATTAGCAAGTGAAGTGTCCGATTCCGCCATTTCGTTAACGGCAGTAGTAGCTGTGGGAATGTACATGCCGGCAGTGGGCGTCGCGGCCGCCGCTTGCGATGCACCCCGCGCTTCTTCGTAGGCTTGACCAGTCCCGCTCCCTGCAGCGCCTGCGTCACCCACGTGTAGCTCAGTTTGATCTGGTGCTGCTCGCATAGCTTCTCGTGGAAGTGTCGCACGTTAAAGTCAAAGTACTGCTCCTGGTACAACCGCAGCACTTCCTCCACCGTCGCCAACGGCACACCCTGCGATTCGCTGCCGGTGACGGTGCGGCCACGACCTTCACTGTCCTAATCAATCAGGATAGTTTTGTCGAAGGCCCGGAGACGTTGACGCTCACTCTGTCAAACCTGACGGGAGGCGCAGGTTTCGCCACTCCTGGAGCGACGACTTTGACGGCAACGCTAACAATTGCTGACGATGTGACTGAGCCGGCAACGAACCCCATCGATGACACTGATACGTTTGTCCGTCAGCAGTATCGAGACTTTCTTAGTCGCGAGCCCGACGCTGCGGGCCTGGCGTTTTGGAAGGACAACATCGATAAGTGCAACGATCCGGCGCGGCGTCCGGCTGGATTGACAGTGCCGCAGTGCATCGAACTCTACCGGATCAATACGTCGGCTGCGTTCTTCCTTTCGATCGAGTTTCAGGATACCGGCTACTATGTCGAGCGGATTTACAAGACTGGCTTTGGCGACATCAGTCCGCCGACAGTCCCAGTGCCGGTGAGATTCACGAACTTCCTGCGCGATAGTCAGGAAATCGGCGCCGGCGTGATCGTGGGCCAGGGCAGTTGGCAGACTCAACTCGATAACAACAAGAGCGGGTTTGCGCTATCGTTCGTCCAGCGGGCGGCGTTCCTGTCTCGTTATCCGGGACCGACCAGCGCAACCGAGTTCGTTAATTCGTTGAATGCGAATGCGGGAGGCGTGCTTTCCGACAGCGAGCGTTCGGCGTTGATCGCTGAGTTGTCGCCAAATCCGGCAGACCCATCGTTGCGCGCCAGCGTGCTCAGAAAAATAGCCGACAACGCGACGCTGAAACAGCGAGAGTTCAATCGCGCGTTTGTGCTGATGGAATACTTCGGCTATCTGCGAAGGAACCCGGACGCGGCGCCGGACTTGAACTTTAACGGCTATAACTTCTGGCTGAACCAGCTGAACCAGTTCAACGGCAACTTTGCCAATGCCGACATGGTCAAAGCCTTTCTTTCATCGGGCGAATATCGGCAGCGGTTCGGACCGTGAAAGAAGTCAGACCAGGGACACCCTTAAGCAATAAATCTATGAGACCTACCGTCCAGGATAGGAAGAGCTCAAGGGAAAAGGAACCACTCAAGCTGGAATGTCTCGCAGGTTGCGAAGGGTGATTTACCCCCGCTCATCGAATGCCTGAACTGCACCCTTGATTAACACAGAAAGTTAAGCATTAACCGATCACACTTTGAGCTTCCAACTCTACTAGCAGGTCTACGGACGTCCGAAAATAGTCCCTAGGATGTCGCGACCGCGACTTCCGCTTCGTCCCGAGTTCCGATTGTTGTAACCCTCGTCATAGCCGCGTTGGTAACCCTCACGGAAACTATTACGGTAAGAGTTACGGTCGCCATAACGGCTGTTATAGCCCGCCGTGGCATCTCGATAGGTGTTGTGATTTTGAACGTCGTAGCGACGGTTGTTATAGCGGTCGTCCTGACCAGCTCGTACGCCTTCCTGATAGCCTCGGTCAAACGCGGCTTGGCTCACATTCGAACCGTAGCCATCATTCCTGTTGTAACCGTCATTTCCGTAGTAACCATCGTTACGGTTGTAGCCATCATTGCCGTAATAACCGCCGTTGCCCTCGTTACGCTGGTGGTTCTTGCGAGCGTTCTTTTCATCGCGTTCGTGCCGCTTTAGCTCTTCACGCTCTTGCCGTTGGTGATAGCTCAAATCGCCATCATTCCCGTACTGGTCACGCTCCTCGCGCTGATGAGCTTTGAGGTCTGCCTTCTCGTCCTTCTGGTGACGCTTCTCGCCACGCTTCTCGCCCTTCTGATGCTGATTATTATCGTGTTGATGGTAGGTGCCTTGTCCGTAGTAGGGATCATACTGGCCCTGTGCATTCGCGGTGGCGCCCGCGCCCAGCACCAGGCCGGCTCCTAAGCCCAAGGCGCTGACTGCCATCTTGAAGTTCTTGATCGTTGAATTCATTGGTTTCTCCCTTAAAAGTTCGAATAGTGCCACAATCTCGACCGTACGATGGGTAGTTTGCAACCATCATGCCGTTATCGAGGAGAGTGCTAACCCATGGAAAAGCACCGGCAGCGCAGACATTCGCTTGTTTTCCCGACCGATACCGTGCAGCCATAACCCAATACGGTTGAATACACAGGTTCCCATTCGTCACCGGCAAATCACTGCGTGCAGGCGATGAGGTGAAGATCCCGTCGTCCAGATAGAGAGACTGCCAGCGGTGAAATTTCGCGAGCTAGCCGCCAGCAAATTGGTTACCGACAGTTGCCCGAAGAAGATTCACAATCGTCTGATTCGCGCCAACATAAAGCACAATCAACTTTCCGCTCCTGAAGAAGTGAGGAGGGGCCATCCAGGTTGGCTTGCTGGTTCCGATGGTAGTGCCGTCGGCACTCACTCGCCTCGCATCCGCTTCCGCCGCGGAGTTCGTCGCGTATTCAAACACCTGCACAGATTCGCCATTGATATTAGTGACTCGGCCTGCCACAGAGAAAAAGGGCTGAGATACTTTCTCCTTAGTAACCGAAACAATAGCGCCTCCCGCGCGAAGCTTTTCAGCGAGCCGAATTAGTTCCGAAGGCTTCGTCTTTGCAGATGAATGAGGGTGGGCCGGCCGGGCTTTTTGTCGTTGTCTATGCCGCGTGGACTGTCCGAAGGTTACCGAGGCGGTAAGTACCAAAAGGACGATTAGTTTCAACAAAGGAAATACCTCCACCTTCTATTCTTCATAGCGTTGCAACCTAATTTTCCGCTGAATACTTCTCGACGATAATCTTCCTTACCTTGCTCCGGAGTCAGTCGCTGTTGCTTCTCCAGTTTGTAAGGGTAGAGACCCCAGCCGCAACCGGAATACCCATCGCGTTATAGATAAATGCAAAGAAAAGGTTTTGTTTGATATTGCCCATCATTGCACGGCTTAACTTCTGCGCCCTAACTATGCCGCGCAAATCACCTTTCACAAGTGTCACGCCGGCGCTCTCCATCGCTACGTCAGCCTTCATCTGCTTCCCGGCCCAGAAGGTTGACTTAGCTCGTTAGTGCTGTCTTTCGAAGCCGATCCGATTCTGCTGCCAGGCGATTGATCTGTTTATTAATCCGCCTGACTTCAGGATTAGTGATTCTTCTTCCACCACTGACAACCTTGCTCGGCAAACCCGTTAGTTGTTCACGCAACCTGGCAATTTGCTCATCAGCTTCGCTGCTCGTTGCTGGTGCAGCTGGAAAATTAGCGTCCGCCTCCAGTGCTTTTGTCTCAGCTTCCGCGCGCGAGTCTTGTGAAAACTTGAATCGAGCTTGTGCGGGAGCGATCGGCTTGCTGTTACCGAACAACAGGCGCGATGCGGCGAGCACCGAGGGCACATAGTTCGCAGTCTCTTGCGGCAGAAGACCGCGATCGGCCATGGTCCAGAAGTCCCGGATGCCGGTGCGATGAATAACTTTGGCAACGCGACCTTCGCCCCAGTTGTAGGCCGCTAACGCGAGCGGCCAATCTCCGAAGAGCGCGTGCAAATCGCGAAGATACCGGGCTGCGGCGCGCGTGGATTTCTCCGGGCTTCCTCTTTCATCCGTCCACGCTGTCCGTCGCAATCCATAGCGATCACCGGTTCCGGGTATGAACTGCCAGATACCGTGGGCTTGCGCAGGTGAGTGAGCTGCAGAGTTGTAAGTGCTTTCTACGAAGCCGACGCCAATTAACCATTCAGGCACGCCCTCTTGACGAAAGATTTGCGCCATCATTGGCCGGTATGAAGCTAATCGAGCTTGTCCGATTAGCAACCGCGCTCGCCCTCGACCCTGGTAATAGTTAAGGAAAGCAGCGACTCGCGGTTGTGCTGCGTAGCTGCCGCCGACAGAATTTCCGTCAACTGATAACGAGGAATAAGTTGCGCCAGGAGAGTCCAGCTCGACTAACTCCTTCGTGATCTCTCGCAGGTATTCGCGGAGCAGAGGATCTTCTTGCTTGAAGTCTCCATCGGGAGCGGCGGCGGCAATCACCTCGCCGGCTTGGCGAAGCAAGGCGCGCCCTTCATCGCGACGCCCAGTCTTTAGCTTTTGGCTTGCCTCGATTCGATACTTGTCAGCCTCCCTGATTACACTGGCTGCATCTCCCGCGATCACAGCCTTGGAGATTAGGTGATCCAGATAAATCTCTATATTCACGTTGCCAGCTTTGTCCTGTTCACCATCCTTCTTAACGTTTGCCTCGACGCTCTGGCCATGCGCACTTGAAGCCATCAGCAAGAACACGGAAAGAAGCATCGAGAAATGCCAATTCGAGTCCCTTCGAAGCGGACGACACACATGACGGATGCGACCTACTGCCGCAGCTCCCCCGATAGGTTCTACTGTTGTCTTGTTTAGCTTCTTCCTCATTTGAATAACCAGACTGCTGCTGTCAGAAATCCTACGAGCTGCGCCAAGTCTATTTCTCAATAACTCCAGCATTCATCCTAATCAGCGGAGTTGGACGAAAGACGCGACTCCAGATCAAGTCATAGGTCTTATCGGCCAACGGCTCTTTCAGAATGAAGTTAAAGCTCCGCTTTGGTCCGCCAGTCTGAGGCTCAAACGTCAGCACTTCGAAACGATCGATGTCTGGGCGACCCACTGCTCTGATATCCGTCCAACGCCAACTCCGCGAATCGTGCCCGTCCTGTGCTTCATACTCGAGGCCGTCCGTATAAACCTTTAGAACTCCCTGGCACCCGCCTAGGCGATGCAGATGCTTCACCGGTATTTGCGCTACAGGCACCCTTTCGGTTTCCTCTTTGGTAAATGAAGTCACCAGCGGGCGAGCGGTTCGCTCTCTGAGGAAGTCACTGATCTGCTGGTCAATTTGCCCGTCGATGATCTTGAAGGTCAGGCTTTCTTCCTGGCCCAGAAGCAGCTTTCGATTTTGATAGGTCCAGATACGTAAGCGCGTGGGAGAGAGAATTTCAAAGAGTTTGATGTCGGTGTATGTCCACACCCGGCTGTCCGTCGCCTTCCTGGCGCGATACTCGACACCCTTGGTCGAAATGATCAGCTCGCCATCACGGTGGCCCTTGAATCGATCCTGCTGAACTTTGTAGGTGAACTCTTGCGCCCTCACGGATTGCGTCAGACTCAAGAGGATTAACGTTGCGAGAACCAAGAGATTTGTATGGCTGGCTTTCATGTGACCCGGCTTTCTCTGATGAACTCCGCGTTCCTCACTGCCTGGCAACGTCAGATCGCCTTTGTCGAGAGTGTACAAAAACTCCCGTGTGTACCCTCGCAGTTCTGTGCCCGTCTCCTTTACTTGCTGCAGGGCCTTGTTAGAACAGGTTTCCCGGAATTCTCCCACGTGCGACTTAAGCCTCTCCAGGATCAAACCAAGGCCCTCGATGGAGTTAGCTATTTGAGTGAATTCACGGCTCAGTTCTTCAGATTCCTCTCCCGGATCCAGACTTGTCCCTCCATCCTTCAAGGCTTCTTGCGCCCACCTAACATCCACTTGTAATCGTTCAAGTTGTTCGGAACACCCTTTTGTTGATCCAGTTTTCGCCGAGTCCGCCGGACTAATCGTGCACCAGCAGCTGCCGTCCAAATGAGCAATGGCGTCTTCGCATCCGCAGTCTGGAGGGACTCGGTCCAGGTCGGCCGCCACAAATTCGGCAGAGAAAAACACATTCCGCAGCCTGTCGAAGAGGCTTGGCGGTGGCTCACTTACATCGAGCTGACGCTCGAAGAACATTTCCTTTAACTTCTCAATCAATTTCATGACTTCACCATTTTCAGTTTTATCCAGGTGCCCAACGTTCAAATTGGCACGGCGGTTTTTTCCGCGGCTGGGCGCCAATTGCCTTCGTAAATCCCCAACTGTTTAAGCCTGCCTTTCATCTCCTTCAGGCACCGGTTCTCACAGTCATCAACGTCGCGATTGAAGTCGCTCGATGCAGGATATGAATCGTGAGCACCACTTCGCTTCTTGAGTGCCGACTATGGGGAGCAACATGGAGGGAACGATCGAAGGCGCCAATCTCATAGCGCGAAGGTCGTTCATCTCGCGGCAGGATCCACTCAGCAATCTTTCGCAGGTCTTCGTAGGTGCTGGGGCAGTATTCACAACCAGGGACCGACTGGTGATCTCCTGCTGCGGCTATGTGACTGTTGGTTCCACAGAGCTGCAACTCAAAACCGATCTGAATGTTGCGCCCTGCGGCAACCGACCGCTCGGGCCAAACTTCGTAACAAACCTGGTGCTTTTCAACTATCTCAAGCAACCGCCCGGGGGTGGATGCCAGATTCATCGGCGAGTTTAGAGACGCATCTTCCTGGACTCTCCCTGTTGAATGGCTTTCAGAAAACATTAGTCTTCACCTCCTCAGATCTGCGTTGATAGGTCGAGGGTTGCGGTTTATCTGTCGCTTCAAGATGGGCCACCCTGTTGACTTGGATATGCCATACCAACGGTGTTACCAGGCTTGAAAGCAATGCATATCCGAGTATGCCGAAATAAACTGGGGCCTCGATTGCCCATCTGGTCATTCCGAATCCCAAAAGCAAAATGCCCACTTCACCTGGCCCAACCATCGCGGCGGAGTTGCGCATTGCATTTCTGGATGACGTTCCACCCAATCTCATTCCGACCCACACGAATACCGACTTAAGAACCATAGCCGCCAACACAGCGACGACGAGTCCCAGGAGTCCAGTTAGTCTTCGGCCATGCGATTGCAGCAGCACGGGCAAGAAGACAAACGAAATCACCGTGGCCGATGTCAGTGGTCTTTGGCTCTCACTAAATCTCTTCCCGATCGCGCTGCTACGCCACAAAGCGCCGGCGACAAATGCCCACGCAATCGCGCCAAGTTGGTTGGTGGCGACAGCTGCAAGCGCGAACAGCAAGACGGCGATGAGTACAAAACCGATCGTTGTGCGTGCAGCCGAGATACGGCCTTCGGCGCGCGATATGAATCGGGTGGAGATAAAGTAGGCAAAGGCGAAGAGGACGATCAGCTTTACTGATTCGTAAAACGCCACGACGATGTAGACCAGGGAGGTCGCGGCCCGAGCGTGACCGATGACCGCAAAGATGTCGTAAAAGTAAACTGCCAGCATTGCGAGCGCAGTGAACACGACCGCACCTGCTTGCCAATCGCTCGGGAGATCATCGCTTTCCTTTTCAGAGCGAGAGAGTGCTCCGGGAAGCCATAAGCTACCGGCGATAATCGTCGCCGCCACGAGGACGATTGGTCCCGAGTCCAGGCCTCCAAAAAGTTTCAGCACCAGGACTACAACGGCAAACAGGGCTCCGGCAGAGAGCGCGAATCCCCACATCAGACCGAACTTCCCAAGCACTTGGCCAGAACTGAATCGCGTGCCGGCGAGAAACAGCATTCCCGTCAATCCGACTATTCGAACAGGGGTGAGCAGGCGGTCGCCCCGCGACCCGCCTGTCGCCCACTCCCGCCAGTCGGCCGGAAAAAGCCAAACGCTGATCGCGATGATGCAGAGCGCCACTCCGCATCCGAAAGCGTCGGGCAGGCCGAAACGACGGGCCAACTTCGTGCCTCCCAAAATTAGGAGTGCACCCGTTAACAGAATTAATGCTGGCACGACCTCGTTAATCAAAAACAGTTACCTCTAATCAGCCGGTTGCGGGCTGCGGCTCCAACACCGGCGGCCCAGGTTGCTTTTTCACTTCAAAGTGCCACTTCCAAATTGCGTAGATCGCCGGGTAGACAGCCAGTTCCAGAAGGAACGAGGTGAAGATGCCGCCGATCATCGGCGCCGCGATGCGCTTCATCACATCGGCGCCGCTGCCTGTTGACCACATAATCGGTACCAGTCCCATGAACATTACGGCGACGGTCATAACCTTGGGTCTTAGTCGCTTAACGGCGCCGTGCAGAATTGCTTCCTTGAGGTCATTCCAGTTCCTCATCTGACCCTGCGCTTGTCGCTCATGAAATGACAGGTCGAGATACAACAACATGAACATCCCTGTCTCTGCGTCCACACCCATGAGAGCGATGAGGCCAACCCACACCGCGATGCTCATGTTGTAACCAAGGAAATAGAGAAACCAGACGGCACCCACGGCTGAAAACGGAACCGCCAGCAGAATGATTACTGTCTTTGCGATAGAGCGGGTGTTGAAGTAGAGCAATAGGAAGATTACAAATATAGTTATTGGGACAACCACTATCAGCCGGGCCTTTACGCGCTCCATGTTCTCGAACTGCCCGCTCCAAATCAGTTGATAGCCGGTCGGAAGCTGTACTTTCTCGCGGAGGATTTTCTTGGCTTCGGCAACGTACCCGCCGATGTCGCGCTTGGACGTGTCAATGTCTACATAAACGTATCCTGACAGGCGTCCGTTTTCATCGCGGATCATTGCTGGCCCACTCACCACGCCGATGTCAGCGATCTGGGCTATTGGGACCTGTGTCCCATTCGGCGCCATCACAAACACGCGGGTCAGCTTGTCTAGATCGCTTCGATAGTCGCGCTGGTAGCGAACATTGACGGGATAACGTTCCCGGCCCTCGACAGTGGTCGTGACATTCTCGCCGCCGATAGCCGACATCACCACATCGTTCGCCTGGTCAACAGTGAGTCCGTAACGCGCAAGCTGATCGCGTTTCAGAGTGAAGTCAAGGAAGTAACCGCCGGCCGTGCGCTCTGCAAAGACACTCTTCGTGCCGGGAACATCTTTGAGCGCCATCTCGATATGCTCACCGAGTTTTTGTACTTCCTCCAGATTTGCGCCCATGATCTTTATGCCAATCGGCGTGCGCACACCGGTTGTCAGCATGTCCACGCGCGCCTTGATCGGCATCGTCCAGGCGCTTGAGACACCCGGCAGATCAAGGGCTTCATTCATCCCGCCGGGGCCATAGATCAAGTCCTCATAGCTCCTGTGATCAGGCCAGGCCTTCCGCAGGATTCTCTGCAGCCATGAAGGCGCCCGCGACGAATACCAGCGCGGCACCTTGGGCCATTCGGATTCAGGTTTGAGTACAACCACTGTCTCCATCATCGAGAATGGCGCCGGATCCGTAGCTGTCTCTGCGCGGCCGGCCTTGCCGAAGACGCGCGCAACTTCCGGAAAACTCTTGAGCTTCTTGTCCATGACCTGAAGCAGTCGCCCGGTTTGGGTAATTGAAATACCGGGCAGGGTAGCGGGCATGTAAAGAATTGCGCCTTCGTTGAGCGGCGGCATGAATTCCGAGCCGAGGCGATTGAAGATCGGCACTGTTAGGACTACGGCGAGCACGGCCACGGCTACAGTTCCCCAGGGATGCCGAAGCACGAAGTCGCACACCGGATGGTAGAGCTTCATCATTGGCCGGCTGATGGGGTGCGTCTCTTCACTATGAATCTTACCAATCAGTACCGGGTTCAGGATGCGGCCCAACCAGCGCGGCCGAATCTTGTACGGGTCGCGGCGCATCAAGAGCAGCAACATTGCCGGGGCGAGGGTGATCGCGAGGAAGGCGGAGATCGCCATCGAAAAGTTCTTCGTGTAGGCGAGGGGCTTGAACAACCGCCCTTCCTGTCCTTCAAGCGTAAAAACGGGAATGAATGAAACGGCAATCACGAGTAGAGCAAAGAAGCTCGGCGCACCGACTTCCTTGATCGCGCCAATCACGACTTCCTTGTAATTGACGAGCCGGCCTTGGGCCTCCCAGTGTTCCAGCTTCTTGTGTGTCTGCTCGACCATAACAATGACAGCATCCACCATTGCCCCTATGGCGACAGCAATGCCGCCGAGGCTCATGATGTTTGCTGTCAGTCCCATCATGTACATCGGAATAAAGGAAATGATTATGGCGACTGGTATGGTCGTGATGGGGATCAGCGCTGACGGGATGTGCCAAAGGAAAATGAGAATTACGAGACTGACGATGATCAGTTCTTCTATGAGCGTGCCCTTCAGCGTTTCGATCGCGCGCTCGATAAGTTCAGCGCGGTCATAGGTCGTAACCACTTCCACGCCCGGTGGCAATGACGGCTTTAGATCGTCGAGTTTTTCGCGAACTCTCTCAATGACCTTTAACGCGTTTTCGCCATAACGCATGATGACAACCGCGCCCACGGTTTCGCCTTCTCCATCCAAATCTGCGATGCCGCGACGGATGTCCGGCCCGAGCGTGACCGTGCCGAGATTCTTAATAAGAATAGGCGTACCGCCCTGTTTGCTCGTCCCTACGACGATGTCCTCGACATCGGAAAGCTTCTTGATGTAACCGCGACCGCGCACCATGTACTCACGTCCTGAGAATTCGACCAGACGCCCGCCAACATCGCTGTTGCCCTGGCGCACGGCCTCGACCACCCGATCAATCGGGATGTCATAGGCAAGCAAAGCGTTCGGATCAACGTTGACTTGGTATTGCTTGACAAAGCCGCCGAGTGACGCAACTTCTGCGACTCCTGGCACCGCCTGTAGCGCGTAGCGCAGGTTCCAATCCTGGAAGCTTCGCAGTTGGGCCAGATTGTTCTGACCTGTCTTATCAACCAGCGCGTACTCGAAGACCCAGCCCACGGCTGTCTCATCACGTGCCAGTTCGACGTTTACGCCTTGCGGGAGGCGCGGCAGGATGTTGCTCAGGTACTCAAGAGTTCGGGAACGAGCCCAGTAGATATCCGTGCCATCTTCAAAAATGATGTAGACGTACGAGTATCCGAAGTCTGAAAACCCTCTAATGTCTTTGACCTTGGGAACGCCGAGCAACGATGAGATGATCGGGTAGGTGACCTGATCTTCCATGATGTCGGGGCTGCGATCCCAACGTGAATAGATGATCACCTGTGTGTCTGAAAGATCGGGAATGGCGTCTAGAGTGATGTTCTTGATGCACCACAAACCCGCTAGCGTTATCATTCCGACAAAAAGGAAAACAATAAATCTATTCTTGGCGCACGCCTCGATTATCTTGTTAATCATCGCTTGGCTTTTTAATCGTTACTTGTTGTCGGCGTACTTGGGCACGAGATCCATACCGTCGGGGGCCTTGCCTGGCTTGTCCGACTTGTTAGCCGGATTCATCGGGTCGTACCAGTACAGAATTTTGCGCTCAGTGGGCTGGCTCTGAGGTTGAGTCTGCTGGGATGGTTTCTCACCCGCTTTAGATCCGCTACCACCCATATCCATGCCGGGCATGCCCATTCCTCCCCCCGCTGATTTCAGCTTGCTCTCAGAGTCAACCAGGAAGTTACCGGACGTGACGACGCGCTCGCCTTCCGTAAGCCCGGCGAGCACGATGAACTTGTTGTCCACCTTCGCACCAAGTTGGACTTTGCGTGGTTCGAAATAACCGTCGTTGAGGGAGACGTACACCAACTGCTCCGCTCCCGAATCCATGACCGCTTCTTGCGGTACTACCAGACGCCTTCCGTAGCTCATGCTCAGAATTACGTCGGCGTACATGTCCGGCTTGAGTTCGAAACCTTTATTCGCAAGCTCGACTCTTACCTTGAGCGTGCGCGTGGTGTTGTCCAGTTGCGGGAAGATGTAGGTGATCTTTCCCTGGAACTCACGTCCCGGATATGGGGACAGGACTACCGTCGCCGGCTGGCCCAGCTTGATCTCCGCGGCCTCGAACTCGTAGATATCGGCAATCACCCAGACCTTGGAGAGATCGGAAATGGCATAGAGTTCGGTCTCAGGCGTCACCCGCTGCTTTGGAAAGGCGTTGCGGGCTGTGACGAAGCCGCTCGCCGGCGCATAAAGGGTCATCGCCCTGTTCGGCGTTCCACGTTTCTCCAGTTCACGGATCTGAGCTTCGCTGATGTCCCAGAACTCCAGCCGCCTTCGGGTTGATTGCACCAGCGATTCGGAGAAGTTAACTGCTTCAGCGAAAGGACTCTCTCCGAGTTGTCTCCTGCCCTTGATTGCGAGCAGATACTCTTCCTGCGTCTGCACCAGGTCGGGACTGTAAATACTGATCATTGGCTGGCCCTTCTTTACCAGCTTGCCAACGAAATCAACGTAGACATTCTCAATCCAGCCTTCGACCTTGGGACTGATGCGGGTGATCTTGGTCTCGTCAAAGGCGACCTTGCCCACTGCGCGCAGCGACTTGGAAATCGTTTGATATTCGACCGTGCCGTATTGGACGCCGATTAACTGCTGCTTCTCAGGACTAATCTTGAAAGCAGTCTCGGGCATTCCGCTCGTTGTCGTACTTGTCTGCGTCGGAAGATCGACGGACTTCGGCGTCGGTACCGGCTGTGGTCGGGTTTGCAGATAGATAATCGCGGCAATACCGACGACGGCGACCAACAGCACTGCAAGGACAATCGGCCATTTCTTTGTTGCGGAGAGAGGTGGCTCGATGATCACATCACGGTCGTCGTTTTCGACTACAACTACGACTGCATCTGTTGCGGGCGCGGGTTTGCTGAGCAGCGCTTCGAGTTCTGCCGCAGTAGGCGTCGCTTCAATCGCCGGGAAGTCCACTTCTTCGTGTGTTCCAAGCTTGTCGGGCTCTTGCAGTTCGGCAGTTTTCCCGTCGTTTGATCCATTTGCGGTGATCATTTCTTCATCCCCTCTATCCATCGGACTCACGGTCTCAACGTGACGCCCACCAGCGGCTCGAGCGCCGCGACCGCTTTCTCTTCATTACTGAGTTGTTCGTAGTAACTAAGCTCGTAGTTGAGCAGCGTGACGAGACTGTCGAGCAGCGTCAGAAAATCAACTTTGCCCACTTCGTATCCCGCGATGGCCGATTCAAGCGAGAGCGATGACTGCGGAACAATCGTCGTGCTGTATAGGCTGAGAAGGCGCTTGGCCGTTGTCTCCGAGAGATACTTGTCCCTGATCTTGAAGAACAACAGCGTCGTCGTGTTCTCCAAACTTCGCTTCTCCGCCTCGAAGCTGGCGGTTGCTTCCGTAAGCGCCGGCCGTTGCTTTTGCGCGTAGTAAACCGGAAGCTTGATCCCGATGTTCATTCCATACATCTCCGGCATCGCCGGGCGGTTGATGTAGGTAAAGCCAACCGTGAAGTCGGGATAGAAATTCTTCTTCGCGAGTTGAATCGCATACTGTGCGCTTTCAATCTTGCGGCGCTGGCCCTTTAAGTCCGGGTAATTTGCTACGGCAGTTTCATTGAGAGCGGCGAGTGTGTAAGGGAAATCGCGCGGCTTCAGTTCTTCTGGAATTCCGACCGGTGACTCCGGCTCACGGTACAGCAGACTATTCAAGCGAGCCTCCGCGATCTGCTTTCGCTGTTCCAAAATGGTCTGCTGTTCGATCAGCTTTGAGAATTCGACCTGGGCCTTGAGAACGTCTTGTTGAATGCCCTTGCCAACGGTGTAACGCACTTCAGCAATCTTGGTGAACTGCTCAAGCAGAGTCTTAGTTTTGGTGACTACTCGGACGGCCTTGGTAAGGTAATAGAGATCAAAGTAAGCGTCCTTGACCTCAGCGACAACGTTCCGCCGTGTTTGCTCAAAAGCCCACCACTCTGCATCGGCATCGGCGCTGGCAACCTTCCCTCTCAATGAACGTTTTCCCGGATAGGGCAGATCCTGGCTGATCCCAATTATGCGTCCGCTCGAGGGATCGCCCTTCTGCACCTGGAACGGAATGATGTTGCCCATGTAGCCCACGCTGAGCACGGGCGCGTCCAATGATTTCGCCTGCGGGATGCGCGCGCGCATCATGTCAAAGCGGCGTTGCATCGCCTTGATCTCTGGATTGTTTTCCAGCGCCTGTTCAACCAACTGTTGCAGCGCTGGAATCCCGGCAGGCGCGTCAGAAGATGCACTAGACAAAACCGGTTGCTGGTTTCGATCGTTGCGACTGGTGTCTCCGGCAATTCCAGGACTTAGCGTGCCAGGTTGCTGGGCCAGCGCAACGCTGCTCCCAGCCAACACCGCTGTCAGCAGGTAAGCAACTACTATTTTGATCGGGTGCGCTTTCACTCTACCTTTCTCCTTATTTGCCCACGATTACGAGCGATAATTTCCAGTTCGCGTTTCGGCGCGCGGGTTTGGAAGACTGATCCTCTTGTGCGCGCGATCGTGGTGCGCTTTTGCGCGTGTCTTATTGTCATTGGCTGGTATGAAGTTGTTCATCGCTCTGCCTGCATCGCCGATATAACGACGGCGTTTCTACTCTCGAACCATGGCGTTCGATCTCCATCAGCTCCACACGCGTTTCAAGATTCTGATTGACGGTCAGCACGTGGTTCGGTGCGACTCTGATCCAGTGATCACTGTCTTCGCTCAAGCGCTCAGAGGCAATCACGATCGACTGCTCGCGCGGTTCACAATCGACGAGCTGACAAACTCCGTCCGCACATTGGTATTTCCTGCCAGCCGCGTAATAAAGAGAAGCCGGCTCTACGGTCGGGTCCGAAACGTAGCGCATGGCGGCGACGCTCTGTCCGTCACTTACCGCGAAGTTGTAATAAGAAGGCGCGCTGCTTTCGGTCTCTGCGGTCAATCGCTCAAGCTCCTTAACGGTGTTGACCAACACCTGGCCCATCTCGCTCGCGGAATGTTGTCTCTCAGTGTCGCCGAGCAAATTGAGAAAGACAGCGAAGGCATGTTCGGAATCGGTTGTGCCTTCGATCGCGTTGTAAAGAGAGTCTGGCAGAGAAGAACGCAAGCGCCGCTTGATCTGCGAGAAGCCTTCGATCGTGCCATTGTGCATCCAGAGGTAACGGCCATATTGAAACGGATGACAATTCATCTCGGACACGCGCATGTCGGGCGAAGCTGCGCGCACATGAGCAAAGAAGCACGGCGATTTGACGTGTTCTGAAAGCCGCAGCAGGTTTTGGTTGTTCCAGGCCGGAGTGAGACTCGTGAATACGCAGGGTGTCGGGCTGATTGTCGGCGCATACCAACCGACGCCAAAGCCATCGCCGTTGAGCGGTTCCCTTCGCTCTTGGGATTTGTAGCTCTGGAGGATCAGCGAGTTCTTCGGACGATATAGTAAGTCCGATAAGAGAATTTCTGGTCCCAGGTAACAAAGAAACCTACACATTTTCTCGCGCCCCACTGTTCTTGCTTCGTGTCGAGTAGTCCTCAGCATGTCTTTGAAATTCAGCCTGACATCCTACGGAGCAAAAGAAACATTCTCGGCCCTCGTACTCGAGGTACTCTTTCGCCTCTTGCATGGGAAGCTCCATGCCGCATACAAGATCAGTTGTCGGTTGCTTATTCATTGTGTACCGCCATTGCCTTGCTTGCCGTGCCCTCGTGCATGAACATGTGCATGAACGGGCAAGCCAGTAAAAGCAGAAAAGGAAGAATTCCGAACAGGTGCGCCCGGTGTTCGGTCAAAAGGAAGAAGCCAACAATCGCCAGAAACACGATGAGCACAAGGCTCCTGCGCGAGCCGAGCCAACCGCCATCTCCTGATTGAGTTTCGTGATTCATAGGTACCTTCTACCCCATTCACATCAAATCCCAACGCCATTAAGGAATTCCCTTTGCCTCACTGTTGGGCGTTCGTCGAAAAGATGTGCTTAACTTTTTCACCGGCGATTTGAATCTCCTGGATTACGGGTTCGCCATTGACCTTCTTTCTCAGGGACATCTTTGTGTTTGAAACTGATTTCATAACTGGTTCAACTCGGCAGGTCAGTCGGGCGACTTCTTTTTCTTCCCACATGCTGCCTTCCTTGTAACCCGCCCGCAGAGGGACAAGCCTGAAAACAATTACGTGCCTGTTTCCCTCCACTACGTGCTTAACGTGATACATGCGGCTCTTGAGTCGAACATCGCCAGCCCAGACAGGCTTCGACAGTCTGAGCATCCCTGTCTTCCAGCCGCTTTCGGTACTATGAGCGTGGGAGTGTTGGGCCAATGCTCCTGGCGCGGATATCAATGAACTCAGAACCAACGCCAAGGCTCCGATCAACTGTGCTTTGCTTTTCATGAATCTCTCCTTCTTCTTCTTTCTCGTGATTTGAATGCGTCCCATGATCATTCGTTCTCTGGTGTCCCGTAAGCAGCGATTATTTGCTCTCGAATTTCAGCGGCGCTTAGCTTTGCTCGCTTTTCCAGTTGAGAGGCCATGAGTGCTTCGCCCATACAGATGCCGCAATTTGCTCCGTGTTCAGATTCGAAGCAGCTATGCAGGCTCTTGTGGCCGAGGCCCTTATCACAGTGGCAATAACAGGGTAGCTGTGCCAACGTCTGCGGAATCTCTTTAGCGGCCAGGTAGGCCAATCTTTTATTTCCCGTGAAAAGCTCAGGCGAAAGAGTAGGCAGTAGCGTGTTCGGGTTTGGTGCCGCCTTGTAATAGGCCGGCACCATGGCCATTGCAGCATGATTAGGAGCGGCAGTTGATTGCTGCTTCTCGCCCGAAGAGCTGTTTGAAGTTGCTGCTACTGAGGCGCCTTGCGAAGACTTACCAGTCCGCAGCCACAAGACGGTTACCAACGTGATCGCTATTAACAGAACCAACCCGATAATCACCTTTTTCATGAAGAAGTCTCCGTAGTTATCAAGACCCAGATTTCTAGTTGATCGTTCGGAATACTTGCGCGAGCGGTTACACGTCGGCACCCGTTGTGCGAGTAAGTCCTAGAATTGAAGGACATCCGACAACAAGACACACGGCGGAACTGTCTGCGCTAGATCAAAAAGGAATGATTGCGGATGTAAATAGCCCGGAGGTTGGGTACGAAGACTTCGGGTGAGTAGGACCACTCGTATAGCTTTGGCGCAGTCATAGGTGGCCCCCCAACTGCCGGGTGAATACCAACGATATTGAAGGAAGGCAGACGCAGATCAAATGTTGTTGGGCTTGAACCAGTCTCGTGCGGAATATCAACGCAGCACTCTCCCTGAGGGCCGGACTCACTCGAAACGGATTGAGTCCCATGCTTCTTACAGCACGGCATGGTTTCCATTCCCGGCATCATCTCCATACCCGGCATCATCTCGTGCGACGCACTCAAAGACGGCGGCGCTGTCGGCATCTCCATGCCCGGCATCATCTCCAACCCATGGTCCATCATCTCAACGCCCCGCATGCTCCCCATGCCCACCATCTTGCAGACGTGCCCACTGCCAGGGCGCAACGTGCCGGCCAGTACACTGCTGCCGATCACCAGCGCCAGAATCAGAGATGAAAACCGCTTCAGCATCGCTAACTAACCGTTTCGACCAACATGAGCCCACTAAGCCTCTTGGCAAAACCGCATGGTTTCCCCCTTGGGAGCAAGGAACATGCCGAACCGAAAGAGCCTCATTTTCGCTGTATAATGAAGTTCTTCAGCAAAGGTCGCGGTAAAACCCCCAAGACCCTGAGAATAATTCCACAACGGTTCATTTAGCGATCGTGGGTCATTTCAATATTGGATACGGCGAGTCGCTGATCCGCCTTGTGGCATGTTCTAAATTCGGCGTGATTTAATCACTCGGAAGGGCCTCAGTCTGTGCGCCGACACACATATCCACTACCTGGTTGGATTCGCCGCGAGCTCGTCGGTGCGCCCGGGCGGTCCTAGGTGCCGCAAGGCAAAGCTTCCTTTACTCCCTGACTCATCCTCATGTTTTGAGCATTTTCCCGCCGTGAACTGCGGACATTTTCGCGGGCGCACCCAATCAACCAACGTCTGTCCTCAAGAGACCAAGGACAATGCAAAGGTGGGGTGCGGGCATGAAGCTTGCTCTGTGCGTTAGAGCACCGACACCAAAACCCAAGCGGGAGAAAATCGAGGGGTTGCAACTACCGAGGAGCCTTGACTGCCCGAAATTCCAGTCAACCAATCAGAGGAGAAGATGACGATATCGTTTTCACTGTGCTGGGTGGTTTCATGACGGGCGCGGGACACGCCAAATGTTCGGTCAAAATTGTGCGTCGTTCGAAGTCAGGAGAGAAGTGATGAGGATACTTGTAGCGATAGATGGTTCTGAACATAGCGAAGCTGCGGTTGATGAAGTCGCCCGCTGGCACTATCCGGCAGATAGCGAGGTGCGAGTTATTTCAGTGGTCGAACCGCCGCATTTCCCGACAACGTATCCGTTGGGCGGTGTGGATATGAACGTCAATGACCAGATGCAAAAAGATGCGCGTGCGGCAGTCGAAAAAGCGGCAGCCAAACTCCGGGCAGATGACGAGAGCCGCCAACTCAATGTCACGACAAACGTCTTCTCCGGCTCGCCAAAGCGAGTGATCCTAGAAGAAGCCGAAAGGTTCGGCGCTGATTTGATCGTCGTCGGCTCACATGGTCAAGGAGCGCTCGAACGTTTCCTGCTCGGCTCGGTTTCCCAGGCCGTAGCTTTGCATGCGAAGTGTTCAGTGGAGATTGTGCGCAGCTCGAAAACGCAGACGGGCGAAAGTAAGTAGCGGTGATGAAGGAACCTTCGCTGAAATAAGTGATGAAGTAATAGCTGCCGACAGGTGGGAGAACGAAGGTGGCCGCGCAGAGTTGAGGCGCTGCATCGGAAGAGGCGATCAGGCCTGAGCGCTGACCATTTTGCCGCAGTAACCCGATTGCTAATCAAACGGAGACGCCGTCGCAGCGGAGTCCCCAACACCTAATAACAACTCGTAGATCCAACCAAAGGATGGTGTCCAATGTGTTTTTCAGCCCCAGCCAGTTTCGTCGCCGGCACTACATTGTGTGCGGTTGGCGTCGCGACGCTAAAAAGAACGGAGGCGAGGACCGAGCTACCCTTGGCGATGATTCCGCTGCTGTTCGGGGTCCAGCAACTGACCGAAGGCGTTGTCTGGCTAACATTCAGCCATAGCGCGCCACTGCTCAAGCAGACGATGACGTATCTGTATTCGGGATTCTCGCACGTGCTGTGGCCGATTTACGTGCCGTTCGCCGTGGGCATCCTGGAAGCCGTGCACTGGCGCAAAAAAGCGATCTTTGCGTTCGAGGTAGCGGGAGTCGCGGTGGGTCTCTACCTGCTCTATTTCATCGTGACCCTCCCGGTGGTCGCTGAAGTCGTCGGCAACCACATCGTTTACGCCTCGCCACATTTCTACCTGGTTCCGGTAATGGTGCTCTACCTGGCGGCTACCTGTGTGAGTTGCTTCTTCTCGAGTCACGGGTTCGTGAAGCTGTTTGGCGTGTTGGCCTTGTTGTCTTTCATCGCGGCATACGTCGTTCATGTCATGGCTTTGGTTTCTATCTGGTGCTTCTTCGCGGCGATCCTTAGTCTGCTCGTCTATCTTCACCTCAGATTCAGAAATCTTGGAGGGTTCCCAAGGGAGGAGCCTGTTCGCCAGCCATCGCCCGCGGCACCTTGATGGACCATGGAATGTGATGGCGTGGGCGCACATGTCTCATCGCATGCTTTGCGTGATCAACCAAGCGCTCTAAATTCTACGCGGAGAGCGTCGGCAGCTCCGGCGGCGGGCTTAGTCATATTGGATTCTGAAAATAACTTGAAGGAGAAACTTAAATGGATTGGCTACTGGCAAACTGGTTCTGGATTCTGATTTTTATACTCTTCGTCGGGATGCACATGTTCGGCCACGGCGGGCACGGTGGTCATAGCGGTCATGGTGGAGGTGATCGTCAACGAGGCAAGGATGAAAGAGAAAGAGACGGTCGCGTCGTCAGCGAGAGTTCCGGCGGGCATCAGAACTGAACCCTGAAACCCAAAGCGCACCCTGGTGTTGCAGGAAAGAACTGCCACCCGTGACATAGCACTGAAC
>JACCVY010000248.1 GCA_013697915.1 Blastocatellia bacterium | reverse complement strand
GCGGCGTGCACCCCAGCCGGGCACTTTAGTTTTCATGGAACTAAGGTGTCCAAATCCGCCACGTCAAAAGGGTGAGCGTGGCGGGACGAGACCGGCATTGGCTCCCAAGCGTGCCGGTCTTTGTTTTCGCAGAGTGTCAAAATTGCCGAACCCTATGCAGGGCCCAACAAAAGAACCCAATAATCGCGAACATTAATCGCGATTCACCCGTTTCACATCAACGATCTCGCCGCGAAAGGTGCGGAGCATTTGTTGGACCACCGGATCTTTTTCTGCTCGCTCGCGCAGTTGCTGCTGCTCGCGCCGCTCGGTTTCTTCTTTTGAAATCGGCGCGTCCGCGGTCTGGCCATCCGCAATCACAAAACGCACGCCCAGATCGTTGCCGGTAATTTCTTTGCAAACTTCACGCAGGATTTTTATGTTGTCGCTTTTGGCCAGCGTGTCACGCAGGTGCCGGTCAGCCGGCGCAAACTCAATGAACAGTTCGTTGCCTTCGATCCCAACGCGGCTGGCGCCTTCAAGCGCTGTCACCAAAAACATTTTTCGCTTCTTCTCGAGTGACGCTTTGATCTGATCGATTGCCGAACCGCTCGCTGGCTTCGCAGTCAACTTCACTTCCGTGTCCGGTTGATCGATAGGAACATCAGCACGAGTCGCATTAGAAATGCCTTCTGCGATTTCTGTTTCGGTCTTTGCTTCGAAAGCCGTGCGAGTAGCCGCGCCTGCCGCAGAGCCACTTCCATAACGCGCAGACGACGCGACCGCGGCCGTCGATTTCCCTGTGACGGGAGGAGTAGATGACGATCCGCTCACCGTTTTCGCTGATTCAGAAGATCCCGTCTTACTTGCAGCCGGAGCTTTGCCGGTGCGCAATGCAGTTTCCAAAGCGTTAAGCCGGTCCATCAATGAACTTAGTGGTTCCAGCCGCCGCATCTCCATCAACTTCACTAAACCGATCTCGACCTGATAGCGCGGATGCGAAGCGGTGCGCAAAAGATTTTCTGTGTCGGCCAGCGAATTGAAAAAGCGAACCAGATCGGCTTCGGAAAACATGGCTGCCTGGCGTTTAAGTTCGGCGCTATCGCAAATCGCCGCTTCCATCAACTCCTCGCTGCCCGATACTTTGGCTACCAGCAAATCCCGGAAGTGCGCCAGCAGATCGCGGCAGAAGTTACGCAAATCGTGGCCGCGCATGACGACGTCGTCAACGACCGCGAGCGCCTCGGCAGGTTGATTATTCGCGATGCCGTTGACGATTCGAATCAGAATGTCGGCGCCGGCGACGCCCAACGCCAGTTCGATGTCCTCTTTCTTAATCGTCGTGCCGGCAAAACTGATGACCTGATCAAATGCTGACTGCGCGTCGCGCATTGAGCCTTCGCCCGAACGCGCAATCTCGCGCAGCGCATCGTCCTCGATGGAAATCTTTTCCGCTTCCGCAATCAAACGCAGCCGCGCAAGAATTCTTGCGGTGGCGATGGTGCGAAATTCGAATTGCTGGCAACGCGAAAGAATCGTTTCGGGTACTTTCTGCTTCTCGGTAGTTGCCATGATGAAGACAACACGGTCCGGTGGTTCTTCAATCGTCTTCAGCAACGCGTTGAACGCCGGCTTTGAAAGCATGTGGACTTCATCAATGATGAAAACCTTGTAGCGGTCGCGAGCAGGGGCAAAGCCGACGGTCTCGATAATTGAGTCGCGCACGTTGTCCACGCCGGTGTGCGAAGCAGCATCAATCTCCAGTACGTCAATCGAGCGGCTGTCGGAAATCTCGCTGCATGAGGCACAAGCCGTTGGATCATCAGTGCGACAAGGAGTTGGCGTGGGAACCGGCGACTTATGACAGTTTAAAGCCTTGGCGAAAAGACGCGCCGAGGTTGTTTTGCCGACGCCGCGCGCGCCCGAAAAGAGATAGGCGTGATGAAGACGCTGGTGCTCGATCGCGTTGCGCAGCGTGCGCGTGATCGGCTCTTGCCCGGTGACTTCGTCGAAAGTCTGCGGGCGCCATTTGCGTGCGATTACCTGGTAGGTCATTGGATAGTGATGAGTGCTGAGTGATGAGTACTGAGGGGTTGGATGCTGAAGTATGTTACTCAGTACTCATTACTCAGCACTCATCACTAAGGTTTTGGCCAGACTCCGGACTTACCCGCAACACACGCGCGCTTGGCTACCGTTGCTCCGTTCCCGGCCTGGCGGGGTTCACCGGCGCTGCGTTGTGCGGAGCCCGAAGTCTGATAACTTGTCAAAACATTGCCGATTTCCGATTGCCGATTTTGTGTGGCGCGCACAAGTCGGTCTACTTCAGTTCTAAACAGAAACAACTCTTGACCAATCAAAAGCAAATCGGCAATCGGCATTTGGCAATCGCAAATATTAAATCGCCGTCTTGCGGTGGGCAATCATTCGCAGCAACCCGTTGATGGCCAAATGCAAAATCACGTAAGCGATGATTGCAATAACGATCGGCAACAACAACGTGTGTCCTTCGTTTGTGCTGGGGCTGTTTACGATGCCTCTAAACGGAGCATAGAACGGATTGGTCACGGCCACGATAAACTGAACAAAGCCCGCATTGCTGTGAGCCGCCAGCAGCGCTAACAGAAACCGCATTGCCAGCAGTGCGTAGAGCAGATAGAAGACGTAATCGATAACTTGCGAGACTCGGGCAGCGCCGCGGCCGCGTTCGACTTCCCGCTCGGTATCAACAACTTCGTTGACTGCTTTGGAACGAAAACGTCCCGCGACGTCGTCAATTTTGCCGGCTTCACCCGGAGGCGGTGCCTGACTCGCGCGGTCAGCAATCTCAGCTTGTACTTCGCCCTCAACCTGCGACTTCACGGCTTCATGCTGAACCGATCGCCTTGCTTCGTCTGCTGCTAATTTGTCATCCATGTTTGAATAGTAGAACAGGCGCTGCTGTCTGTCCAATTTTCATGTGAGCAGCTGGGGCAAAGAGGTATGGGCTGGAGATTCTGGCCTACTTAAAAACAGAGTTGAAAATCTGTCCTGCGCTCAAGTCCCATTGAAGCCGGTCCGTATGCGGCGCAGATTTGCCCCGGGAAACTTTCCATTCGCTTTGACCGCAGCCAGAACACGCTTGGCTTCTGCCAGCGTTGAGCCGGCATAAATAGCCATAATTCGCTGCTTCTCACTGACATTGGTATAGAACAACTCGCCCGGTTCGACGCAACGCGAAGCAAAGACTTTGTGATCGGGAAATAATTCCTGCGCCGCCAATCGCTCAGTCTCCGGAACGAAGACATCGCAGCTGTCATTAGCCGCGGGCATGCTCTTGAGTATCACCACATAGAACAGTTCAGTATCGAGAATCACCGCTTTGGCCGGCACGCGAAACGGCAGATCGTATGGATGAAAGGTGACACTCGTTTTGCAAGCGACCTTCGGATTACCACAAATCGCGGCCGCGCTTGCGCGCTTAACTTTGGCGTGTGACTGAGCGATAACGGCGCTGCTCAACAACAAAAGCATGGTCAGCGAAATGAATGCGCTTCTCATTAATTTCATCTCAAACTAACATTTCTGCGAAATTCGAAATTCGAAATTTGAAACTGGCGGAGAGGGTGGGATTCGAACCCACGGAACGGTTTCCCGCTCACAGCATTTCCAGTGCTGCCAATTCAACCACTCTTGCACCTCTCCCGAGAAATTGCCGATTTGCGATTGCCAATTGCCGATTGAAAAACCAGTGCCGCGTTGAGCATTAAATTGGCAATCGCAAATCGGCAATCGGAAATGTCATGGCGGAGAGGGTGGGATTCGAACCCACGGTGGGCGTTAACCCACTCCGGTTTTCGAGACCGGTGCACTAATCCACTATGCGACCTCTCCAAAATAAGTGATGAGTACTGAGTGATGAGTACTGAGCGCTAAGTCAAACGCGAAAGTCCTCGTCTCCCACTCATTAATCAGTACTCAGCACTTTTTATCCTGCCGTCGTGCGCGAAAAAACTCCTGCATGATTTCTCTGCACTCTTCTTCCAGAACACCGGCGGTGACTTCTATTCGATGGTTCAAAAAGTCTGTATCGCAAACTCGAAACCGCGATTCCACCGCGCCTGCTCGCTCATCGTTGGCGCCGTAGATCAAACGTTGAACTCTCGCCTGTAACAACGCGCCGGCACACATCACGCATGGTTCGATGGTCGAATAAACGACCGCGTCTGACAGACGATAGTTGCGGGCCTCTATGGCGGCTGCTCGGAGCGCGACCATTTCAGCATGCGCCGTTGGGTCTTTATCGGTGCGGGTTCGGTTTCCGGCTACAGCGAGAACCACATTGCCGACGACGATGCACGTGCCGACTGGAACTTCTCCATGCTGCGCCGCATCGCGCGCCGCCGCGAGAGCCCGGCGCATCCAGTGCGCGTCCGTTTCGCTTTGCGCTGCGGCAGTCATAACAGAAACAATTTGCGTCAAACAACGGAAAATTCAACTATAGGTGTGGCTATCAAACACTGTCAAGCGAGTGATTATTTTTGCAACCGCAGCGCTCAGCACCGGCATAAACTAACAGTTTTGCTTGATCAAAATCAGGCTGCGTGATCGCTCATAACTACGGATGGTTGTTCGCAGCGTGTTATATTACCGCCGGAGTCGGAACTCTCCGCGCTATCATTCTCCGGTCCTGTCATCGAGCTTTCTAATGACCACTGAAGCCCAGCAAAAAGTAAGCGGACCGCTGTCGGCAGATCGAGTGCAGCCGCGCCTGCGACCCGCGCCGCCGCCCGAAGCAGCGCCGGCGGAACGAGTGGGCCAAACGCCGGCCGCGCACATGCGCCGCATCTCGCCGGCAGAATTTAACACGGCGATGATTCACTTCTATCGCGGTGAAGTGCAACGCTCAAACATATGGCGCACTCGGCTTGACACCACTACTTATTGGGCGGTTCTAACCGCGGGTGCCACGCTATCATTTGCTTTTAGTTCATCCACTAATCCGCATTTCGTGATTCCAATAAACTCTATCTTGATCGGTATTTTCCTGCTGATGGAAGCACGCCGTTATCGCTATTACGAGATATGGTCCAGCCGTGTGCGCATATTAGAGACCGGCTATTTCGCCCAATTGCTTGCACCCGAAGGCGTAACGCATGACGAAGCCTGGGCAGAGCATCTGGCGTCTGATTTGATCACGCCTCATTTCACGATTACTGAATGGGAAGCTGTCGGCAGACGACTGCGCCGAAATTATCTTTGGATATTCGTGTTGCTGGCGCTTAGCTGGAATTTGAAAGTATACCTGCACCCAGTGCCCGCTCATGACTTCAACACCTTCATCGATCGCGCGACCGTAGGCGTGGTGCCTGGCTGGTTCGTGTTCGCTGTAGGCGTATTTTTCAATGCCGCCATCGCCATATTTGCGATTGGCACCCTGCGCCTGCGCGAGGCAACCGGCGAAGTTCTGCCGCAGCATCAATTTGCTTTACGTCCGCTCAAAACAATGAGCCGCTGGACGCGCGGCGCGACTGGCGCGGCGCGCACCACTGTCCGCGTCAAGCGCGCACGCCAACGCGTTCGCAGCGGCGCCAGTACAGGCGAGTTCAAGAAAATAGACATCAGCGAAACACCGGAAAGCAAAGATCAGAAGTCAGGAGTCAGAAGTCAGAAGTCAGAATTTCGCACGACAGAATTCTGAGAACCCGAACGAGGGCTTTCAACTAACAACAAATAAGTTGCTACTCGAAAGCGGCCTTTTGACTTCTAATCTCTTGAATTCTTCCGACTCCTGACTTCTGATCTCCGACTTCTGTTTTCTGACTTACTTCTGACTTCCGTCTTTTCCATGCTCAAACTTCGCGGACAAAAGTTAACTCTCGAGCAAATCGCGGCAGTGGCAAACAGCCGCGAGCAGGTCGCGCTCGCTGACGACGCGCGCAGCCGCATGGAACAATCACGGCGCGTGGTCGAGAAAATTGTTTCCGAAAATCGCACTGTCTATGGTGTCAATACAGGCTTCGGCAAATTGTCTGATGTGCGTATCGAGGTCGGCGAGTTGCGCGCGTTGCAACTGAATCTGGTGCGCAGTCACTCCTGCGGTTTAGGCAATCCCCTTTCGCTGGCCGAAGCGCGCGCGATGCTGCTGTTACGCGCAAATGTGCTTGCCTGCGGTCTCAGTGGCGCGCGACCAGTTGCCGCTGAAACTCTGGTGGCAATGCTCGAACGCGGGGTCACACCTGTTATTCCCGAAAAAGGATCCGTCGGTGCAAGTGGCGATCTGGCTCCCCTGGCCCATCTCGCGTTGTGCGCGATTGGCGAAGGTGAAGCGTTTTACCAGGGCGCGCGCCTGCCGAGCGCGGATGCTTTGAAACAGGCAGGAATCAAACCGCTACAACTTGAAGTTAAAGAAGGTCTGGCGCTTTTGAATGGCACGCAGGCGATGGGAGCAGTCGGCGGCTTGGCCTTGCAGCGCGCCGATCAGCTGGCACGCCTTGCAGACGTAGCCGGAGCGATGTCGCTCGAAGCGTTAAAAGGAACGCCGGTCGCTTTTGATGAACGCATTCACGCGGCACGCCCGCATCCTGGCCAAAGAGAGGTCGCAAACCATCTTCGTCAGTTGCTTGAAGGCAGCGAAATTCGCGCCTCGCATCTGCAAAACGATCCGCGCGTCCAGGATGCTTACAGTTTGCGCTGCATGCCGCAGGTTCACGGCGCGGTGCGCGACACGCTTCAATACGCGCGCGCAGTTGTGGAAACGGAAACGGGAAGTGCGACCGACAACCCGCTGGTTTTTGCCGAGACTGAAGAAGTTTTGTCCGGCGGAAATTTTCATGGCGCGCCGCTGGGTCTGGCGTTCGACTATGCGGCTATTGCCTTAACGGATTTGATCAGCATCACTGAACGCCGCATCGATCGCCTGGTAAATCCCGACGCCAACGAAGACCTGCCTCCATTTCTAACTAAACATGCCGGCATTGCTTCCGGCTTCATGATGCTGCAGGTGACCGCGGTGGCCCTGTTGAGCGAGGCAAAAATTCTGGCGCATCCGGCGAGCGCCGACAATGTGCCGACCGATGGCGGCAAGGAAGACCACGTCTCGATGGGGATGACGGCGGCGACGAAGCTGCGTTCAATCGTAGATCTTGCCGAGCAGGTAATTGCAATTGAATTGATCACCGCCGCGGAAGGTTTGGAACATCGGCGGCCACTGGCACCGGGCCGTGGTGTAAAACGCGCGTATGAAATTGTGCGCGCCCTGGTCGAGCCGCTGAACGACGATCGTTCGATGTCAGCCGATATTCAAAAAGTTATCGAGAAGATCCGTAGTGACGAATTTGATGCGCTGCTGTAAAGCAAACTGTTAGTTTGCGTAATCCTGCGCCTGACAGACGCGAACTAACAGTTTGCTTTACAACAACTGAGAATATGTCTGCGAGAACCATACGCGCGCCGCGCGGCAACAAACTTAATTGCAAGAGTTGGCATCAGGAAGCGGCGTTGCGCTGCCTGATGAATAATCTCGATCCCGACGTGGCCGAGAAACCGGAAGAGTTGATTGTCTATGGCGGCGCCGGCAAAGCAGCGCGCAACTGGGCGTCGTTTGAAGCAATCGTCCGCGAATTACAGCAACTGGAAAACGACGAGACGTTGCTAATCCAGTCAGGCAAACCGGTCGGCGTTTTTCGTACTCATGAATATGCCCCGCGAGTCTTAATTGCTAATTCAAATCTTGTCGGCGCCTGGGCCAACTGGGAACATTTCCACGAACTGGAGCGCAAGGGCCTGATGATGTACGGCCAGATGACCGCCGGCAGTTGGATTTACATCGGCACGCAGGGCATCGTTCAGGGAACGTTCGAAACGTTTGCGGCGATGGCGGACAAACATTTCGGCGGCGACCTCAGCGGCAAACTGGTTTTGTCCGGAGGCATGGGCGGCATGGGTGGCGCGCAGCCGCTGGCGGCAACTCTGAACGGCGCGGTGTTTCTGGGAGTGGAAGTTGATCCGGCGCGCATCGAGCGTCGTGTACGGAACGGCTATTGCGATCGCCTGGCGCTGACGCTGGATGAGGCAGTTGACATTATCGAAGACGCCCGCGCACAGAAGCGCGCGGTTTCAGTTGGTCTGGTAGGAAACTGCGCTGAAGTTCTTCCCGAGATCGTGCGCCGAGGAATCAAGGTCGATGCGGTTACAGATCAAACCAGTGCGCATGATCCGCTGAACGGTTATGTGCCTGCGGGCTTGACGTTGGCAGCGGCTGTGGGTTTGCGGCAAAGCGATCCGCGTTCTTACATCAATCGTTCCCTGCTCTCAATGGTGGATCATGTTGAAGCGATGCTGGCCTTGAAGCGCGCGGGCGCCGTCACGTTCGACTACGGCAACAACATTCGCAAGATGGCGTTCGACGCGGGCTGCAAAGACGCGTTTGAAATTCCCGGATTTGTGCCGGAATACATCCGGCCGCTTTTTTGTGAAGGCAAAGGTCCGTTTCGCTGGGTAGCATTGTCGGGCGACGCGTCTGACATTCAGAAGACTGACGACCTGGCGCTTGAGCTTTTTCCTGAAGACCGCACCTTGAATCGCTGGCTGCGACTGGCGCGTGATCGAGTTCAGTTTCAAGGACTGCCGGCACGCATCTGCTGGCTGGGCTATGGCGAACGCGCCGAGATGGGCGAGGCAATCAACGAGCTGGTGAAGCGCGGTGATCTAAAAGCGCCAATCGCTATTGGCCGCGATCATTTGGATACCGGCTCGGTCGCTTCCCCTTTTCGCGAAACGGAAGCGATGAAAGATGGATCGGACGCCGTCGCCGACTGGCCCATACTCAATGCGCTGTTGAATACCGCCAGCGGCGCGAGCTGGGTATCGTTTCATCACGGCGGCGGTGTGGGCATTGGTTATTCATTGCATGCTGGGCAGGTGTCGGTTGCCGATGGCACTGACGAAGCAGCCAAACGTCTCAATCGCGTGCTGACAAATGATCCGGGCTTAGGAGTTGCGCGCCACGTCGATGCGGGTTACGAAGAAGCTGAGAAAACCGCTATTGAGAAGGACATTGCGATTCCCATGCTGCGCGCTGATGGATCTCATTCTGAATGATTAAGACTGAGGACACCTTATGACTACGCCCGCAATTACTAAATCCAGTCGAGTCTCAAAGAAAGCCGGTCTCTTCACTGAATCAGTGATTCGTGAGATGACGCGCGAAGCGCTGAAGCACGGCGCGGTGAATCTTTCGCAGGGCTTTCCGGATTTCGCTGCACCCGAAGACATCAAGCGCGTTGCGATGCAGGCCATCGCCGACGACATCAACCAGTACGCGATCACCTGGGGCGCGCGCGATTTTCGCGAAGCAATAGCGCGCAAGACGAAATGGTACCTGGGTCTGGACGTTGATCCGGAGACAGAGCTCACCGTCACTTGCGGTTCCACCGAAGGAATGATCGCGGCGATGATGGCCACAGTGGATCCCGGCGAAGAAGTTGTCGTCTTCGAACCTTTCTACGAAAACTACGCGCCCGATGCGATTCTTTCGGATGCGACGCCGCGTTACGTGCCGTTGCGCGCGCCGGACTGGACTTTCGATCGCGAAGAATTGCGTTCGGTTTTCAACGCAAAAACGCGCGCGATTATTCTTTGCAATCCCAATAATCCGACAGGCAAAGTTTTCACGCGCTCGGAAATGGAATTCATTGCCGGGCTTTGTCAGGAATTTGATGCGCTCTGTTTCACCGACGAGATTTATGAACACATTCTCTATCCGCGCGAGGGCGCTGAGATCGCGCACATTTCCATGGCCCAGTTGCCCGGCATGCGCGAGCGCACTGTGATCGTAAACTCAATGTCCAAGACCTATTCAGTCACCGGCTGGCGCGTGGGTTATTGCATCGCGTCGCCGGATATCACCAGCGCGATTCGCAAGGTCCATGACTTCCTCACTGTCGGTGCAGCTGCTCCATTGCAAAGTGCAGGAGCTTACGCGCTTTCGTTGCCGGGTGAATATTACGATCGACTGCAGGCGGATTATCGCGCGCGCCGCGATCTGCTTTTGCCGGTGCTTGAGAAAGCAGGCTTCGGCACGTTTCGGCCCGATGGTGCTTACTACATCATGACCGACATCCGTGCTTTCGGATTTGCGAACGACATCGAGTTTACAAAGCACCTGATACGCGAAGTGGGCGTCGCTTGTGTGCCGGGATCGAGTTTCTACAGCGTTCCTGAACGCGGCGCACAAGAGGTAAGATTTTGTTTTTGCAAGAAAGATGAGACGCTGCAACTGGCGGCGCAGCGGCTGGAAGAGCTCAAATCCAAACTTTAGCTTATTGCTTCGGCTCTGCCGCCCTCCAGGCGGTAAGGCTCCGCCTTACCGGAATGTTTTTCTAAGCCTGAGGCTACGCCTCCGTCGCTTTTTTCGAGGCGTAGCCTCGAAAAGTACAACAATGGTCCTCCGCGGTCAGGCCGAGCCTTTACCGCACGGAATGCGGCAAAGCCGCCGAAACCAATGACTAATACGCTCGTCACTATCTTCTTGGCGGTTGTCCTTAGCGTCACAACGTTCGCCCAGCAAATGGCTGATCCTAATTTCAATCCTCACGTCGAACACCCGGCCTACACGAAAAACTTCCCCCGTGTGTTGTTTGACGAAGCTCATAACAACTTTCATACAACTACCGGTCGTTATAAGCCATTCGTCGATCTCATGTTCAGCGATGGTTATCAGATTGCAGCAAACCGCCAGCCCTTCAGCAAAGAGTCATTGCAGAGCTACAAGATTCTGATAATTGCCAACGCAATCGGCGCCGAGGAAATGGACGACGAGGACGCTGATAAGCCTGCTTTTACCGAGAAGGAATGCGATGCAGTGCGTGATTGGGTTAGCAACGGTGGCGCGCTGCTGCTGATTGCCGATCACGCGCCCTTTGGCTCGGCTGCGCAAATTCTGGCAAAGCGTTTCGATGTCGAGATGAGTAAAGGATTTGTGTTCGATGTCGAACACTCAGTGCCGGATAATCCGTCGCTGCTGATTTTTTCCAGGGAGAACAAGCTGTTGCTGGACCACCCGATTACCCTGGGCCGCAACGATAGTGAACGAATCAATCGAGTGCAGACTTTTACCGGCCAGGCTTTGAAAGGCCCGCAGGGAGCTACGCAACTTATGGCATTGGCGGCCACAGCAAAAGATCAAGCCGACCCGATGGGTGGTGAAAAGAAGTCCGTGGCCGGTCAGGCGCAGGGTCTCGCGTTCAAGTTTAGCAAGGGCCGCGTCGTCATGCTCGGCGAGGCCGCCATGCTCTCGGCGCAGGTGGCTGGTCCGGAGAACTTTAAGATGGGAATGAACGTACCCGGCAACGATAACCGTCAGTTTGCACTAAACATCATGCATTGGCTGTCGGGACTCTTGAAGTAGCGAACAGTCAACAGTAAACAGTAAACAGCCGGACGGTTCGGAGCTACGTTAGAGATTTATCGTTTGCTGTTTGCTGTCTGCTGTTTACTGTTTACCGTTCACTGTTTACTCAAGAGATGTGGGATCGCAGACGACAAATTGTGTGGTTGGCGGCGGGCTTGATTGTCGGAACGTTTGTCGCGTTCTCAGATGCTCATGACGAGGATGGAATTTTTGTTCCCCGGTTTTTCGTCTTCATGGAAAGTTTGGTGCTGATAATTATCGCCGTTCTTTTCTACTTCTACTCACGAAGAAAAAGCTGAGATCCGATTGCGACAAGCAGTTCAGAGTAAAACCTTTAGGTTGATGCTGGGTGGCTACTGCAAGCTGCTTGGACTCTGAACTGCTTGAGTTCATTCTCTAGTTCGCCGGCTGCACTGTCTTTGAGCGCACCGTAATTCCCTCATCGCCCGCGATCAATAGATTTCGTGGTTCGCCAAGCGGCGCGTTTGAAGGCAGATACGACAGCACGTAACGATTCTTTTTTAGCTCATCGCAAATCGCCTTAGCCGCCACGGCCGGCTCATCAATCGAGAAGATCACGCCGCCAGTTCCCTCGACCAACCTATCGATCACCTGCTTTGGCTTGGGCACATCGCGCCGAATCGCGCCACGCGTGCGATCCTGAGCCTGAACCGCATAAACCGTGATATCCAGTGATTGCAATTCAGCAAGAATTTTTTCAAAAGTTGTTTTGCTGCCCCGGTCCAGCCCGTCACTGATCACCACGATGACGCGTTTTTGTCCGGGCGTCGCTCGCAGGGCTTCGTCGATCACGGCGCTCGCCGCGTCAAACAAATGTGGTTGGCCCTTCTTGCGAAACAGCTTCAGCGACGTGTCAATAGCCTTTGCGTCGTCGGTCCAGTCAGCGACGATCTCGGCCTGCTCGTCATAGCCCACTATCAACAGCTTGTCGCCTTCATAGATCTCGTAAGCAAACTCGCGCGCCGCCTGTTCCAGTTTTTCCACGTCCGCACGGATCGTCAGCGAGTTATCAACCAGCAGCACGATGCGCGCCGGCGAAGGATCGGGGGTGAAGTTTCGAATGGCTTGTTCGATGCCGTTGTCGTAAACCGAAAGCTGTTTGGAAGTAATCTGCCGAGTCGAGTTGTCGGTGCGTTTGGCAACAACATTCAGCAGCACGCCCCCTTCGGTGGTTGTAGCCGGCTTGCGCCCCGCCTGGGCCATCAACGCCACAGCCGTACTTAGCAAGGCAACCAAACAAATTAAAATTGAGGAAGCGCGCAAACGTCTTCTCTTTTTCTGGCTGCTGTTTGACGCTGCCGTCATTAATCGGTCGGACATGAACTCAAAAACGCGCGGGCTTCAATCACCAGTGGAGACTTTGGTTGAGGAAGCTTTTTCGGAAGTTTTTTTAACCGGGGAGTTGTCTTTAGTTTTCTTTTCCGCTTTATCAGATTTCTTATCGTCGCTGCTGGTTGCTTCACTTTCCTTTTTTTCCAGGGTTTTTTGGCCGCTGCGACCATAGTCGGTCAGGTAGAAACCGGAGCCCTTGAATTGAATCGCCGGCGCTGAAACCAACCTTTCCAAACGGCCGCCACACTTGCGGCACCTGGTCGGCTGCTTGTCGTTCATCTTCTGAAAGACTTCGGTGTGCGCCTTACACTTTGTACATTCAAACTCGTAAATCGGCATGCGAATATTATGTCCGACAAACTTTAGTTTGTCGATCAACCTTTGTCCCAGGCATGACCAACTGAAGTAACGTCTGAACAAGTTGTTGGACCGTGCGTGGTTTCTTCCCCTCCCTTTGGGAGGGGTTAGGGGAGGGTGCGAAGCTTGGCGCGTACAAGCCCTCTCCCCAACCCTCTCCCAACGGGAGAGGGAGAAAAACTTCGAACTGAATTTTGTCGGACATCAGCATGAGTTTGCGTTACCCGCCAGCGGTTCGCTATGATCCTGCCGAACTAAATCCCCATGTCAGACACCGCCCAATCTCTCTCGCTCGAGCGCAAAATCAAGATGCACGAGGCGCGCGAAGGAATTATCAATCGCCTTGCCTTGACGCTGCCGTCGGCAATCAACCTCGATCGCTTTTTGACAGTGATCGTCTCGGAGTTGGGCCGCATGATGAATGTCGATCGCTGCGATGTTATTCAGTTGACCTCAACCAGCGAGCTGCGCATCAGCCACGAATGGCGTGCTTCCGACGACGTTCCTTCCAGCCTGGGCACTACCATTCCTATTGATCTGCGACAACTTTCCGAACGCGTTGACCTCGCCAAACCCATCCGTTTTGACGACACCTCCGCGCCGGACCTGGACCCGAAGGTCCGCCTGCTGGCCAAGGGTCTGGGCACGCGTTCGTTGTTGGTTGTGCCCGTCCTGCTTGGCGACGATGTGCTTGGTTTGGTGGGGCTGCACACCACCCGCACGCCGCGCGTTTGGCTGGATGATGAAGTTGCGTTTCTTGAATCGATTGCGCGGCAGATCGGCGTGGGCTATCAGTACACGCGCCTTTACACCGACAAAGAACGAGAGGCAGAAACAAAGCGTGCGCTGCTGGAAATCGCAAACGCGATCAATGCGCGCTCCGATTTTCGCGAAGTCTCTTCCCTGGTGCTCGAACGCGCAATCACACTCGTGGGCGCGGACTATTCGGCGCTGGGGGTGCTCGATCCGAAAGGCGGGCGCATCAGTCTGGTGGCATTCAAAGCTGCGCCGCACGCAGCGATCGAATCAGTGCAGGGCTTGATCGAGGAACATGCACAGTCGCTCGATCTGACCGAGTTCCCGAAGGCGATCGAAGTGCTGACCGAAGGAAAAACCTTGCGGCTGCTGGATTCCGACCTGCCGTTTCCTTTTCGTCTGATGTTCAATTCGATTCTTGGCGGGCGCGCCGCCCTGGTTGCGCCGGTGCGCGTTGCCGGCCACACGTTTGGACTGCTCGGCCTGGTGTGGAGCGAAGCGCGCCAGGGTGGTTTTCAGGATCACGAAGTCGCGTTGGTCGAAGGCATTGCCGATCAAATCGGCACCGCCCTGGAAAGAGATCAACTATCGGCAGAAGTCATGCATTTGAGGGATGCGCTGCACGAACGCTATGGCGAAGACCGCTTGATTGGCCAAACGTCCGCCTTTCGACGCGCGATCGAGTTGGCACTGAGCGTTGCCGACACACAGACCACCGTGCTCATTCAGGGCGAGTCAGGAACAGGAAAAGAGCTGCTCGCGAACTTAATTCACTACAACTCCGGTCGCGAAGATCAGCCGTACGTGAAACTCAATTGCGGCGCGATTCCGGAGACACTGCTCGAGTCGGAACTGTTTGGTCACGAGAAAGGCGCCTTTACCGATGCGCGCGCGCGCCGCCAGGGAAGATTTGAAGAAGCTAATGGCGGCACGCTGTTTCTCGATGAGGTTGGTGAGATGAGTTTGTCGGCGCAGGTTCGCTTGTTACGTGTTTTGCAGGATGGCGAGTTTACCCGCGTTGGCGGCAGCGAAGTGTTGAAGGCCGACGTCCGCATTATTGCCGCGTCAAATGTAGACCTCGAACGCGCAACCGAGGTCGGAAGTTTTCGGCGCGATCTTTATTACCGGCTTTCTGTTTTTCCCATTGTCCTGCCGCCGCTGCGCGAACGGCCCGAAGATATTCATCCCCTGGTCATTCATTTTCTGGAACACTATAAACAAAAAACCGGGCGCTTCATTTCCGGTATTTCGAAAGATGCTTTGCAGGCTTTAATAACGTACGAGTGGCTCGGCAATGTGCGCGAACTGGAAAATGCGATCGAGCGCGCAGTGATCATTGCTTCGGGACGGCAAATTGAGTTGGAAGATCTGCCGGAAGCAATCAGCAGGATTGCTTTGCAGGAGCAAGACCGGATCAAAGTCGAACGCGCACGCGCCGCCAGCGAGGGACGAACAACTACGTTTGAAGTCACAGTGCCGTCGTCAATGGATGAAATAGAAAAGCAGGCGATTGAAGCGACTCTGGACTACACGCATGGCGACAAGACGAATGCCGCGCGCGCTCTCGGCATCGGCCGCAAGACCCTCTACCGCAAACTCGATCAGTACAACGGTAAAGGGTCAAGCGGCGAAGCGAGCGAGAAGTAGACCTCTCCTTCCCCGTCTTTAGTGGCGGCTGAGTTTCCCCAGCCGCGGAATGGCTCGAAAGGGAAAGCCTACTCCACGGGTCCGACCTCAGCGAATCGGATCAAACCGAATGCGAAAGTTGACCACGTTGCCCCAAAAGGGCCTGTAGTTACAATCGGTCAGCTCCACAAACCAAGATAGAATCGCTCTCGCGTTTCTGGTCGGCCCATTGGTCGTCGTAGTCGCGATATTAGGATTATTAAGCGAAGTGCGGACACCTCCTCGCGGATCGAAGTCGCGATAAACCGCGTACTGCCAACCGGGTTTAGAATTCGCCGAATCATCGTGCATCGCCACACTCCCTTCGCCTACGGATTCGGAGGAGTTATAGGCACCGTCGCCGTTCCAATCGACGCAGAAGAGGACGTTCTCGATCGATCCGGCCGTGCCGACTCCGCCTGCGTAACCGAAGGGCTGCTTGATTTCGATCATGCACTCGAGTCTTGTTTCCTGAGGATAGAACCCGCAAGCTTTAATCTCTTCAAAGAAAATGTGAAAGTTAAAAGGTTGAAGGCTGTGGTTATTTTCAGGCGATTTGGACTGCAACTCTTGCATTAGCTTCTCAGCGCCTTCGGTGTCGCCTTTTTCGATATAACTGGCAACCTTAGCTCGTTGGCCTCGTTTTCTCCTGACGGCTTTTGGGCATAACTCACGTTATTGGTAGCGAACAGGGCACTCATAGCCACGAATAGGCCCGTCAGAAAGGTCGTAGTAAGTCTTCTCATAGATAATTCTCCTTTTTGTGAGAGTAAGGGTAGTTGGTTTTGTCAACACTCATCGTTGAGTGAGTTGAACCATGGGGTGTGAGGAAATCGGCCTGGCCTGGAAAGGCGTGTTGTCGTAACTGACACTACATGTCCAATACGCTTGAATGGAGCAACTCGCATGCCCGGACAGATATGGTAGAAGGCCAAGCAAATCGAAGCAAACATTCACGATTGTTCCCAATTGGATAGAGCCGCGTCTACACTTGTAGACGTCAAACTCTTCGCTGGCGCTTGCCCGCTGCCTGCTCGCCCCGGTGGCCCACATTCTTGCGCCGCTTCACATGGGTTTGTTATAGTCCAGGTCTGAAAAACTCCAATTCATAATGCAAAACGGCCAGGCTTGTAGCCCCGGCTCAGAAAGGACCTGTTATGGCAAACGATGATTATCGACGTGACTCTGGCGACAGCGTTTCCACTCGTCTCACCTACCTCTTGATTGGTGGCGGCATTGGCGCCGTTATCGCTCTGCTTTTTGCTCCCAAATCAGGACAAGAACTGCGCGGCGACATTGCTGATGCGACCCGCAAGGGCATCGACAAATCGCGCGAGGCAGCGCAACAAGTGGGCGAACGCGCCGGCGAGTATTACGACGCCACGCGTGAGCGCGCGACCGAACTCTACTCGCAAGCAAGCGAGAAGGCTTCCGATCTCTACACGCAAGCGTCGAGCAAGGTTGGCGAAGTCGCGCAGACTGCGCGCGAAACAGCATCGCGCCAAACTAGTACCGTGGCGGCAGCGATTGACGCGGGCAAGAAGGCTTACCAGGAAGAGAAGCGCAAGACAGAAATGTCCGGCCGGATTGAAGCAGCGCCGAAGTACACTGAGAAAGCGAACTAGCGAATTGCCGATTGCCGATTGGTCTTAGGCTAGAGGCAATGGTAAAAGCGCAGGCTATGCTCTTGAAAATCGGCAATCGGAAATCGGAAATTGAAAATGTCCACTCTTGCCTTGCAAATAAATCCTAACGATCCGATGTTCTGGGTGATGGTGGTGATCGCATTGTCGTTCATCATCATCGCCTTGGCCATGATCGCGATTGCGGTATTTGTTAATCGCGCAGTGAAGTCGGTGACTCGGCTGGAACAAAAACTCGAACCACTGATCGAGCGCGTCACCGTGATCAGCGAGCAAGGCAAACAAATCGCAGTGCAAGGCAAGCAAATAGCCGAACAGTTCAATGCCGTGTCCGGCCATCTCTCAACGGCTACCATGAACCTTTCCGAATCGTTGGCGATCATAAAAGACGAGGTCGGAGAGCTAAAGGATTTGGTCAGCGAGACGGCAGGCGAAGCGCGCGACAAAGTTGAATTAGTCAGCCGTACGATAGATCGGACCCACGGTCAGATAGTTACCACTACCGATTTCATTCAGCGCCGCGTGGTCGAGCCGGCTCGCGAGCTCGCCGCGATTATGGCGGGCTTTCGGCGCGGCCTCGAAGTTCTCGTGGCGCCGCTACCAAAGCCCATCAACCAAACTTACGGAGAGGATGAGATGTTTATTGGCTGATACGGCAAGACGCTGAGATACAGGCCCGAACCATCATCCGAGCGGATCTGGTTCGGGTTTTTATTTCCGGCGCTCTGGAGATCGCGGTAGGACTGCCAGTTACCCGACAGCCCCCGCACAGATCCCGGCGTGCAGTTTTCCCTCACCGGGCTCTTCGTGAATACTCGCTTCCGCATCAAGGCCTAGCCTGAGGCGACCAGACGTGGTTTTGGACGCCCCACAATCCGTGGTCGGGCAAGCGCGAAGTGCTGAAGCAAAGTACGATAGCCAGCCCAGTTGTAACTGGGACGCTGGCTGCGCCGATTCAGCCACTTCAGATGCAACCGTTGCACCTGCTGAAAGAACTCGTTCAAGCTGGCATAGTTGCCGCGCACTCCGTAGTAGTTGTAATACCCACGGAGCTTGGCATTCAGCAGTTTGAACTGTTCTCCCACCCGGAGATGGCGATTCTTCTTACACCATTCGGCTGCACGTTTGACTGAGTTGCGAAACTTCTTCCGTGCGGTGCGCCGCTGCAGACGTGCTTGTCCTTTGCGGTCGGTCCCCCAACGAAATTCGAAACCCAGGAAGTCGAAGCTGGTCTCTCCTCGGCGGTAGCGACTAAACGGTAGCACCCGCGTCTTCGCCGCCGCGAGTTCCAGTCCGAACTTCCGCAAACGTTCTTCCAACTCCCTGTAGAAACGCTGCGCTTCTCCTTCCCGTCCGAAGCCGCATACAAGGTGAGTAGCCCGCAGGAATCTCACCCGCAGGCTCTCGCAGAACCGTACGTGAACGTCTCCGCTCATACGGCTCCCACCAGGGAACCACGCCTCACGCCCATCTGCCAGTGCGCAAACAGCTTGGC
>JACCVY010000242.1 GCA_013697915.1 Blastocatellia bacterium | reverse complement strand
CAAACCGGTTATCTGGTTGAGCGACTATTTAAAGTGTCCTACGGCGACAACAACTCGGCCATCTCAAACTTCGGTCCGCAACATACGATATCGGTACCCATCGTTCGCTTCAGGGAGTTTCTGGCAGACACGCAGCAGATTGGGCGGGGAGTGGTAATAGGGCAACCTGGGGCCGATCAGACATTGGAAACCAACAAACAGACTTTGATCGCGGAGTTCGTTCAGCGCCAACGCTTCACCACGGCGTTCCCAACAACCCTGACAGCAGCGCAGTTTGTTGATAATTTATTTTTGAACGCTGGAGTGGTACCTACCGCGACTGATCGCGATGCTGCCATCAATGAGTTTGGCGGACCAATGAGTCCTACTACGGACATTGGTGCGCGCGGACGGGCGCTACGGCGAGTGGCCGAGAACTCAACTCTCAATCAGCAGGAGTTCAACCGAGCGTTTGTGCTGGCCCAGTTTTTTGGCTATTTGCGGCGCAATCCAAACGACACTCCTGACTCCGATTATAGCGGTTACGAGTTCTGGTTGACGAAGCTGAACCAGTTCAACGGCAACTTCGTCAATGCCGAAATGGTCAAGTCATTTCTCGTTTCCGGTGAATATATCCAGCGATTCGGTCCATAACTGTACTGCCGACCCGAACAAGTTGTAGAGTGCGCGGCCAGTCATTCCCTTTGAGGCACGCTATACACGTGTCGCTTTATCCACGGCGATCGCTTAACCGCGAAAGCCGCTTAGTTCATTCTGAATCGGCCCGCGTTTGGCACGCGGGTTTTTTGTTGGTCGAAAAGGAAGAAATTGAGCGTGCTGTTCCTTTCAGCCGACATTCAGCCATCCGAGACTTCTGGCTGCACGCAGCTCTTGCCTTTCATCGTCAGGTTATCAGAAGCTCAATCACACTGATGCGCAAACTATTTCTCAGCAGTCTGATTTTCTTATTAGTTGCCGCCGGCACTTTATGTGCGTCGGCGAAACCTTTGCGCGAAGTGTTGGGTTTGCGTTTGGGAATGAGCGAAGAATCGGTCCATAAGCACATGCGCAAGATTGCCACGCAACAGAAGGAAGATCGTGAAGCAGAAGAAGGTGGCGAGCAGGAAGTCTGGATACTGAAGAAAGATGTGCGCTACCTATCGCACTCTGAACGGCGGTCGTTCATGGTTGCCGCAAAACTCAGGCGTCGAAACTGATTTGTTTGATGTGAAATTCCTGGATGCAGCCGAAGGCTGGGCGGTCGGTGCTGAAGGCGTGGTGCTGCACACGATGGACGGCGGCACGCACTGGGCGATGGAACGTAGTGTGACGGAACACAACCTGGAACGGATCTTCTTTGCCGACAGCGCTCATGGTTGGGCCGTCGGCTTCGGCGGGACAATCATTGCGTTTGATTCTGCTGCCAGCCGTGTCGAGGTTCCTCGTTTACGACACTGACTGCCGCCTTCAGGCGGCTAGCCCGAAGGGCTGATAGGCTAGCCGTTTTACGGCTGGTTATCCGCATCGGGAATTCTTAGGCCGTTTTCAACGGCCTTTGGGATTTCTCATCTTCGTCAGAACGCTCCAGTCGTTCCTTTGTTGTTCCGCGAGCGTGGTGTTCCTTTTGGTTTTTCACATACTCAATCACCCACTTCAAATCTTTCGTTCCAAAACTAACCACGCCATAACCATCCTGCCAGCTAAGCAATTTGCGGTTGGCGATCTCGTGGTTTATGTAGAACGAGCTTCCTCCCTTTAGCTTCCCGATCCATTCACTAATTAAGAGACTCGGTGGAATGGTTGCAGCCACGTGGACGTGATTCTCCGTTCCGCCTACCGCATGAAAGAACACATTCTTCGTCTTTCGAATTTCATGTTCGAGATAATGGTGAAGGCGATTCTCGATTATCTCCATTAGCACAGGAGCATTATTTTTGGTGTGCCAGGTCATGTGCAGATTGATTTCGCTATATACGTTCTTCGGCATGCTTACAGCAGACAACATCTTCTGAAAATTCGTCCAGCATGGTTAAGATTGGAAGCGTTTTGGATCGATGCAAGAAATTCGATGAAGGGATGAGAAAGGCCGCTGAAGCGGCCTACAATTGGGGGTGGGGATTCTAACCAGCCGTAAAACGGCTGGCCTAGTGCGCCTGAAAGCGCAAGTGGTCGGAGAGGTGAAAGTCCTCTTCAGGCAGACGCTCTCCGGCCTGTAACCGAATGCAACTGCGACACAGCGATGTGTGGTGGAGAGCAGCAGGAGGTGAACGACCAGTCCGTAGGATGACGAACTCGATACGGCTCAGCATGAGTGGCGAGCCTACTAGGCAATGGCGAAGCCGAGACCGGAGACGGAGACCTGGCGAGCTAAGGGGTAGCGTGATAAAGCGGTGCCAGGGCCATGCGGGGTGATTGGAGACGGAATGGTCAAGAAGGCCGCTTGCGTGAATCAGGGAGACCTGCTCGCTAGAAGCGACGGCGTTCATGCTGCCAATAAGGAGCCGAAGAACCGGACGAGCAGGAGTCAGAGCGCTCATAGTAGCGATGAAGTCTCGTAACGGAGATGGAGCGAAGGGGCGCAGGAAGGTGGAGACGTGACAACCAGATTGGGGGAAACAGAACCGGTGGCAGTGTCCCGACCTGTCGGGACTAAACAAACCGGAGAGATGCCCGACCGCTGGTCGTGGGTCGAACCGTCGGTCTGGACGCCACGAATGTTGACAGCTCTCGAACAGGGAGTAAAAGGAGGCAAATGGTTTAGCCTGATTGACAAGGTGTACGCCGCAGCCAATCTGACGCGGGCCTTCGCGCGAGTTAAGGCCAACGGCGGAGCGGCGGGAGTGGACCACCAGACAGTGGAGCGGTACGAACGCCAAATGAGCGCGAACCAGGAAAAGCTCGCCCGCCAGCTGCAGGACGGCAGTTATCGTCCGCAGGCGGTGCGACGAGTATGGATCAACAAGCCGGGCACGAAAGAAAGACGCCCGTTGGGGATTCCGACGGTACGCGACCGGGTGGCGGAGACGGCGCTCCGCAATGTACTGGAGCCAATCTTCGAGCGAGACTTTGCGGAACAGAGTTATGGGTTTCGACCACAGCGTGGAACCAAGCCGGCATTGCGTCGAGTAGACGGACTGCTGAAAGCTGGCTACACCTGGGTGGTCGATGCCGACCTGAAGAGCTACTTCGACAGTATCCCGCACGAGCCATTGCTGGAGCGGGTACAGGAGAAAGTCTCTGACGGGCGAGTCATCAAACTGCTCAGCTCCTACCTTGAGCAGGGCGTGATGGAAGGGCTGGCGAGTTGGACGCCAACGGCAGGAACGCCGCAAGGAGCGGTTATCTCGCCGTTGCTGTCGAACATCTATCTCGATCCTTTGGACCACCAGCTGGCGGCCAGAGGAGTGGAGATGGTGCGCTACGCCGATGACTGTGCGCCACGAGCACGAAGGGCCGCAAAGGGCCAAGCGTGCGCAACTACTTAACTGATGAGGGGAGGCCCCTCGGAACCGGTTTGCAGGAACAGGGTCCAAACCACCTTCGGCGGCTGTGGTC
>JACCVY010000217.1 GCA_013697915.1 Blastocatellia bacterium | reverse complement strand
CGTCATGATTTTTAGTCTCGCGAAAGTTACGGGCCATGCCGCCTGCCGCATCGGCTGGGCACTTGTCAAAGACCCTGCGATGGCAGCCCAAATGCACCGTTACGTTTTGCTCAACTCCATGGGCATTTCGCTTGAGAGTCAAACTGTGGCGGCGCAAATCTTAAAATCAACTGCCGACGACCCCGTTAACTCATGCATCACGTACGCGTGCAAGGTTCTCGAAGACCGGCGCGATCGCCTGGCATTGGCGCTCAAGGGGCATCCCGAATTTGAATTGCTCAGCGAGTGGGGACTCTACGCGTGGATCAGAGGCAAAGGCGATACGTCGGACACCTTCATGAATCGCTTCGGCATTTTGGGCCGGCCCGGAAATGCGTTCGGAGTCGGAGACGAATTTTTTCGCCTCAGCATGGGCGCTTCGAACCAGATTTTTGACGAACTGCTTAGTCGTTTAAACAATTCGTGAAAATTTAGAATCCAATTGGACGGTCGAACTTGTCAGGAGTTTGCAAGCGGCGGGTGGCTGATCGTCATTACGTTGCTGTTCACAGTCTACATTCGATTAGTGAATCAAGGAAAATTAGGTTCTTATATCCTCCGCTTGGCATATGTGACGAGGTTCCTTTGATAGTGAGTTTCTCGCCTTGTTGAATGGCCACCCGGGCATAGTTCAAACAAACTTTGAATGCAGACCTCGTTTGATTATCGTCTAACTTAACCGTCAGATCATACTGACCCAAAACGAGGTTGGAAGTCCCGTTTACATATAGCGTGCCTGTACCAAGTATTTCGGGCCGATCATATTGTGGCAATCCAACGATAATTCGTCGCACAACCACTGCGTCAACAAATTCATACTGAATTTCATAAGATGATGAGTTGGCAGCGGCCCCCGCGCCAAAGAAAATTAATATCGCGTTCAATATGAGATTTCGGGTTGTTTTCATTTCGACTCCTCTTGTCTGCAATCCTTTACGCCTTGGGTGTTACCGTCGCAAGAAAATAAATTAAATGTCTATAAAACACTCGGGATGGGGTCGCTCCATGACATTGGATTGCCAGTAAATCGCAAAGCCATTTCAATCGTCAGGCCCATACGGTTATTAGAAAGTCAGCTTCGCTTCTTTCGAACCAGCTGAGTCCGAAGGCGACGTGCAAGTCTTCTTTTCACAAACTTTCGGGAAATATTTTTTGCAAATCAGTTTGACATGGGTTTCGAATCTCTCTGATGGGCGTTAGCGCAATTAAAAGTTTGGTGCGAGAGCGGGATCGATTTTTAACTTAAGTTTCTCGTAGACGCTGAATAGAGACTTTTGAGATGGAAAAAGCGGTGCCTCGCTTATGCAAGTTAAGTCGGAAATTCCAGAAAAATTGCATTTGAAAAACACGTGATAGAAGAACCAAATTAAGAATTGGGAGGTTGGTCATGCGAGCAATTGTTCTAAAAATTCATGAACGAGCCCTTGAGGGTGTGAAGACATATCGGAGAGGATGGACGGAGACGCTTCAAGCCATTCAGGAAATGGATCGCTGCCCCGGCGGCCACCTCAAATTCCCCCACTCGTGGCCGGGTCAAATTCCTCCACCTTCGGGCGGCGAGACAGACAGCTGATCTTTACGCATTTGACCCGCGTTTGGCAAGTCGAGTGGCGGCCTCTTTCAGGCGCCAGCTTTTTCCTTCGAACTTCAGCAGGTGTCCGTGGTGCATGAGCCGGTCAAGTAACGGAGCCACGACAACAACGTCACCCAGAAGCTTCGCCCAATCGTCGAACGGCCGGTTCGATGTCACGATCGTCGACTGCTTTTCATAGCGACTCATCAGCACGTCGGCAAGTTCATCACCGGCGCCCGATGGAAGTCGGCGTAAAAACAGATCATCGATCACCAACAGCTCCGCCGAGCGAAGTTGCATGCGGTACTTCCTGATCTCGCCAAGTTCGCGCGCTTCGATAATTTCTCCGACCAGCTCGTGGGCCTCCCGATACATCACTTTGTATCCACGGTCGACGGCGAGAAGTGCCAGGGCCTTGGCAACGTGGCTCTTCGCGGTTCCCGGTTGCCCGATAAGAAGCACATCCTCTTTCGCCTCGATGAACTTGAGCGCTCCAAGCTCAAGGCAATCGCGCTTCGGAACCTTCGGGTTGTAGCTCCAGTCAAGATCCTTCAAAAATTTTCGCTCCGAAAGTCCCGAGAGCGCGAACCTGCGCTCGAGAAGTCTTGACCTCCGACGGTCCAGTTCGTCCTGCACAAGCCAACCCAGAGCTTCGATAAAATCCATCTCGTGGCTTGCAACCTGAAGTGCTCGCGCCTCCAGTGTCGCAACCATGCCCGAGAGCCGAAGGTCCTTTAACGCCTTCTCGATTTCAGTGGTAGACATCGCCATTATCATTCTCCTCTTTGTTCGTCTGTGAGTTCATCTCCCAGAACTTTTGGTAATCATCAATCGCGCGGATCTCAGAGCCGGCTTGGCGCAACTCCGATTTGCTTTGGTCATTTTTCTTCGGCCCACGCTCCAAGATGCGCTTGACCGCCCGGTATGAGACAAGCCCCGTGCTCAGTACCTTCGAACATGCGGACTCGATGTTCTCCTTCGCGTAATCGCGCGTGAGATTCGCAAGACCGTAAATCACGCCATGGTCGGCGCGGCCGCCGTGCTCAAATATCCCGCGCGCCAGATCCGCAGCCCTTGGGCCTATTTTCTCGATACGCTCAATGAGCTTTCCTGTTTCCCGCGACGGATTAAAAATCCGATCCTCCGGCTTCAGCAAACAAGCCCCCTTGAACTTCGCCCGCTCGTGACGGCGAAGCACGAGACCATCTTTATCCAGGACGACGATTTCATTTTCATAGATGCGCACCTTCACCTTGGAAAAAAGTGCCGCCGGCAGTGCCGGATAATACGAACCCTTCACCTGCACAAGCCCCGCCTCGTCGACCGTGCGCTCCTCTTGCACGAAGTATCGAAAACCCTCCGCCGGAAGCGGCATCAGATGCGGCTTCTCCTCCAGGTACATCTCCATCACCTGGCGCTTCTTGCGACCATGGATCCGGGGCGCCGCCCATTTCTCCTCCCAGTGCGCGAGCCACTCGTTTTGCTTTTCGATTTCTTCGAACTTTCGTCCCTTGAGCGCCGTCCCTTGCGTGTGCTGGATCGCGTTTTCAACCGTGCCCTTGCGATCAGGATCACGAACCCGGCATGGCTGCGCTATCGCTCCGTAGTGCGCGAGCATCGACGCGTAAACTGTGTTGATCACCGGCTCGTAGATGTCGGGCTTGATAACGCCTTCTTTCAGATTGTCGAGCACGATGTACTCAGGACATCCTCCAAACGCGCGGAACGCCTCCTCGTGAAGCCTCGCCCAGATCTCCTGACTCGTCTTCCAAACAACTTTGCGGAATGATTTTCCGGAATACTTCAGCGTCATCACGAACAGGTACGGGCGCTTGTACTTTCCCGGCTTGTACGCCGTCAGCGCCCCTTGACCGTAGTCCACTTGCGCTTCTTCACCCGGCAAAAACTCCAGCACGTCGAAACGCTCAGGCTCTCGCGCCTTCATTCCGCGCACGAACCGCTTTACCGAGTTGTACTTGTGCGTGAAGGCCGACTGCTCTACCAAATCTTGGTAAATCGCCTGAGCATTCCGACCAAGTTTGACTTGCGTCTCGATCCACTCCCGGTGGGCTTCGCAAGCGCTGGCGGCGTGCTTCGGAATTTTCTTGGGCACTTTTGACTCGGCGCCATCCGGTGGCCGGGGTGGAACATTTTGATCCTCCGCCAATTCAGAGCCGGTGGCCAGGGTGGGGGAATTTGATTTTTCCTGGTATTTCCGGATCGTTTTCCGGTCCACTCCCGTGCGGCGCTCGATTTCCCTCTGAGTTGCGCCGTTCTTGAGCAGTGTTTCAATGGTGATTCGCAGTTGTGGTTTCAAAACGTTCATTCCTTCCTCCCTCGAAAGATTCAAGGGAAAAGCGTAACGTCTCGCCGCCTGCTTCAGATGCCTATGCGCATCTAAACATTTCTAAT
>JACCVY010000210.1 GCA_013697915.1 Blastocatellia bacterium | reverse complement strand
TCAACTACGACTTTCGCCGCACCGAGATGTGCGTCATTCCTTATGGCACACAGGAAGGCGAGATTTCATTCTGCGCCTACAACACCGGCGTCGGCTGGCGGCAGATCATCGAGAACATGCACAAGACTGCGAACCTCGCCGAGTGGTATGAAGAACATGAACGGCATCCGGTTTATGCCGCCGGTCACGACGTGCCGGGAATTTCGAAGAAGCACTCGCTGAGTTTGCCAATCATCCAGGCCGTGCTGGCGGAAGATTCGGATGAACCGCACGTGCTGGTTACTCCTTATCTCGTGCCGGAACACGAAGAGGAATCAATTAGCGTTTAAGTTCTGAAAGGCTGGGGCTCCCATGTCCGCCCAGCCCATTTCGTTTCTCGCAAAATCAAACAAAATTCGCCAAGCGGCTTGCCTCTGAGTCTGTTATGCCGCTTGTTCGCCATACGTTTTTGAAAGGAACTCTTCACATGAAAAACGCAGTCCTCTCTGGCTTGCTCATTATTCTTGTTTCCACGACGATAGTTGTCGCACAAGAGGCGCAGCCCAGTCCCTCAACTCCAGCAGAACCAAGTGCGACTACCGCTCAGACTTCATCCGGCCTAACAAACAAAGATGTCATTGACCTATTGAAGGCAGGCATATCGCCTGAGATCATTATCGCAAAGATCAGGAGTTCGACTACTGCCTTTGACACTTCGTCCATCGGCCTGCAAAAGCTCAAAGCCTCGAATGTTCCAGATTCCGTGATCTTAGCGATGTTGCAGCCTCAAGCAGGGCCATCCACAGGTGAAGCCAAGCCAGGGGAGCTTAAGCCGAAGCGCCTGAGAGATGAGCTCACTACCGCTTTCCAACGTCTGCAAACAAGCGTAGTGACAGTTTGGAGTGAAACGGGTCACGGAACTGGATTCCTCTTCGACAAAGACGGATTGATAATGACCAATCAGCACGTCGTTGGGCCTTCGGAATATATTGCGATTCAATTCGACGAAAAGCGCAAAGTTCCTGGCGTTCTTCTAGCAGCGAATCCAGAAAGAGATGTGGCTATTCTTTGGGTTGACTTGACGATGTTGCCGGACGCCACCATTGCCCCTTTAGCGACTTCAAGTGCCAGTGACCCATCCGTTGTTGAAGGCGAACGGGTACTCACGATTGGCAGTCCTCTCAACCAGCGCAAAATTATGACGACCGGCGTCGCGAGCAAAGTTGAGGCGCGCGCCATCATTTCCGATATAAACATCAATCATGGCAACTCCGGAGGACCCTTGTTTAACTCGATCGGAGAAGTCGTAGGTATCACAACCTTTGGCGACCCTGATCAAGGTGGTGGACCTGGTATCTCTGGGATAGTGCGTATTGAAGAAACTGTCCCGCTCATCGCCGAGGCCCGTACTAAGATGTCTCAGGCGACCAAACCCGAAGCAAGGCTCTTGCCAGTTGATCCGACGGACACCTTTCCCATCGAAGCCATAAAGGAAGTAGCCACAGCCAAGAAGTTTGACGATGACAGATATATATTTGGCTTGGGTGATTATCGCGTGGCTCTAGCAACGCCAACCTTTCTTTACCGCCTACAGACTGAAGGAGAACGAGAGGCCGCAAAGACAAAAGCGAAGCGCAATAAAAAAGAGGGGGCCGTGCAGGGGACGTATCGACCTTTTGATGAGTTCAGAAACTGGCGCGAGTACATTGGTGACTATAGACCGGTATTGTTGATTGACGCCGAGCCTAATGCCGGAGAATCCTTCTGGGGAGCTGTTGGTCGTGGCGTTGCGGCGAACTACGGTATAGCGGTACCCGCGAACATCCGTTACAAGACTGATTTTTATCGAATGAAATTGTTTTGTGGCAACAACGAGGTGGAACCGATTCATCCGGGAAAAATCTTACGCGGCATGAATCAAAAGGACCGCTTCGTAAAAGCGCAAGATGCTACTTACGCCGGGCTCTATGCTTATCCAGCCAACTCAATTTCTCCAGCGTGCGGGTCGGTAAGAGTAGAGGTTTACTCCGAGAAGAATCCTAAAAAGGCTGATATCAAGACCCTGGACGCCAAATCTATCGCGCGCATAGCGCAGGATTTTGAGCCTTATTTGAAAACAACGAAGCCTCAGTAATTCGGGTTGATGTCAGCTGAGAAAATGCGTGAAGGGTGGTGCCACGCATTTTTTGTTAGCTGCGCGAGTCCTCTTTTCTCCACGGCATTACGCTTGCGCCTCTGCGACTTGAGGAATGAACTAAAGTGCGGAGGCGTGCAAATGAAAACGTTGATTTTACTATTATTGGCCCTATTTACATTCAACTCCAGGCTGTTGGCGCAGTCGCCCGCTCCCCCAACCAAAGCAATAGAAACCATCCAACCGTCGCAATCACGCGAGCCGCAATCGCCCGCTCAAGCTAAATCTT